>JAYTVM010000189.1:0-23573 GCA_043743995.1 Pirellula sp. | reverse complement strand
AGCCTCAATGCGCTAGCGTGAGGGCCGGATTTGCGAGTGATTACTAGCCCAGCAGCCCGCACGCTAACGCGTTGCGGCTCAAAGTGAGTGCCATTTGGGTGACGCCGGCGGCATAGCCGCTCACTGGTAGACGATCGACCCAGCTAGAACCGTCAGTTCCACTTTGGCTGTCAGTATGTCCAAGGGCTTGCAATTGAGCAAATCGGTATCCCACATGACTAGGTCCGCCATTTTGCCTTTCTCCAATGACCCTAATTGCTTTTCTTGAAAAGCAGCGCGCGCAGGCCAAAGGGTATAGCTCAGCAACGCTTCTTCGCGCGTCATGCACTGATTTGGATAAAACTGTTCTCCGGATGCAAGTTGACGTGTCACGGCTGCATACAGACTAGCTCGCGGATCGACTCGCTCCACAGGGGCATCCGTTCCGTTAGGGACGATAGATCCTGTATCGATAAGCGAGCGCCAAACATATGCACCCAGTGAACTGCGTCTCTCTCCCAATCGTTGCGGCACAAAGACTGCATCGCTAGTGCAGTGGTTGGCTTGCATTGCAGGAATGACTCCAAGCTTGCCAAAGCGAGAAATATCGTCAGGTGAAAGGTGTTGAGCATGCTCAATCCGCCATCGATGATCGCTGGAAGCTTGCGATCCGAGAACTTGTTCGTATACGTCGAGCACTTCTCGGTTAGCTCGATCCCCTATCGCATGCACGCAGAGCTGCCAATCGTGCTTTTTGCAAAGCTTGGCAATGCTCGTGAGCTCGTCAATGGCCACGGTGTTTAATCCGGCTGAAGTGGGCAAATCGCTGTAGGGTTCAAGCAGCCACGCACCGTGCGGTCCAAGTGCCCCATCGATAGCAACTTTGACACTACGCACGCTCAGAAAGCCGTCGTCCAGACTCTCCCAGCGATGTGCTTCCATCTGTGCGCTTAGGCTATCGCTCCCCTCGCGGATCATTACAGCCATGCGGAGAGGCAACTGACCGGATTCGGAAAAATTTTTCAAGTGCCGTGCCGTTGCAAAGCTGCTGCCCGCGTCGTGCACACCAGTGATTCCATGTTTCAGACACTCTCGACCAGCCAATTGAAGTTGCGTTAACATCGAGGCAAGCGATTGTTCATCGTTTAGCCGCTCGGTGGTGCGCGATTGAGCTCGCCGGATGAGCGATTGCGCGTTCTCTCGAAAAACACCAATGGGATTTCCCTCGGGGTCCCTTAGCACTTCACCTCCTTTCGGGTCCGGCGTGTTTCGATCCACACCTGCGAGTTTCATGGCGGCCGCATTGGAAAAGCTGGCATGTCCGCTGGCATGCGTAAGTACCACGGGATGATCTGGCACGGCGACACTCAATGCGCTGTGTTGGGGGTAACCATCGACGTTTCCTTTTGGAGGTGAAAGCCATTTGGATTGATGCCAACCGCGTCCTTCTATCCAGGTGCCTTTAGGCAAACGCAAAGACGCCTCGACTACCAAGGATTCGATCTTTTCCCAAGAATTGGCTTGGCTTAAGTCCAGCATTTGGAGCGATTGGCCAAGCCCAATCAAATGAAGATGGCTATCAATAAATCCTGGAGTGACAGTCATCCCAGCGGCATCAACAATCTGCGTAGACTTGCTTAGGTGCGACTCAATCTCAGCACGTTCACCGATTGCCGCAATTCGCCCGTCGACAATTGCGATCGCGCTCGCTCGAGTCATGGCAGAATCGCAAATCAAGATCCTAGCGTTGATTATCGCAAGTTGCGCGGGCTTTGTCGCAGACTGTCCAAGTGCGGATGCCACAAAGAGTAAAGTGCTGAACCAAAAGGTACACAAAAATGTCGTCGGTTTAGCCATGTGAGTCGGACGCGAAGCGAAGCGGCGAGAAAGGGATAAGGCGAGGGGAAGTTTGAAATCTACCTTTAAACTGGGTGGCACGCTCTGCGGTACGAAGGGCGTGGTGAATTACTAGTTCGACGGTCCTAAATTGGTTTTTGTGTTGCGATTTATCGGGAGAACGAGGCTCCTGCCGAGAAAAAGGACTGCGAAAGCTCGGTAGGAACCTCGTACTCCCAATTGGACAACGGCTCTTTCCTCTAACTTGGGATAGTCGAACTAGCTAGCTAGCTAGTGTCATTTGCCACACTTCCCACGCCCATCGCTAATCGCTTTGGGCGTGCCACACGATGGCCTGGTAGTCTTCAGTCTGCCGCTCGCCTAAAAGGAATAAAATCAAGGATGGACTAACTTTCGTTGCTCGTCAACTGACGGTTCTACGGATACCATAGACAACGAGTGATCAGCCCAGTGTAGTGTAGCACGGTACTCCGTGCCGTGATTCTGAACACGGAGTGTAGAAGCATTCTTGTAGAATCGTTTGGGAGAGAATTTTGGAAATGAATCGATACGACTATGACATAATCGTCGTGGGAGCAGGCCATGCGGGGACCGAGGCTGCCGCGGCTGCGGCCCGGCTGGGGGCGCGCGTTGCCTTGTTGACTGGCAATCTGGACACGGTCGGACAAATGAGCTGCAATCCAGCCATCGGCGGCGTCGCTAAAGGGCAAATTGTGCGTGAAATCGACGCGCTCGGCGGACTGATGGGCGAAACCATCGATCGGACCGGCATCCAATTCCGAATGCTCAACAGCCGAAAGGGGGCTGCCATGCACTCCCCCCGCGCCCAAGCCGACAAGAAAGGCTACCAGTTCGAAATCAAACGCCGAATCGAAGAAATGGAAAACCTCGACCTACGGCAAGAACTGGTCGAAGACATACTTACCGAATCGATCGATGGCCAAGAACACATCGTCGGCGTCCGGGTAAAGGGCGATGCAACCTATCACGCAAAAGCTGTCGTTCTTACGACCGGCACCTTCCTGCAAGCTATCATGCATACCGGTGAAGCCAAGACTCCAGGCGGACGAGCCGGTGAAGGGACCACCTCCGGCATCAGCCAAGCCCTCCTACGTTTGGGCTTCCGCGTTCAACGTTTCAAAACCGGGACCCCAGCTCGTCTCAACGGTCGAACCATCGACTATTCGAAGACGGAAATGCAACCAGGCGACGAATCTCCGCAGCCCTTTTCCTACATGACCGATTCCCTTCCTGGTCCTCATGTTCCGTGCTGGATTACTTATACCAATGAAGCAGTGCATTCGTTAATCCGCAATAACCTGCATCGCGCTCCAATGTACACTGGTCAGATCCAATCGACCGGGCCCCGCTACTGTCCGTCCATCGAAGACAAAGTCGTTCGTTTCGCGGACAAAGGCCGACACCAACTCTTCCTAGAACCCGAAGGCCGCAATACGCTCGAGGTCTACGTCAACGGTATCTCCACATCGCTGCCTCGTGACGTACAAGACCAAATGATGCGATTGATCCCGGGCCTCGAAAAGGCGCAAATCATGCGATACGGGTACGCAGTCGAGTACGACTTTTGCCCGCCCGATCAACTGCAACCCTGGTTTGAAACCAAGAGTGTCGAAGGCCTGTTTTTCGCTGGGCAGCTCAATGGGACCACGGGGTACGAAGAAGCAGGCGCACAAGGGTTGATTGCGGGTGCCAGTGCCGCGTTGCGATTGAAAGGCAAGGATGGACTGGTATTAGGTCGTGAGGCTGCATACATGGGTGTGCTGGCAGACGATCTAGTTACTTGCGGTGTCGATGAACCGTATCGCATGTTCACTAGTCGAGCCGAATACCGCATGATGCTGCGACAAGACAACGCGGATCGGCGATTGACGGAGCTGGGATACTCGCTCGGTTTAGTGGATCAGGCAAGATACGATCGCTTCACCAAAAAAATGTCCGCGATTGAATTGGCTAACAAGATGCTGTCGCAGCTTCGCGTCGAAAACACGCCAGCCGATAAACACTTGCGTCGACCAGAAATAACTTGGGCCGTACTAGCTGCCATGTTTCCAGAATCGCTGGGCCAATTCGATGCCGACGTTGCTCAACAAGTCGAATTCGATACCAAGTACTCTGGCTACATTGCCCGTCAACAGATTCAGGTGGACCGCCAAAATCGCATGGCGGACAAAATCATCCCGAAGAATTTTTCTTACGAGTCCATCACCAGCATGCGAACCGAAGCGAAGCAGAAATTTGGCCGCATTCGACCAATCAACTTGGACCAAGCTGGCCGAATCAGCGGTATCACACCGGCGGACATCGCGCTCGTTTTAGCCTATATCGAGAACCCAAAACTCTCCCGTTCCAACAAGGCAGACGCTGCCGTGTCAGCCGGGACGGAGTCGGATTAGATGCCCAGTGCAATTATTGTTGGAGCTGGCCTTTCCGGTTTGACGGCTGCCCGACAACTGCATCGATCGAAATGGTCCGTTACTGTCGTGGAAGCCCGTGACCGTATCGGCGGCCGCATGCAAACGGATCGAGTTGAGGGCTTCTTACTTGACCATGGTTTTCAAGTCTACTTGACCGGCTACCAAACGGCAGGGCAAGAGTTGAATCTGGCCGAGCTGCAGTTGGGAACGTTTCCGGCGGGCGCGTTCATCCAGTTTCGCGGCAAACGATACCGCGTTTGCGACCCACTCAGGTCCAATTGGTATCAAGCCCCTTGGCATGCACTGGAGACGCTGTTTGCACCGGTTGGCAGCATCGCTGACAAGCTTCGGATAGCATCCTTTCGTAAGCGAGTTTGCCAATCCTATCCTTCGGAACTCTTGAGCACCAACAACGTTTCCGCGAGAGAACGGCTTGAGCAAATGGGCTTCACCCAAACGATCATCGATCGGTTCTTCAGGCCGTTCTTTGGCGGCATCTTTCTCGATGACTCGCTCAGCATCTCGGCAGGCTTGATGGAGTTTGTATTCCGCACGTTTAGCAGTGGACATGCCGCGTTACCAGCCCAAGGCATGCACGCCATACCAGTTCAGGTCGCATCCGAATTACCACTCCAATCCGTTCGGCTCAACACGACGGTTGGTCGAGTCAACGATGGAAGCGTTGTATTGTCCGACGGCGAAGTCCTTTCGGCCGATTACGTGATCGTTGCAACCGAGGAGCCCGCCGCATTAAGGCTACTGGCCCAAGTAGACTCCGGCTCGAACAACTATCGTTCTGATCTCCACGCAGCCTCGACAAGTTGTTTGTATTTCGAAGTGATCGATCCGCCGTTGCGTGAGGCCACCTTGGTGCTCAATGGCCAGAGGGACGGATTGATCAACAATTTGTGTTTTCCAAATTTTGCGCAGCCGACCTATGCGCCATTCGGCAAGTCTTTACTGAGTGTCAGCACCATCGATCAAATCAAACCGACAGGCCAGTCACTCTTGGCCACGGTCCAAGAACAACTCATAGACTGGTTTGGAAACAAGGCTCGTTCGTGGCGTCACCTCAGGACCTATCGTGTTCCATACGCGTTGCCAATCCAGACGCCGACCGCGATCGCAACGTGTGTTAAAGGGTCGAGGGTTAGCGAAAGAGTTTGGCGATGCGGAGACTACTGTGAGACTGGCTCCATTGAAGGAGCGATTCAGAGTGGTCTAAAAACGGTTTCACATCTTCTGTCTTCGAACGGCATCGACACGTGAGCGAAGTCAATTCGATCGATAACGGTCCGATTTGCCCGTAACGAAATCCGATTTATCCGTAGCGAAAGTCGCCAAGACTTTCGGAATGAGCGGGCTTTGAAACTCTTGGCGAGTTTCGCTACGACACTAGTTGTTTTCGCTACGACACTAGTTGTTAGAGTGATCCTGCGTTACTGGGTCCAAAGTTTCGGAATCCGGTCTTTTCGCTAGAGCGTACGCGGTCCCAACCCCGGCTATGGCACCGAACAAATGTCCATCCCAGGAAACGGCTGCTCCGGCTGTTGGCAATACACCAAAAAACAAGGTGGTTCCGTACAAAAACCCGATCAACAAAGCGATAAAGATGGGAACCGGTTTGCGTTCTGCAAAGCCACTAGCGATCAGAAAAGCCACAAGTCCATAAACCAGGCCGCTCGCGCCCACATGGACCGCGTTGCGACCAAAACACCACAACAGCAGTCCGCCGAAGATCACAATGCTCAAGATCACTTCCAAATAGTCGCGTCGTGAACTGTGCAAAATGAAGAGCAAAATGCAAAGCGGTATTGTGTTGCTCAACAAATGGCCCCAACTACCGTGCAGGAACGGCATCAATGGAATTCCCACTAAACCTCGGTACGTTCTGGGAACAAGTCCGTATTCTGTAAAGTCGAGCGGCAATAGGACATCGCAGAGATAAACGATCCAAAAGGAGGCGATCAACCAGACGATCCCTTGCAATTCCTTTGCCATACTAAACCTCGCTTTTCATCTTGACGTTCGCTCTTTGAATCAACGTTGCGCCCGATTATCGGATTCGTTCGTATCTTGTCAAACGACCACCATCTCACTTGACGGTTGGAAAATCGTCAGATTTTGGAAAGCCAGATTGAAGCTTAGTGCAAATCTGCTTCCTCTGGCTCGTAGCGATACCCTGCCCCGTAGACGGTTTGAACGATGCGGGGGTTTTTTGGATCGCGTTCGATGCGGTTGCGAAGTTGGCTGACCATTTGGTCTAGAGTTCGGCTGTTCGGTACATGAGCGTAACCCCAGCAGACGTTGAAAATCAAATCTCGTGCCACGACTTGCCCCGCGTGATCGAAGAGCAATTGAAGCAACAGCATTTCCCGAGTTTTGATTTTGATGGTCGTTTTGTCACGCACGGCTTTGAGCTTCTTCGGATAGACAATCAGGCCGTCCATCGTGAATTCTGGCTCATGTCGTTGCTCTTTGATTGGCTCCGAACGTTGGCAACGCCTTGCAACCGCGTGAACTCTTGCAAGCACTTCTTGGCAGCCGAAGGGCTTGACGATGTAATCGTCCCCACCAAGCTCGAGTCCAAGTACTTTGTCGATCTGTTCCGATTTGGCGGTGATGAAAATTACCGGGATTTCTGGTCGCAGGCGTCGAAATTCGCGACAGAGGTCATATCCACTTCGGCCTGGCATCATGACATCCAAACAAACCAGTTCCGGATGGACCTCGACAAACAACTTAGATGCCTGATTTCCGTCGGCTGCGGAAATGCACTGGTGTCCATCCGACGTGAGCAGCTCCACCAAAGCGGATCGCGTATGCGAATCATCCTCCGCTACTAGAATCCTCATGAATTCGCTCCTGCTTGGTTTGTCGCATCGTTCCAAATTCGCAATCGCAGTCGAAAGTGAGCTCCCGACTTGCTAGGTATCAGCTCAAGCCCTCCGCCGTGACGCTTGGCTGCGGCCAGCGCAATTGTCAATCCAAGCCCAGTGCCTGACGGAGCCGTTATCGAATCGTCGAGTCGGAAGAACGGTTTGAAGATTCGACTTCCAAATCGCCTGGCGATGCCAACCCCTGAGTCGCGAACATCCACCGTCAGGAAATGGTTGTCCATTTTCGTTACTAGATTTAGCGATTTACCAGAGGCTGCATATTTCTCAACGTTGCTGATTAAATTGATCAGAATTTGTTCTAGCACATCCGAATCGATGGCAACACGAAGGTTTGCATTTAACTCGGTCGTTACGACAATTCCACTTCGGTTTAGCGAAAGTGCACACTGCGTCAGAACTTGTTGTACGGTTTCATCGGGAACAACAAAACGCACGTCCAAGGGCTGAGATTTGTTGCGGCCTTGCATGAATTCAAGTACGCTCGATATCAATCGACTCAAACGCTTCGATTCTGAATCGATCACTTCAAGTCGCTCGGCAACTCGTTGAATTGCTGGTTCCGCATGGGTCAAATCCCTCTTGGCCATCTCTGCATATAGCCGGATATTGGTGAGAGGTGTTCTCAACTCGTGTGAAACTTGGCCAGCAAAACTAACACGCTGTTTCGCCAAACGCAATTGCTGCGAAGTAGCGAAGCTTACGTAAGTACCGAGCCCCAGCAACGCCAATGCGCCCGCGGATACGGCTAAGGCCAACGGTCGGTAACGCAGCCAAGACGAAGTATTGGCGGAATTCAGTGGAAGGTAGTACCGGAAACGCCACGATGCAAGCGGTTCCTTGAGCGCAACCTCAGCTAGTGGCGTCTCCGTCAATTCATCCATCGATCCCCAGCGGTAAACCACGTTTCCATTTGTATCAATCAACGCTGTTGCACCATCTTTGGCCGACGGCTCGACGTCAGGCAGGTTGGCGATTAGATCTGCCATCCAACGGGCTCGTTCCAGCCAACATCCAATCGCTGAACCATCCGACCGAACACTCCATATGACGAGTTGTAAACCTTCGTCAAAATACCACTCACGCCATCGAGACTCTTTGGCCACGAGTTGATCACCAACCTCAGTTGGCTCCTGCCCATTCTTAACGGATTCGCTGGCGTTGATCTCTGTGGCAAGCCTGAGTTTGGTCGGTGTGTCGACGGGATTCGCGACGAGTTTCCGGCGAATGGCGATTGGAACAGGTGGTCGCTGCCGGGCTAGCATGGTCAGTTCGTTATAGATCAAATACTCGTTGCCAGCGTTGGAGGAAGGAACAGGCGGATAGAGCAATTGCCCACGCGCCGAGACCCATAGGGAGCGTCGCAAATGCGGCTCGTTTCGCTCCAAAATCATCAAGCGTTCAGGCAACTTGCCTTCCTGTTCCATCTGCTGTTTCACTCTGCGATGCTGATTGGACATCGCATCGTCGATGGCGCGAACAAGCTCGAAGAGCCTTCCTTCGGCTAGCGAAACCACTTGTCGTCTTGCGCTCAGCTCCTCGCTTCGCATCAATGCAACTCCGATCCAACCCAGCATGCCAAGCGGGGCGGCGATGAGAAATAACAAAGCAGTTTGAATACGGAGAGGCAAAATCGGCTCGCGTAAAGAACCTGAAGGTAGGCGTCTGAGATCGACCTTTGAGATTTTCTAGCATAGCAAGAATTGCAACGGGAGGGTGAGGAATGCACCCACTCTTACGCTTAGGGTTTCCATGATTTCCCTATTTCTGCGAACGACTTTAAATCAACAGCCCGCAAAGCCGAGGGGAACGGGTCGGCTCGCGAATGCCGACCGTTAGTACGCCGTTCCAAACAAATATAGAGTTAGACATTATCTTTCGTGGTCGAGCATTCATCCAACAGTTGGAATATGCTTCTCCAAGGTCGGCCAGTACCACTATTGAGCGAAATCGCACAAGAACGTGCGTTCGTAAAACCAACCTCGCTCTTGGATTCGGTCATTTTCCCAGCCACCTCTGCCGTAGCGCTCAATGCTAAGGCTGGAATTTCGAATCCGCGGTCTCCTCCCATCCCACAGCATTTGCCTTCGTGCGGTGCATGCACCTGCTCCGCACATGCCTTCGCTACCTCATTCAATGCCGCTTCCCAGCCGTGGCGATGGTTCGAGCAGACCGAGTGGACCGCGACATTTGTACGCTTCTTCGCAATCAACAATTTTGGAATTAAGCTCGCTGCCAACTCCGTCGAATCCAAAACCGGTAAGGTTTCCAGCCGATGTTTTCGGACACGATCTAGATAGGGCATTCCTGTTTTTAAAAAAGACGTACACGATCCAAGATCTAGCACAACCGGCCTTTCGCCGTGCTTGCTCCAGTCCCATATCGAGTCGAGCAATTCTTTCTGCTTTTGGATTGCGACGTCGATATACCCCTTCGATGAAAAGGCTTGTCCGCAGCATTTTCCTGTCGCGTTTCTCGGGATATGGACGGACACTCCAGCTTTCGCGCAAACCCTCAGCAACGCATCGGCGGTTCCACCCATCATACGGGACATGCAAGTTGGCCAGTAAATGACCTCCGCACTCTCAAAGTCGCTGACCAGTGAGCGATCGATGGCCCCGTGGTCGGTCGAAAGGGCTGCATGCCATTGCGGAAACCCCGAAAAAACTTTTGCGAGCAAGCCCGTGATGGTTCTCAATCCAGAATCACCGATCACAGCGCTCGTTCCTCGGCCCGCTAGCAAGCTCAGGTGTACAGCCCGCTCCGCCAAGCCAAAATGTTTCCCCAACATGGACGCAACTGCCGAATCGACTCGACCAGTGGAAGAGCTGCGAAGCTGCTTGATCAAGTCTCCCGTGTTGATGGCTACCGGACAATCCAGCGCACACAAACCATCCGTTGCACACGAGGCCTTACCCGCAAACTCGTAATCCCGATCCAATTGTCTTGCTAACTCAAGTTTGCCGTCTGCAAGCATTCGCTCGCGAGCCCGCCGGAGCACGATGCGTTGTCGCGGGGACAAGGTAAAATCCCGACTTGGGCAACGTGGCTCACACGCACCGCATTCTACGCATTTGTCAACAACCTCCTCGACAACCGGCAAATCCTTGATGTTCTCCAGATGAAGTTTAGGTCGCGACGTCAAAATCACATCTGGATTGAGAAGACCGTCCGGATCCACCGCGCTCTTGAGTCGGCGCATGATACCCAGGGCCTCTGACCCCCACTCCGTTTCGACAAACGGAGCCATGTTGCGCCCTGTTCCATGCTCGGCTTTCAGTGCACCATCGAATCGATGCACAACCAAGTCGACCATGTCGTCAATGAACCTCGCATACTTGTCCGTGTCGGCACTCGTGGCCATCGGTTGCGAGATGACAAAATGCAAGTTGCCGTCGCGAGCGTGACCGAAGATAATACCATTCGAGTACGCGTGCTTTACGAACATGGCTTGCAGTTCAACGATCGCTGCACCGAGTCTTTCCAACGGGAATGTGACGTCTTCCAAAATCGCCGCTTCGCCTCGGCCACGCACGGCAGCGACCGCCGGATACATGCCCTTTCGCAGCTTCCACAGATAGGCTTGCTTCTTTTTGTTTTCCGTAAACTCAATCGCGCTGAGCGACTTGGCTCGCGGCTCGACCAGCGAACGAAATGCGTCCAGCTTTTTGGCAAGCGCGTCCTTGTCGGGGGCTTGAAACTCGAACAACAGCCCCATCAATTTCTTGTGTTCATCCAACCGTCGCGGCAACTCAGTTGGTGCTCCTTCTAAATTGCGAATCGACTCCATCGAAGCGCGATCCATGAACTCCACCGCGTCGCATTGGATATCGATCAGTTCCGGAATGATTTCGCAGGCGGTATTGGCGTCTGGGAAAAAAGCTAACGAAGTCGCTTTCTCAGGTAATTCTGGTAACGTCTTTAGCACGGCTTCGGAAATGAACGCCAACGTACCTTCGCCGCCGATCAAGAGATGGGACAAAATGTCCAACGGTCGCTCATGATCGACAAAGGCATTTAGAGAATAGCCGACGGTATTC
The DNA here is from genome assembly GCA_043743995.1 of Pirellula sp. GTDB lineage: Bacteria > Planctomycetota > Planctomycetia > Pirellulales > Pirellulaceae > JBKCUI01. The sequence continues at coordinate 12,365 of JAYTVM010000189.1, read as the reverse complement.
TTCTGCTTGTACTTGCGGCGGATTTTTTCCAGCAAGACCGGTGATCCAAGTATCTCGGCCCTCAATTGCGTAAGTGTTCTGGCGATCGACGCTTGTTCTGCTTCGAATCGTGAAGCTTCGTTTTGAAGGGAAGTGTCCCAAACCGATCCGTCAGGCAAAACAAAGCGGATCGAGTCGAGGGTGTGGTAAGCGTTGTTGACAACGCCACAGCACATTCCGCTCGAATTGTTTGAAAGAATGCCACCCATCATGGCGGAATTGATCGAAGATGGGTCCGGACCGATTTTGCGGCCAAACGGACGCAACGTGGCATTGACGACGCCACCGATCGCACCTCCTTGTACTCGTACTCGGGAACCTCGATCGAGCGGTTCGATTTTTCGCCAGTGACGACCGATGTCAACCAACCAGCCATCGGTGACCGACTGGCCCGATAGGCTCGTCCCACCCGCGCGAAAAGCGATCGGTATTCGATTCAAACGCGAAGCCTTGAAAATCGCTTGAACCTCAGATTCCGTTCTCGGCTGTAGGACCGCTTCCGGGATCAGCAAATAGGGACCAGCGTCGTTGGCGAACGCGTAACGTTGCCAAAGCTCACTGAGCACATTGCAGCATGGAAGTTCGTTTGACGTAGCGGTGGTGGACACGGAGAAGTTTGAAGTTGGAAGTTTGAAGTTGGAAGTGCGACTAGTTTGCCTAGTGCTTTGTCACGTTGATAACCGAGGGTAGCCACGGTCGCGGAGACCGTGGGGATCGCGATCATTTCTCGCGGTTCACCCACGCTTTGGCTAGCGTGGCTACCCATGTTTTCCTGTTTGACAAAGCACTAGGCTTATAAGTCTTTGATCGCTTTAACAATATCGAGGACGGCTTGCTGGCCATCCGCAAAGTACATGAGGGTGTTGGGCAAGGCGAAGAGCGGGTTCGGTATACCAGCAAAACCTGGACTTAGGCTGCGTTTGATAACAATGACGGTTTTGCATTTATCGACATCGATAATTGGCATGCCTGCAATCGGGCTTTTCGGATCGTTTCGTGCCGATGGATTCACAACATCATTGGCTCCGATGACGATGGCGACGTCGACACTGTCCAGGGTCGGATTGATTTGATCCATTTCCTTGAGTTTATCGTACGACACGTCGGCTTCTGCTAAGAGCACATTCATGTGCCCAGGCATACGGCCGGCAACTGGGTGAATCGCGTATTCCACTGAGGCGCCGCGGGTCTCGAGCAATTTGCTCAGTTCCCGCACCGCGTGTTGAGCTTGCGCGACCGCCATCCCGTAGCCAGGAATAAAGACTACACGCTGGGCTCCGTCGAGTATCATTGCGATGTCGTCCGCTGAAGTGCTACGTACGTTCGCATAAATCTCGTCAACGTTGCTGTCCGATCCGCTTCCAGCCATGACTCCGAAAAGCACGTTGCTTAGTGAGCGGTTCATCGCCTTGCACATGATCTGTGTGAGAATGATTCCCGAAGCACCTACGAGGGAACCGGAAATAATCAAGGCGTTGTTGTCGAGCACGAATCCGGTAGCAGCCCCAGCCACCCCCGAATACGAATTCATCAGTGAGATGACGACGGGCATGTCAGCGCCACCGATCGGATTGACGAGGAACACTCCAAGCACACTGGAGACGATCGAGATCGCAACATAGCAAAAAATTTGTGTCGTCATACTATGTGAAAACGCAAGGATTCCCACCAGCAAAAAGTCCAGAACGACCAGCCCCAAATTGATCAGCTGCTGATTTGGTAGAGAATAAGGCTTCTTGAACTGCTTCCATTCCTCCAGTTTTGCATACGCTACGAGGCTCCCCCAAAACGTAATTGCACCAATCATGCCCGAAATTCCAACAGCAATTAATGTGTCGATCGGTTGGTCGGTATGGTGTACGAGGTCGGCGAACGCAACCAGCACTGACGCGCCTCCTCCTAAGCCATTCAATAATCCAACCATCTGTGGCATGGAAGTCATTTGGACTCGATTGGCCATTGATGTCCCGATGACAGTTCCTGCAATCAGACCCATAGCAATGAATAGATAGCCGGAAACACCTTGGTCAAATAGCGTAATACCAATGGCGAGCGCCATACCCGCTGCGCCGACGAGATTACCTCGAACCGCAGTCCTCGGTGCCGACATCAATTTTATCCCGACAATAAAAAGCACTGCCGAAACCAAATAAATCAGTGGGACAATGGCGATCATCAAGTACTCACAAAGAAAAAGTGGAGCGGGAAGAAAGGTGTAGTTGGGCCTAACGCTTTTTGAACATTAATAGCATGCGATGAGTCACTAGGAACCCGCCGACTACATTGATCATTGCCAGCACGATTGCAACCAAACCGAACAAGCTACCCACACCCATTTCTTGGTAGCCCGCAGCGATGATGGCTCCCACCACCGTGATTCCACTGATGGCATTCGAGCCACTCATCAGCGGTGTGTGGAGCGTTGGTGGAACTTTAGCGATGATTTCAAATCCAACAAAAATTGAGAGAACGAAAACCGTCAGGCTGGCCACCAGAACCGAGGATCTCGAGGAACGGACGGTTGCTGGATGCTTCGTTTCTGTCATTGCATTCGTGCTGTCTGACTTCACGTCGACACCGGCGCTGCCTGCCGCCCCCAATTTGACATCTGGGGAAGGAGCTCCAACGGCCCTCTCCAAGGCGTAGGGAATCAGAACGAAAGAAAGCAACAGAGCGACAACAAGCGAAGCAGAAAAAGGTCTCATAGTACCGAATTCATTTGGTGATATTGACAAAAAAAACATTCCTCGATGCTTTGTATTAGAGCCGAGCAATCAATTACATTCAAGGACGCGTCGGAATTGGAATGCCCATATCGTGCATTAACATTTTCATGTCTTCCCAAGTAAGTTTTTTCGCGTCTGGCGTTCTCAATAAATAGGCGGGATGGTAGGTGACCAGTACTTTCGCGCCTCGAAACGAATGGAACTTGCCTCTCAATCGTCCGACGCTGTCGGTACTGCCCAGAACCGCTCGAACAGCCACAGATCCCCAACATACTATGTACTCCGGCTGAATCGTTTCGAGTTGAGTTTCAAAGAATGGCCTGCAATTTTCAATTTCGGCGTCCGTTGGCGTTCGGTTGTTGGGCGGTCTACATTTCAAGGCATTTACGATGTAAACGTCAGCTCGTTTTAAGCCACTCGCAACCAGGATTTTGTCCAGCAACTGGCCCGCCGCCCCAACAAAGGGTTCCCCTACGCGGTCTTCGTCGGCACCTGGTGCCTCGCCAAACATCACCACGCGAGCGTTGATCGCTCCCACTCCAAAAACGGTGCGTTGACGTCGACAAACGATCTCTTCGCATTTGCAACACGCCATGACTTGCGCATTGAGTGAGTCCAAAACTCCTTGCCGATCTGGAATCGCCGTTGGAGGTGCGTTCCATTGGCCGACATTCACTCCTGAAATCGCCAGTATTTTCGTGGTTGTTGGCAAAGCCACGGAGCCCACTTTGGCCGGCAGCATCAACTCCGCGATAGCCGGTGCCGTTGGCGATTCTGTAGCCGTGGAAGCCGTAAAAGAGGGGCTTGTATTTGACGGTATTACGTCTAACGCAAGTGATCCCAGTGAAGAGGTTGCGGAGCCCTCATCATCGAAAACGACCGAATCGTTTTCTTCTAGCCAAGATCCTGCGGCAGCGACCGATATGCTTGTTCCAGCAGGAATCTGTGAAACTCCGCTCCGGCTCCAATGCTTTAAAAGCTGAACACTGGCCGTTTTCCACTGATTCCTGTGCATTTCTCTGATTCCTGTGCATTTCTCTGATTCCTTGCGGTGCAACGGATCACAACGGATCACAACGGATCACCGTTTCCTTGTGGAGCAAATGGGCACAATGCCGGAGGAAACACCGGATTCTAGCAAGATGTGGGAAACTGAACACTCCCGTAAAAGGCAACTTAAGACTAACATACCAGATTGATTCCCGTTTTCTCCGTTCTCGATTTTCTTTTTGCTCGATGCCAATTCCTCGCGTAGCCATTGTTGGCCGACCCAATGTCGGCAAAAGCTCCCTCTTTAATTGGATTGCAGGCAGACGGCTTGCGATCGTTGAGGACACGGCTGGAGTGACTCGCGATCGCTTAACCACGTTGATCGAACATCGAGGTCATCATTTCGAGCTGATCGACACGGGCGGAATGGGGATCATCGACGTTGATAATCTCACGGCCGATATCGAAGCCCAAATCGAAATCGCCATCGACGATGCGGATGTTTTGTTGTTTGTGGTCGACTCCCGAGCCGGCCTTTTGCCGTTAGATCAAGAAGTTGCCGATCGACTTCGCAAAATCAACAAGCCGATCTTGTTGGTTGCGAACAAAACCGACAGCCCTTCGTTGGATATCAACGCGGACGAATTCCATCAGTTAGGGCGAGGTTGGTTGATTCGGGTCAGCGTGCATCAAAATCGAAACAAAGACGAATTGCTCGATTTGGTTGTTCAACGTATCCCGCAATTGGATGCGATGCCCACCGAAGTCGAACCGCCCATGATGAAGCTTGCCATTGTAGGCAAACGCAACGTGGGAAAGAGCACCTTCGTCAACACGCTGGTCAAAGCGGAACGCATGATCGTAAGCCAAGTGCCCGGTACAACTCGCGATTGCGTTGACGTCATGTTCGACTTAGACGGTCACAAATTCATGGCCATGGACACCCCCGGACTTCGAAGGAATAAGAGCGTCAAGACCGATATCGATTGGTACGGGATGCACCGAGCGCAGCGTAGCATCCGGCGGGCCGACGTGGTGCTGATCTTCTTTGACTCTAAGCAACAGATGAGCAAAGTCGACAAACAGCTCGCACACTACATTGCCGACCAATACAAACCCTGCATCTTCGTTGTCAATAAGTGGGATTTGCTAGCTGGTCAAATGCCGACCGAACGCTGGGTTCGCTATGTGCATGAAACGTTCCCCACGATGGCTTATTGCCCGATCGGATTCATAACAGGACAAACGGGTAAGAATGTCAAGTCGTTGCTCAACCACGCTCAAATGCTTTTCAAGCAAGCGAACGAACGTATCTCAACGAATCAATTGAACAAACTGGTCAAGGTCGCGTTAGAGCGACATGAACCCCCGATGTACATGATGAAACGACCAAAGATCTATTACGCGACGCAGATAACAAGCTTGCCTCCTACGATCATTTTGGTTTGCAATCAGCCGCAGGGATTTTCAAAAACCTACCAGCGCTACCTGCTAACCTTCCTCCGCGATCATTTGCCGTTCGGCGAAATTCCGATCAAGCTCTACTTGCAGCCGCGAGCACGCGACGATGAACGGGATGATTTGAACAAAGTACAGCGTCAAAAGCGCGACGACAACGATGCGATGTCCGATGCCGATGCAGGTGAAAGCCTTGATGGCGAAATGGAGGATTTCGTCGACGAGGACGATGAATTCGAAGTCGGCGAAGATGCCGATCTCGAATACGAATACAACGAAGACGAAAAAGAAGAAAAGTAACGACACTATTCGCGCCAGACCTCGATTTCAGTAACTCCGCTACGCGCCTTGCCGGCGTTGGTAAAGACAACACGCAGCTTCGTGGTTTCCAGAGGTCGGAATCGAACGGTATTCATTGCACTGCCAACAGGATTCGGCGGCGACATTTCAGGGCTTTCTACGTTGAACCATTTGCCATCCTGAATGCATTGAACAACGACAGCAGTCGGTGGTTGCACGCCCCCTCGATCGTCGTAAATGTAAAGTTCTATTCGTCCGACGATTACTGCATTCTCAAACTCGACTTCCAACCAATCCGATTTACTCGGCGATTCGTAAGATGTCCAACGATTCATGGGGGTCGGAAGAAAGACAATCTTGCCATCAATGGCCTTCATCGGTTGGCCGCCAAAGCGATCCGAATACGAAGCAGTCGCTTTTGGAAATCCGCTGCCGTTTGGATTAAATGCAATATTGCCCGCAGGCGGCCGAGGTGATACGTACGGCAATTCCGCCAATCCCCACAACTCGATTTCCGTGAGCCCAGTTCGACCACCGGCCGCGTGTTTCATCGACACTCGCAATTTCTGAAGCGACATCGCATCAAACGTAATCGTGTTCGAGCGATGGCCCATTGGCGTTTTTGGATTTCGGCTTTCGTTTTCAAAGGACTGCCATTCCGTTCCGTTCCAAGCCTCCAGCTGATAATCCGACGGTGCCTTAATCGATTCGGCGTCTTCCAAAAAATACAGCTTCACGGTGTCGCAATTACGAATCGCCCCTAAGTCCATTTCAACCCAATCGATCGCATTCGGCGAGCCGCCGGTTGTCCAACGATTGGGTGGATTGATGTGATACCAGTAGTTTCCATCGTGCAATTTGGAAGCTGCCGTCTCGGGTGCGGTAAACGATGCATTCAAACGTGGATAGTAGTCACCATCGTTGTTGACGGCATAATTGACTCTGGCTGAAGCCATGCCTGGCGCTTTCTCGGGCTCACTAATCGACGGGGCAAGCTCTACCTTCATGCTCTTCATTTCTGACGAAGTCGCAACCTTTTTTCCATCAACGATTGCATGCAATCCAATCCCGTAGCCATAACGTGTTCCCAACCGGTCCCATATCACAGACAACCGATTTCCATGGTATGAGACATCGTCCAATGCGAAATAATCCCATTCCGGTGGTGCAAGTGGAGAGACAACCAACGTGTTGTCTGATTGCTCTCGTAAGCCAACCAGGCCGGTGATCACCAGATCGCAAAAACTGGAATGGAAATAGTGTTCGCTGTGGTTATAAGCATCGTGGCCCTCGAACGAACCCGTATCTGGATGCAACGCTTCGGCAAGGTATGGCTTATCGTCCTTGCGGTGTGAGCGAGCGAAAATCCGCAAAAGATCTAGGTAATCCTTCGAAGAGATTGGCAGATTATTTGATGGCTTGGATCGATCCCCCGAGTTCTTTTGAATGACGTTTGCCATCGCCTTTAGCGTTTGCGATGTAGCATACGGCCAAGATTGTCCGCTCCACCAGCAGCAAGAATTCTTCAATAGAAACATTGGGTCATTTCGTTCCAGCGTGGTGGGCCCGAAATTGGCAAAGAACGCGTCCGTATCCATGAGCTTTGACCAAGCCACTTCGTACCCTTTGTTGGTGTCAAGCATTCCGAATTGCCAGGGGACGTAACCAATTAGCTCCCGACCGTGTGGGTCACCAGCAAACTCCCCCGTCTCATAAGTTCGCGAAAGAGCGGTTGTAGCATGTCCCTCTCGCTCTTCATTATCCCGGAAGGCTGGAAAGAAGAACTGCCGCTTGTCATCCCAAAGCAACTCCTGCATTTTCGACTTGATCGCTGCAGCTTTCTGTTCAAACTTGCCCGCGATATCTTTTTTTCCAGCGAGCAGAGCAATCTTAGCGATGGCCTTAGCATCGGCCCACATGTAGGCATTGAATGAGGGACGATACGAAGGAGCACCCCTAAGGATATCTTTCGTCTGACGACTGTTGATGTTGAATTCCATTCCGTCGTCGTGACCCGTTTGCCAAAAGAGACCCACACTTGGGACGAAGTGACGTTGCTCCCAGCCTTCGTAGTTGCGAATAAGGTCCGGCAATAGGTCGACCAATTGGGAATCGTTCTTGTGCACCAAATTCAATGCTACGGCGGAATCGGCAAGCCAGGTTGAATAATTTCTCGGCTGAGCACCTGGAGTCCGAAACCAATAGCGCAAGTAGTCCCGAGCGATGGTCGGCTTTCTTAGCCATCGTGCTTCGTAGAGTTGATGTCCGGCTGGGCAGCTAATGGCTCCGTAGGCCCCCGACCAGAAGGGGCGATCGATAAACTCGGTAAAGGAATAACCGCTGGTGGGAGAACCGTAAGTAAGGTGCTTGGTGAGGAGCTCCCAGCGGTAGTAATAGGTCGTGGTGATCTCTGCATCGGGGCACTCGAAAAAAGGGATATTCTCCTTGTACCAATCCCAATCGCGATTGTCCCAAAAGGTCTGGGCATCAAGCTGCTTCTGCTTGTCGAGCACCTGCGCGATGCAGATTTGATTATTTGATGGAAGCCATGCACTTGCTATTAAGAACAAGAACACGCACACACTTTTCAGTAATCCGCAACGCTGTTTTGTCATAGTGCTTGTTTTGTCATAGTACTTGGTTTTTGTGGCTGAGCGAGGCCCGCGCTCGTCTACAATTGTCGCCTTTTGCTCCGCAAAAGTGCGTTAATCGCTCGCACTTTCGCGGAGCGAAAGGCGACAATAGAGTCTAAGCAAAGCAGGGAGAACCAAAAGATTCCCCAGCAATCCGCCCATCATGCTAATCGAAGCCGTAGTACCGAACACGACTGTCGGCAAAAAATTGCTAGTTGACAACGAACCGAAACCAAGAACCAGCGCGCAGGTTGAAAGCAAAATAGCCATTCCGATCTCGGATTGGGCCGAAGCCAACGCATCGTCGAAACTGTGGCCATCTTTTCGCTCGCATTGAAATCGAATCAAATAATGAAGCGATGAGTCAACACTGAGCCCCATTGAGACGGCTGCAATCATGGCTGCTCCCAAATTCACTCGTGTTCCCGTCCATCCCATCCATCCTAGAATGCACAAACTCGGGAGAGCGTTTGGCAATACGGTTAGCATTGCCATCCCCGGACTGCGAAGCGCAATCGACATGGCGATCCAAATCCCGAAAGTTGCAACTGCAAAACACCGCCACTGATCGGCCACCACGCTGGAAACCAATTGGGACAGAAGTACATAGTAACCCGATACGGTCGCTTTCGATCCGGGCGATGCTTCGCGCCGACTGGTACTCTTCGACGCATCGACTGCATCAAACAGGTCATTCCACGGCTCGCTTTGAATCGCTTCATCCACAGTCCGCTTGACTTCGGCAATCAGCTGCTCTTTCTGTGCCGCTTCCGCTTGCTCCCGCGACCGCAACATGATACGCAAAAAGCGTTGCCCGTCGCCAGATTTGCTAAGGAGCGTATCCACAAAGTTGCCCATCACCTGTCGTATACCTATCAGTCTCGTTTCTATGGACAACCTGCCGAGAATTGGCGACAAACGCGAAGCTTCATCCGCATCGGCAAAACTCATCGCCTGAGTCAGTTGCAACGGTATTTCGCCCGGCACTACGATTCCAAGCAGACGCCTCTCCAATTCGGCAACTTGGTCTAAATAGGTCTGCGACAACACCTTCGGGGCGGGTAAGATGACGTCCCAAACCCCAGCTCCACCCAATTCACTCTCCACGGCCCGGTATGCCACCACGAGCGGAGCATCCGATCTGAAATTCTTGATGAAGTCGGTTTCAACCTTCAGTCGCAGGGAACCCAAAACGGCGAACGTACCAACAACAATCGCAACAATGGCGACGGCAACGGGCCATCTATTCACGAGTCGCAGTATCCACAAAAGGAACCGTCTCAGTGGTTCATCACCAGGGATCTGAAACAGCTCGTACGATAGCCCCAAGCTTTTTGCATAACTTTTAGGGGCGAGCGGCAGGAGTGCCAACGTTGGAACCAACACGAAGATTCCAATAAGTACCACCAGCGAAGCAATCGCCATCATGCATCCATAGTCTTGAACGGGTCCGACCTCGGCAAACGAAAGCGATGCAAAGCCGATCGCATCGGTGATGCAAGCCCACACGATCGGTCGCCACAATCCTTTTAACGACAGTCGTAGCGCTTCTTCGGGTGTTGCATTCGATTTCATGGCTTGTTGGTATCCCAGCATCCAGTGCATCGTGGTGGCCACGCCAATCACCGTTACGATGGAGGCAAGCATGGATGACACCATGGTTAGATCCCAAGCCAACCACTCCAGCAAGCCTCGTGTCACGATCAGTGACCATTGCACGACTGCGATCGAGAGAATTGCCCAACGCAGCGATCGAAATCCAACCAGGATGAGCAAAGCTAGGCATAGAGTAGAAACGATGCTCAATCTCTTTCCATCCTGTTCAATTTCATCGAAGCCTTCTTCGACCATCACGGGTTGGCCAACTAGCATTCCCTTCGACAAGCCTTCGACGGAGAGTGAGTCAGCCAGATTGCGAAGTTCGAAAAGAGTCTGCTTAGTAGTGTTATTGCTTTGGTCGGGTGGTTTCAAGAGGCAAGCAATCGCAACCAGTGTTCCATTGCGACTGTGTGTTTGTCCCTCGAAGATCCCGATGAATTTCTGGGCTAGCGCATTGCTATCGTCCAATAAAACGTGAGGCGTTCGTTTCCCTTGAAGCGTTCCTAGGATAGCGAACGGCCGGTCCAGCTGCCCCAGCATTTGATCGATCTTGGACAAGTCCATGGCGATGGCCATACCTGGAATGGCTTCCACGCGCTCGCGAACGCGTTTCAGCCGTTCCAATCCACTTCCATCCTTGGCCCAAAGGCTTTCATCTCGATATGCGAAGACAACTAGATCCGATACACCGAATTTCAACTGCAAAAACTCAAAATCTGTACGAGTCGGATCGTCGGGCGCAAACATGCGTTGCAGAGATCGATCGAAACTGAGGCGTTGTGATCCGGGCCAAGCGGCAATCAACAAAAGCATACCGATCGAGAACCAAATCCATCGCCAACGAATCATTTGGAATCAGATTCCGATGGGAAGGCGTCGTGGCGTAAAAAAAGAGCGGACATCGATGCAGTTCATACCCGCTCGCCGAGCCGCTTCGATACCCAGATCGGCGTCTTCAAAAACGATGCAATGCTTTGGCAAAGTACCTAATTGGCGGGCCGCTTCCAAAAACACATCCGGTTCTGGTTTGTGCTTGGCTGTGTCCTCGGCCGTGACGACGGCATCGAACCAGTCGTGCATCGCGATCTGTTCTAACTGCCTTTGGATGATAGCCCGGAACCCTCCACTGGCGACTGCGATCGGCTTGATACCACGATTTTGGCGAACGACCTTAACCACTGCCTCGATGGGAATAAGCAAATCAATACGATCCAGAAACGCAAGTTCTTTTTCGTTGGCTACAGAAACCGCATCGAGCGTAATCCCTTGTTCGTTGGCGAGCATTTGAATGATGCGATCACTAGGCATCCCCCCCAACGAATAGAATCGATCCTCAGGAAACGCAATCCCATAACGGCTCATCGTCTCGTGCCAGGCTACGAAATGCACCGGCATCGAGTCGACCAATGTCCCATCGCAGTCAAAGATTATCGCCTTGCAGTTCCGAACTAGATCCAAATCTCTAGAATTCAAGCTGTTCACTTTCGACGATATGCTTCCAAAGGTCATGCGGTAAGAGTGGACGTGCCAACCAACCATCGATGCGATAACTATTCGACAATTCAAAACGCTCCATAGCGTCCGCGGCAACGCTCGACATGAAAATCTTGGTGTTATCCAACCGGCGGTCAGCTCGTATTGTCCTCACCAATGCTAATTCGTCAAACGCCATTGGGCTTCCGTTGCAGACCACATAGTCGAAGGGCTCGTTGGATGTCACGGCTCGCATTGCAGTCTCGTGACTGTTTACGGTACACAACTGGCAACCGTGGAAGGTCCCAACGGGCAAAGATAGCCCGTTCGGATTGTCAGATTGATTCACCACCAAGATTTGAATAGGACTTCTTTCTGGACCGGTTCGATAGTCCGCCCAAGATTCCGACACGAATTCTGGACTCGAGCGAGCGAATTGGGTTGGCGCATCGGTTAATCCCTTTAGCCAATCGGCGTCCAAATGGGCAATTTCGTTGAGAAGTTCCCCGAGCACTTGATCGGCGCCCATTTCGTCGCCAGCCGCACGGCGTTGCTGAAAAAGGTGAAGGCTGGCTTTGATCTCCGCCAGTCGCTGCGAAAACTGCATGACGGGGAGCTCAGGCTCCGGCGCAACACATTGTTCTTGGCCAACCGATTTCTTTTTCAAGCTTGTCGTATCGGAATGGCTACCGCTCGATGCCATAGCTAGTTCACCGCGCATGATTTCGACGTTGCGAGGTGCTTCGATTCCGATTTTTGCGACGCGACCGTTTACGTCGAGAATGCGAACCGTGATTCCACAATTTGGGAAGACAATAGATTGATTGTTTCGGCGACCTAAGATCAACAAGATAGAGACTCCATTCGTGTGCAAGTAGATGTATGTTGTTTTTAACTTGCCGAATAGTTTAACGCGCTGCAAGGGCCGAGTGGTGAGGGTGCAATACTTTGCTGCCCCTCTTTTCCTTGCGACATTGCTAGCAAAGACAGTTGGCCTTGTGGACGAGCGAGGCCCTTCGCTCGTGGATACCTTTTTTGATCTCAGTAGCCGGTGGTTGAGCGGAGCGACACCACCGGAAGACGTTTCGTACCGCGCGTACCGATCCTGAAGGGATCGCAGAATCTTTGACCCTTTCAGGGCCATTCG
>JAYTVM010000188.1:0-1918 GCA_043743995.1 Pirellula sp. | reverse complement strand
GTATTGAAACTCAACATTCAGTATCGGTGACAGAAGCGGACACAAGGTTCACTATCAATGGCCAAGCAAGTCGTAGGACAAGCAAAATTTCAAGTACCTGGAGGCAAGGCGACGCCTGCACCTCCAGTTGGTACTTCATTAGGTAAATTCGGTATCAATTTGGGGCAGTTTGTCTCCCAATTCAACGAAAGGACGCGGGAGTTCAATGGCACTCCTATCCCTGTCGTTGTAACCGTCTATTCCGACCGCAGTTTCGAGTTCGTAACCAAGAGCCCGCCTGCATCGGCTTTGCTCAAGATTGCTGCTGGCGTCGCTAGCGGATCGAGTGAGCCCCACAAAACAAAAGTTGGCAAGGTGACCGCCGCTCAAGTGGAAGACATCTGTAAAAAGAAGATGGCTGACTTGAACGCTCGCGATCTCGAACATGCTCGTCGCATGATCGAGGGCACCGCCCGCAGTATGGGTATCGAGGTCATAGGTTAATCGAGGGGAGCAAGCGTTACGATGGTTAAGCCAACGAAAGCAATGAAAGCCATGCTCGCCAAAGCACCGGGTATCGTCCCGATGCCGCTGCAGCAAGCGGTCGAATTACTAAAGCAATTCTCTGGTCGCAAATTTGACCAGACCGTTGAAATTCACATGAAACTTGGGATCGACCCGTCACAAGCCGATCAGCTTGTTCGAGGTTCGGTCGTTTTACCGCACGGTATCGGCAAGATCCAACGCGTCATCGTCTTCGCCAAAGGAGACTACGCCAAGATCGCTGAGGAAGCCGGTGCGGACTTTGTAGGTGCAGAAGACTTGTCCAAGAAAATCAAGGACGGATTTTTGGACTTCGACGTCTGTATTGCAACACCAGACATGATGGGTATGGTCGGTCCACTCGGCAAGGTTCTCGGACCTCGCGGTCTGATGCCTTCGCCTCGTGCTGGCACGGTCACCACCGACGTGGCTCGCGTGGTCAAAGAGTACAAAGCCGGTAAGGTCGAGTTCCGAAATGACAAAGGTGCGAACATCCATGCCGTCGTCGGCAAGATGAGTTTCGACGCGACCAAGTTGATCGAAAACACGTCCTCGTTTATTTCGTATGTGCAGTCCCTCAAACCGAATACGGTTAAGGGTTTGTACATCAGGTCGATCGCCATTTGTGCGACGATGTCCCCTAGCATCCGCGTTACTGCGTAAGGAAAGGTTTCCATGAGCAAGCTAGTCAAGAAGCTCGTTTCACGCGATATTGCGAGTCGGTTGGACGGGGTTAATGACGCCATCGTTGCCAACATTGTTGGCATGACCGGCGAACAGAATTACAACATCCGAAAGGCCTTCCGGGAAACCGGAGTCAAGGTCATGGTCGTCAAGAGGACCTTGGCAGCGAGAGCTACCGTGGGAACTTCTTTGAGTCCGGCTTTCGGCGAACAGCCAGGAAGCATGGCTGTGATTTGGGGCTGCGAGGATTTCGTCTCCTTGGTCCGTTTGGTGACCAAGATGGTGGATTCTGGCAAGTTCCCCAAGCTTGAAATCAAGGGTGGGGTAATGGACGGTGACGCGATCACTGCCGACCAGGTCAAAAAGGTTAGCAAGTGGCCGAGTCGCAGCGAACAGATCTCCATGTTGGTTGGTCAGATTCTCTCGCCCGGTGCAAACCTGTCGGGACAACTGGTTGGTCCAGCTCGCAAGATTGCTGGCCAAGTCAAGAAGATGATCGAAGACCAAGAAGACCAAGAAAACCAAGAAGTCGTGGCACCTGTTGTCGCGGAGTCTACAGAGCCAGGTGCTGCCGAATAGTCGGTACCAAATTTACGTGTCGAACAGCCGGGTTTAAAAAACTTTCTCGCCGGTCGTTTTTAGTTGTTTGTTTTTCCCAACAAGAGGATAGGTAAGATTATGTCCGAGTCAGCAACCGCTTTCGCGGAAGAAA
>JAYTVM010000187.1:0-23644 GCA_043743995.1 Pirellula sp. | reverse complement strand
TTCGTTTGGGTAGTAGCTCATGGCCATGACGCTATTGCCATTCACGTTGTGGCCTTGAGCGTCCCAAATGAACTTGCGGCTCGAAGCGAAGGCAAAGTCGCGAACGTTTTCCGCGTGAAAAACCCAAGTCTTAGTCTTGTCCGCCTTGCTCTTTTGGTTCTCTTTTGCCTCTTCCGGAGTGACCACGAAAATGGGTTTATCAGCGGTTTTGGCCTTGGCGAGTCGCTCCTGTTGTACAGCCGTAAGTACTTCGTTTGGATTCTGAAGAACTCCCGTTGCCCCGACCAAATGATCCGACGGAGCCGTGATGCGAACAATGTAGTCACCGAATTCCAGCGTGAATTCGCCTTGACCTAGATACTGTTTGTGCTGCCAACCTGTAACATCGGTGAAGGCCGCAAGCCGCGGAAACCACTGCGCCATTTCATAGATGTAATTACCGTCTTTCTCGAAAAACTCAAAACCCGTCCGTCCGTCGAGAAGCCGAGCGTTGTTGATTTTGTAATTCCACTTGATCTTGAAGGTCATCTCCTGCCCCGGAGGCAAGGGGTCACCGAGATCGATTCGCATCATCGTGTCCACTACGGTCGTGGCCAGCTTGACGTCCTTGTGGTTGGTGACGGACTCAATCTTGCATCCGCCATCGAAAGTTCTTCGAAGGACCATAGCCTCGAATTCGAAGGTCGACATACGGCCCGCAATGCCTCGCGAAGCCCGCGTTTTGCTCGCATCGCTTTCGGGCGCGAAGATATTTGCATCTAGCTGAACCCAGACGTAGCGAAGCGTGTGTGGGGACAAATTGTGGTAACGAATCGATTCGCTACCGTGAATCGATTGATCCAAATCGTTTAGAGTTACATCGATGTTGTAATCGATTTTTTGCTGCCAGTAGTCCGGACCCGGTTCGCCAGCAGCGCTTCGGTAACCGTTTGGAGTAGGAAGGATCTCTTCCAATTGACGGAACTTGTCCTCTTGTCCGAATTTCTTATTGGGAAAGGGTTGCCCCAAAACAGGACTCAGCAACAAACAAAAAAACAATCCCAGAGTACAGCCAACCCCAACAAAAAATCTCATCGCTTTTCACTCGTGGTCAAAGGGTGCGGAAACCTAGGGAGAGTCGTAGGTTTGTGGTTTGAAATTCATAGCCGGAAGGCAACCCGTGCTTATTGTCGCCTGAGCGTAATACCATTCAATTATTTGTTAAACTGTCAGCCGAAGGCGTACTCGACACCATTCACGTACGCCTACAGCTAACGGATAAACGAAATTCTTGCGAAATTGGGCTTCGTTGATCGGTGTTGGGCCTAAGCGTAATTGAAAACCAAGGAATCGCCAGCAAAATAGCAATAATCAGGGGCATTTGTGAGCTGACGGCCAGATTTTCACCACCCAAAGTTTGCATCAGAGAAGAACGATTGGCCGCAACGGAATGCAAAGAATTGGCAGGGCTAGGGATACAACACCCAGGATTTGGCGAGGAAGACCCAGCGAAACGTTGTCATCGCGACTCGGAGGATGTGCAATCCCCATCAGTGGTATCAAAAGCAGCATCACAATGTACATCGGCTGCCCAAACGCAATACTTGAGTAGGCGACGAACCCGATACAGCAAAGATAAGCAAGCCAACAGACCAACCAAGAGCGACGCCCCATCAGACCAAAAATGACATGCCCGCCATCGAGTTGACTGATTGGGACCATGTTGATTCCTGTAACTAGAAAACCAACCCAAGCTGCCATAAGCATTGGATTCATGGATTCATTGCTAATACTTTTCGATCTCATGATTTCTTGCTTGGCGATTCCCTCGCCGGAAGCAATTTGCATGGGAAGGGCTTGGGCTAACGCTTGGATTGCGATAGGCTGCCCGAACAGGACCGAATTTCCTCGCGTTTGCGGCGGCTGACCATACATTAGCCCCATGGCTGCGATGGGAATTGCGAACACCAACCCAGCCAGTGGACCAGCTAGTCCAATATCGAAAATCTGCCGTCTGTCTGCTCGTAGGCCATCCATCAAGATGACGGCCCCGCACGTCCCGGTTGGGCTGATTGGGAACGGAATGAAAATTGGCAGGCTAGACTGGATTCGATAGATACGGGTTGCAAAATAATGCCCTAACTCGTGGGCACCCAAAATAATGGCCAGTGAGACTGCGAACAGCAAACCAGGCAACCAATTTGCCAATATGTGCCGACGAACTTCAAACAGCGAGCCTCTCCGAAATGCGTTTTCCAGCAAATCCATGGGAAGCCAAGCTGCGATACCAGCCCAAGTCATTGAGATTAAGGTTGCTATGAGCAATAACAGAGGAACAAGCCAGCGCGGCCTTTCACTCCGACGAATTGGAGTAGATTCAGGGGCATCGGTGACAAATTCATCGAGTTGTGAACCCAAGTTGGAATACGCTTCCCCTAATTCCTGCTCTCGCTTGGATTGTGATGGCATCGGTAAGGATTTGTCCGGCCTGGTGGTTGTTTCTGAAGGAAGTCCTAGTACGTTAGCAAGCTGACAACCTGATAGGGTTCAAGCCGAGATCTTCCACCCAAGGCTTTTAATTCAATGCAGAATAGACATCCCACGATTTCTACGTCGATGTTGGATAGTAACTTACAGCACGCTTCCACGGTTCCACCTGTCGCAAGCAAATCGTCAACCACCAAAACTCGTTGACCTATGGATACGCCATCTTTGTGCATTTCCAGCGTGTCGCTGCCGTACTCCAGTTCATAACTAAAGGAATGCTTATCGTGAGGCAACTTCCCTGGTTTCCGAACCGGAACGAAAGCCGCTCCAAGTTCAATCGCCAAAGGCGCGGCGAAGATGAAACCCCTCGCCTCGGCTGCGACCAGACTATCGATCTTCTGACCCCTGAATGGATCTGCCATGCGAGCGATCGTCTCACGAAAAGCCTCGGTATTCCCCAGAAGGGGCGTAATGTCTCGAAACAGAATGCCAGGCTTTGGGAAATCGGGAATGTCTCGGATAAACTTGGTCAAATCCAAGGAAGGATTACGCTGCATGACAAAATGACTCTCAGTGTCGCGATTGAGGAGCGAAATGCCCCCGCGAAAGGCTACGAATAATTGGTTCATTGACTTGCCGAAGATTGTAACACCAATCAGGCGGCTCTTCTAGGAAGGGCACAACTGCTGGCAGGCCTAACTGCCTGCCCATCTAACGTGAGATTTAATTGCTCGAGAACCGCTTGAACCACAACCGAATAATTTAAACCATGCATGCAGTTGTTGTGAACAAGTGGACATTTCGATTTTCCGCAAGGTTGGCAATCCATCGGGACCCTTAGAATCGTCTCGGGCTGATTGTATGTTTGGGTGTTATTGGGGTCTGTTGGCCCGAAAAGACTTACCACTTTGTTGTTTAATGCAACTGCTATGTGTCTAGGACCACTATCCGTGGACAAAACCACATTGGCTTGTTCCAACACCGCTTTGCTTAGTCCGATTGGAATGTCCTGGATTTGTCCCATGCTCATGACCAACGGATGCGAAGCCCCGAATGCAATCGCATTTGCACGGTCCCTATCGGATGGTCCGCAATGCACGATAACCTGAATACCATGCCGATCCGCCAATTGCCTCGCTGCTCGGCTCGCATAACCGACAGGCCAAAGCCGTGCGGCCGCGGAAGCCGACGAAGTGTTGAAAACAACCGTCGGGTTTTCCCACGAGAACTGAAATTGAGAATAGAGATTTCTGGCCATTTCGCGATCTAGGTCCGACACGAACAGCTTCATCGCTCGGTCATCTGAACGACATCCCAAGTGATCCGCAATTCGGAGATAGTAGTCAATCGTTGGCCTCTTGCGATGATCGACCTCGTCCTCACGTTGTGAGATTGGATCAGTCAAAAGCCAAGTCCTGCCGTCCTTTGCATAGCCAACTCTTCGTTTTGCACCGGAAAAGTACGCAATCATCCCCGAGGATAGCGAATTGGGTAACAGCACGATCATGTCAAATCCGCGGCTTTTCAGTTTCGAAACCAACCCGCGCCTGGACAGGATCTTGGAATCTCTCGACCGAGGTTTGAATGTCAATGTCGAATCAATCCAAGGTGCACCCTCGAGGACTGCAATTGGAGCATAACGACCTACAGCGCAAAGCTCCTCCACATCGGGTAACCCGTCCCGAAGCGATCGTATGGTGGGGGTGGCCATACAAGTGTCACCCACCCAAGTTGGCAGCAAAATTGCGACTTTCATGATTTGGGCAATTCTTAGAAGATAGGAAAGTCCCAAGTCAAGAGCAAATGGTTTCACTCGACCTTTTTCGCGATGCCCAGATTGAGAAATCGAGGTTTTGATGCTAATATCTAATGGTTTGGGAGGCTACCGTCAGCTTGGTTTTCTGGCGACTTACTTCCCGCTAAAAACTTTTGACCATCCTTTTTTTTGCGTTAATCCCCCGAGACAACCAATCATGAATCGTGTTTCCCGTCGAAACTTCGTCAAGGCAGCGGTCGTTACCAGCGCTCTGGCTAGTCTTCCGTCTTCGTCCGTTCACTCGATGTCAAATAGTGACATTCGATTGGGCTTTATCGGTTGCGGAGGACGGGCTGGTGAGCATCTGGGAGTCTTCTCAAAGCTGGAAGGGGTCAAGATCGCTGGTCTGTGTGATCCGGATAGCGGCAAGGTAGCTTCGTACAAGGAAAAGTTCGCCCCCGACGCCAAGAGTTTTTCCGATCTTCGAGCGTTGATCGATGACAAACAAATCGATGCCGTGGTGATCGCTGCCTGCAATCATTGGCACTGTCTAGCTGCGATCTGGGCCATGCAAGCTGGTAAGGATGTTTATGTTGAAAAGCCGTTGTCTCACAGCCAGTGGGAGGGGAAACAAACGATTGCAGCCGCTCGCAAATACGATCGCATTTGCCAAGTAGGTACTCAACAAAGATCCGATCCAATGCAGGCAGAAATCAAGAAGTTCTTGCATGAAGAAAAAGCCCTGGGAAAAATTCTCTCGGCACGTGTCAACCGTTATGGTGTTCGAGAGTCAATCGGCCTTAGAACAACACCACTAACGATCGATTCGAATGTCGATTACAACCTCTGGCTCGGGCCTGCGCAGGACAAACCGATCTTCCGAAACAAGCTGCATTACGATTGGCATTGGGATTGGAATACAGGCTCGGGCGAAATGGGAAATTGGGGCGTCCACGTTTTAGACGACCTGCGCAACAACGTATTCCTCGATAAAGTATCGCTGCCGAAACGGATTTTCGGTGGCGGTGGTCGAGTTGCCTGGAAAGACGCGGGACAAACTCCAAATGTCCATTTTGTGTACTTCGATACCGGCTCGATTCCGGTGGTCATTGGTCTTACCAATTTGCCCGCGTCACCTGACGGCAACAAGTCGCCCAAATGCCCAGGACCAGGTAGCGGATACATCGCTTACTGCGAGGGGGGCCGATTCGAGGGCCAACGCGGCAGCGGTTCCGCATTTGATAGTGAAGGCAAGCTAATCAAAAAGTTTTCTGGCAACAGCGGTGGAACGCTTCATCAACAAAACTTTTTGGATGCTGTTCGCAAACGCGACAAGAGCATTCTTAACACGGACGTTCAAGTCGGACATGACTCTACCGGATGGTGCAATGTGGCCAACATCGCCTATCGAACCGGCAACGACTTTTCGATGGAGCGTGCACAAAGTGTCGATGTCAAGGAATGGAAATCATTGGTCGAAGAGATGGAGCAGTTGATGACCGCTCATTCCTTGCACATGGAAGAAGCTGGCCTTAAGATCGGCCCGATGTTGACCATCGATCCCAAGACGGAGCAATTCATCGGCAGCGATGCCGAGCAAGCCAACAAGCTCCTCAAACGCGAGTACCGTGCGCCGTTCATCGTGCCAGAAGTTTTTTAAGGAAGCGGAACTCGACCCCATCATTTATTGTTGCACAACTTTTCATCCCGATAGGGATATCAGACAGTTGCCGGTGGTTGAGCGGAGCGACACCACCGGAAGAAGTTTCGTACCGTGAGCACCGATCCTGAAAGGATCGCAGAATCTTTGACCCTTTCAGGGTCATTTCAGGGGCACTCGCTTGTCCTTTCGTTTTCCGGGGGTGCGCCGCTTCGCGGCGACCCCCGGCTACTGTCTGTAATCCCTATCGGGATAAATGAGTGGTGCACACCAAATGCGCTACGTTGCTTGAACACATTCCGCAATGGCCGAGCAAAGGGTTTGCATCGTCGACGTTGCCATGCCTGCAACATTGATACGGCCGGTACCAACGATATAAATTGCTCGCTCTTTTTTCAGCCAATCGGCCTGCATGCTGTTTAAACCACTGTAGGAAAACATCCCCTTTTGTCGACTGAGGAAGCTGAAATCCCGATTCGCATTTGTGCCTTTCATCTCCGCGATGAACATAGCTCGCATCTGAGAAATACGGTTTCTCATTCCGTCCACTTCTGCGATCCATTCGGCCCGCAAGGTAGGATCATTGAGTACCGTCGCAACGGTCGCGGCCCCGTGGCGCGGTGGGTTGCTGTAATTGCAACGGACCGCTTGACGAAGCTGGCTCAATGCGGCTTCAGTAGTGGTCGCTTCTTTGCCGACAAGCATGACCGTTCCTACCCGTTCACAGTACAGTCCAAAATTCTTGCTAAAGGAATTGCATACTATGGCTTCGGGATTTTTTTCCAAAAGGGCATGCAACGGGAGCGCATCCGCGTCGAGGCCATCTCCGAAACCTTGATAAGCGAAATCGACGAAGGGTATCATTTGCTTTTCAGACAACAGTTGGCTGATCTCACGCCATTGTTCGAACGAGGGATCGACCCCGGTCGGATTGTGGCAACAGGCGTGCAAGCAGACCAAGTCCCCGCGGCGCCCTTGCGACTTGAGTTCTCCTAACATTGCCGAAAAATCCAAAGCTGTTTTGTCGGCCGTTAGGTACGGATAGACCGGCGTCTGCAAGCCGGCTGCTTGAAAAATCGAACCGTGGTTGGCCCAAGTTGGATTGCTCAACCAAATGCGTGTGCCAGGGAAATGCTTGGCAACCGTATCGGCACCGATTCTCAGTGCGCCCGTACCGCCTGGCGTCTGAGCCGCAGCAACCCGAGCAACGTCAATACTCTTGCCAAACACTAGGTCGACGACTGCCTTAAGGTAGCCTGGGTGCCCCTCAATTGGCATGTAACTCTTGGTAGTCTCGGTCCGAAGCAGAATTTCTTCGGCTTTTTTGACGGTCGCGAAAATGGGCGTTCGGCCTTGCTCGTCCTTGAAAACTCCAACCGTCAAATTGATTTTGTTGGTGCGAGGATCGCGAGTGAAGGCGTCGCTAAGTCCGAGAATCGAGTCGGGTGGAGCAATCGGTAGAAATTCAAACATGGAAGCGTAGAAATTTGGAGTGAATTTGGTGCAACATTGTCGCCTTTCGCTCTGCGAAA
This sequence comes from Pirellula sp., assembly GCA_043743995.1. GTDB lineage: Bacteria > Planctomycetota > Planctomycetia > Pirellulales > Pirellulaceae > JBKCUI01. The sequence continues at coordinate 16,230 of JAYTVM010000187.1, read as the reverse complement.
GTGCGTTAATGCGGAGCACTTTCGCAGAGCGAAAGGCGACAAAATTCGCTTAGTAAAAGACGACACTTTTCGCAAAGCGAAAGGCGAAGATAAAGGGTACAATGAAAACTTCCAAGTGTGGAGGGGAAAGCCCATTATTCGGAGAAACTGATGTTGACGCGGCACCAGAATTCAAGGCATACTCTTTCCCCGAGTCACGGACGACTCGAATGCTCTTGCGTTCAAGGCCCAAATTTGCTCGCAAGGCATTGCCTGGAATCCCCGCTCCAGCCCTTTAGCCCGCTCCAGCCCACATGGAAGAGACACGCGTACTCAATCTGCCTGAACGCGTCTCGTTAGGAAATCCTGTGTCCTTCGCTATCGACAACGAAGTCAAAGACCGAGTCCGATTGGCGATCAATATCGTCGATCTGATGAGTACCTACATGGAGCTTCGGCGTCAAGGTCGAGGTTTCGTTGCGGTCTGTCCGTTTCATGACGATCGCCGTCCAAGCATGCAGATCAATCCCGATCGCCAGACATGGAAATGCTGGGTGTGTGATATCGGTGGCGACGTTTTCAGTTTCGTGATGAAAAGGGAAAATGTTTCTTTCCCCGAAGCGCTTCGTATGCTGGCGGAAAAAGCCGGTATCCAAATCGAAGAGCCCAAAAATCGCAAAGGTCGCGGCTCGAACGACGACAAAAAATCGCTTCTCGAAGCGATGAAGTGGGCCGTCGGCGAATTCCATCAATGCTTGCTCCACGACCCCAATGCTCAACACGCACACAAGTACTTGCTCGAACGAGGCATTTCCGAAGCGAGCATTGCCAAATTCCAGCTCGGATTCGCCCCGGACTCCTGGTCGTGGCTACTGGACCGCGGAGCGGCCAAATCTTGGAAACCAGAAGACTTGGAAGCCGTCGGCTTGGTCGCACGCAGTGAACGCGGACGATACGATCGCTTTCGCGGCCGCGCAATTTTCCCAATTTCGGACGCTCAATCGAGACCGATCGCAGTGGGAGGCCGAATCCTTCCCGGTGCCGCTATGGACGCTGCCAAGTACGTCAACTGCAACGAAACTCGCTTGTATCAAAAGAGCCATCAACTCTACGGTCTCGATTTGGCTCGCGATGCGATTAGCAAGTCCCGACAAGCCGTGGTCATGGAGGGTTATACGGATGTGATTATGGCCGTCCAACACGGAATCCATAACGCCGTTGCGTGCTGCGGGACAGCCTTAGGCGAAAGCCAAATCAAATTGCTTAAACGCTACTGCGATTCGGTGGTCCTGCTGCTCGACGGTGACGAAGCAGGACAAAAACGAACAAGCGAAATCTTGGAGTTATTCGTGACAGCGCAAATGGACTTGAGAATCCTGACGCTTCCGGATGGTCTTGACCCCTGCGACTACTTGCTCAAGTTCAGCGGCGAACAACTAAAGGTTCAAATTGGCGGAGCGCTCGACGCACTCGAGCATAAGCTTCGTCAGGTTTGCCAAGGGTTTGACCCGTTGCTCGATATGCACCGAGCTAACATAGCCCTGGAGGATGTGCTCTCCACAATGTCGCGTGTCTCCCACAGCTCCCTGCTTTCGAACGAAGCCATGCGATTGCGGCAAGACCAGCTCATCGCAAGATTGGCGCGTCAGTTCGGCATCGAGCAATCCGAAATTCGATTGCGGCTTGAATCGATTCGCAAGCAATCCGCCGAGCGTGAAAAGCAACGCCAATCGCTTCGTCGCGCTCCAATCTCGCCCGTAGGAGATGCATCCGACGTAACTACCTCGATCGCCCTTCGCTCCCCCCAAGGCAACGAACAATTCGTTGCGCCGGTGGCAATCGCATACAAGTATAGCGAAATGACTCCGACGGAATGCGAGCTATTCGAAATCATGGCGACGCATCCCGAGTTGGCTCCGATGGCTATCGAACGCTTCCCGGTAGCGAATCTGAGTACCGCTACAGCAAAAAGACTTTTTCAACTGGTTTTGGACTTGGAACTTGAAGGACATGCGTTAGACTTTGACAGCGTCATGTCGGCGACGGAAGACGCAGGTTTGAAAAGTGTGCTTGTAAGTATCGAAGAACACTCGGCCCGCAAAACACCTTTGTCGATGATGACAGCAGACGAGCGATTGCATTCCCTCTGTGAACGATTGAGCGGTCAAGACGACAAGGCTCAAAGACGTTCGCAAATTCAGTCGCTTGAAAAGAAACAGTTTGATGAGGAGACCTCCATGAGCGTGCTGCACGATATCGTCCAGCAGGCTCGCGTACGGCACGGGTTGTTTCCTCCGCAAGGATAGTTAGTACAACGTCGAGACAGGCTCGACCACAAAAGCATTCATGTTGTTGACCCAAACGACTGTTCATCGGATGAACGGTCGGTAACAACAGAGTCCCACTGTCAAAAGGAGTTGATCCCGTGGAAACGCAATCTAATGATCTAGAACAATTGGTTTTGATCGGTCGCCAGCAAGGCTATCTTACCTACGATCAAGTCAACGAGTATTTGCCCGACGAAGCCAATACCGCGGAAAAGCTAGACCACCTCTTGATCGCTCTCGAGCGTGCCGGAGTTAACATCGTTGATGAAACGGATGTCGAGATCGACGCTCGTAACAAGTTGCGAGTATACAATGGTGAGGAGTCTATTTCGACTACTCCAACCGAAATGCCTAAGCTGACAAACGATCCGATTCGATTGTACTTGAGCCAGATGTGCGAAATCCCCTTGCTTACCCGCGAGCAAGAAATCGGCTTGGCCAAAAAAATCGAAATCACACGTCGAAAATTCCGCCGTGCCGTTCTCGGCAATGACTTTGCATTGCGACAAACCGTCGAGATCTTGCGTAAAGTCGCCGCCGGCATTTTGCCCTTTGATCGAACCATCAAAGTTTCTTTGACGGAGCGATTAACCAAAGAGCAAGTCAGTGCACGCATGCCACACAACTTGCAAACTCTCGATGCATTGATTGAGGAAAACCGCCGAGAGTTCCAACGCGTCGTTCGAAAGAGCACCTCCGAGGACGAGAAAGTTCGCACTCGCCAGAATTACCAACGACGACGCCTAAAGTCGCTCGTTTTGGTCGAAGAGCTTTCACTTCGTTCCCGCCGAGTCATTCCGTTGATGAAGCAACTCGAACAGTTTTCGCAACGCATGGATTACTTGCAGAATCGCGTAGCCTACCTCCGAGAAAACATGGGGTCAGCCGCCGAACTCAATCGTTGTGTGTCCGAACTCCGGCACTTGATCATGACCACGCAGGAAAGCCCTCGTTCGCTGCAAGGCCGAGTGGAAGAGTTCAAAAAGAATTTCAAAGAATACGAAGCAGTAAAACGACAACTCTCCAGCGGTAACTTGCGGCTTGTTGTATCGATTGCCAAGAAGTACCGAAACCGCGGCTTGAGTTTCTTGGATCTCATTCAAGAGGGTAACACCGGCTTGATGCGAGCTGTCGACAAGTACGAATACCGACGCGGTTTCAAGTTCTCGACGTACGCCACTTGGTGGATCCGCCAAGCGATCACTCGAGCCATCGCGGACCAAGCACGAACGATCCGCATTCCGGTGCACATGATCGACGTGCTTAGCAAGCTGCGAAACATTCAAAAGAAACTGACCCAAGATTTCAAACGTGAGCCAAGCATGTACGAAATCGCTGAAGTCGCTGAGATGACTATCGAAGAAGTGCAGCGCGTATTGGATATCGGCCGAAGCCCGATCAGTTTGGACCGACCCGTTGGCGAAGGGGAGGACAACGCTTTCGGCGAGTTTATCGAGGATCCATCCAGCGACAGCCCAATTCGTAACGCCAGCAATGGAGTGCTTCGCGATCGGATCGATTCGTTGCTACAGACGCTTACGTACCGCGAGCGAGAAATCATTCGACTTCGCTACGGGTTGACCGACGGTTTTTCTTATACGCTCGAAGAAGTGGGCCGGATTTTTAAGGTGACCCGCGAACGTGTACGACAGATCGAAGCCAAGGCAGTTGCAAAGCTTCAAAATCCTGTCCGGGCCAAAATGCTGGAAGGTTTTCTAAAGCAAGTTGCCTAGAGCTGCGAAATGCCCCCGAGTTTACTCGGGGGATAGTTACCATTCCTCTAGTATGGAAGGGCATGCCCCCTGGCGTGAAGCGTGAAGCCAGGGGCATGCAGATGGAGTCGATGCTACTTCGACTCGGTTGTCGACTTGGGCTCGTTATCGAATGGGGCACGACCGTACGCTTCGCGAGGCGTTTTTTCAGGCTCCTTGACCTCTTTCCGCAAACGTTCCAATTCCAAATGCAGAAGCTTTCTGGTCTCTGCGTACGCCGTGTCGTTATAAAAATTCTTGACTTCCAGCGGGTCCTTTTCCCGATCAAGCAATTCCCACTCGTCGACATCGGTATTGTAGTAGTGGACCAACTTGAATCGATCCGTCACGACGCCATAGTGCGGTCGTACCCGATGCGGGGCAGGAAACTCGTAGTAGTGGTAGTAGAAACTATCTCGCCACGTAGCCGGCTTTTCCCCTTTCAGCAAAGGCACTAGGCTTCGACCTTGCATGTCCGCAGGAATTGGCTGTCCTGCGACATCGAGAAACGTCTCGGCGACGTCCAGTAGCGATACGATGTCTTTATTCACACTGCCAGGCTTGGTCTTGCCCGGCCAACGAATGAGCATCGGCGATCTCAAAGATTCTTCGAATATCCATCGCTTATCGAACCAGCCATGTTCTCCCAGGTAAAACCCTTGGTCGGAGGTGCAGACCACGATCGTATTGTCAGCCAATCCTTCCTGATCCAGAAAACCGAGGAATCTACCGACGCTTTCGTCGACCGCTTTGACGCAAGCCAAATAGTCGTGCATGTAACGATTGTACCGCCATCGCACGAGGTCTTTGCCTTTCGGTGTCGCTTTGCGATACGCCTCATTGCGAGGCTCGTAATAGGCGTTCCAGTCCTTTAACTGCTCCGGTGTCATACCACCGGGAGTCGCCAGTTTGACGTCCAAATTGGAGAACGATTTTTCGATTCCCATGTCATGATCGGAGACGGCTTTGCTTCGTCCGGCAAAATCATCGAACAGCGTTTCCGGCTCTGGATACTGTCGATCTTTGTCCCAACCAAGGTGCCGCAGGGCTGGTGACCATTCACGATGCGGGGCTTTGTGTTGAGCCATCAACAGGAAAGGTTTCGACTTGTCGCGATTCTTCAGCCATTCCAGCGAGAGGTCGGTGATGACATCGGTGGTGTACCCACTTTCCTTCACTTTTTCGCCGTTCCGAATCATCGGCGGGTTGTAGTAGACACCTTGCCCAGGCAGGATGTGCCAATGATCGAAACCAACTGGATCGCTCCCCAGATGCCATTTGCCGATAACGGCGGTCGAATAGCCCGATTGCTGAAGAATCTTGGCCATGGTCATTTGGGAACTGTCGAATTTGGAATTCGAGTTATTGTAGAAGCCATTCATGTGGGAATATTTGCCCGTCAAAATGGTTGCGCGGCTCGGACCACAAATCGAGTTGGTAACTAAGCAGCGATCGAATCGCATTCCTTCTGCTGCGATTCGGTCCATGTTCGGCGTTTGCAGCAATTGCCGTTTTTCGCCGTAAGCGCTGATGGCTTGAAATGCCAAATCATCTGAGAAAACGAAAAGGATGTTAGGCGGTTGCTTTTCGACTGCCGTTAGTTGGACGTTAAAATTGCCAATACCACCAAAACAAACCAAGAAAAGAAACCAGAACCGCACCATTGCATTAGTCTCCTTGCACTCATTCACCAAACTAGAGAGGATCAACTGGTAATATGTTAAACGCTGATGGCTGTTGTGGCTACCTTCGTTTAAGCCCAACACCGTTTAACCCCGAGCCGTATACGACGGAGCCCCGCAAAGCGTTACAATCAGGCAGTTATCAAAACGACAATCCTTGCACTGACAATCCTTGCACTGACAATCCTTGCATTGAGAGAAAATCATGCCGCCGATCGCTATAACGTACAGCTTTCTATTCCTGATGGCGTTGGTTTCTTGGGATAGCCAGTTGAGCGCGTCCGAACCGGACCTCGTTTCAGAACTCGTTTTTCCTTTGAATCCGAAACACAATCATGCGCCTGGCATTGTAGAATGCCCCAACGGAGACCTTTTTGTATCCTGGTATCGCGGTGCGGGGGAACGTCAAGCCGACGACGTGGCTGTGTTTGCCGCATGGAAAAAGCGAGGTGCTACCGAGTGGACGGAACCCTTCGTTCTGGCGGACACGCCCGGTTTTCCAGACTGCAATACGGCATTGTTCCTTGATCGTGACCAACAGCTTTGGTTGTTTTATCCAACGATCCTGGCGAACAGTTGGGAGTCTTGCCTCACGAATTTCAAGATTGCAAAACAGTTTGCTGCACCGGAGTCTCCTCGCTGGCATCGAGAAGCCATGATTTTGCTTAAGCCGGATGACTTTGCAGACGAGGCACGCAAGAAACTGGATCTGGAGTTGGCACCCTACGAGGACACACTTCCTCAAAAAACGGTCGAAAACCTGCGTGTCCTGCGCGAGCGACTTGGGGAAAAACTGTATCAGCGGTTAGGCTGGCAACCACGCTGCAAACCGACTCAATTGCCGAGTGGAAGAATCCTATTGCCGCTATACACGGACACGTTTTCCATTTCTATCATGGCAATAACCGACGATAGCGGTGTCACTTGGCATGCAAGCAAGCCACTCTTCGGCTTCGGTAATATTCAGCCGACTGTACTGCGACGCAATGACGGTACTTTGGTTGCCTACATGCGAGAGAATGGAGTACGTGGGAAAGTGCGAGTTTCTGAATCGAACGATGAAGGCGAAACCTGGGGGCCTGTGGGTGTGTGTGACCTGCCCAATCCCGGTTCAGGCGTGGACGGTATTAGGCTGACCAACAGCAATTGGCTACTGGTTTACAACGACACGACCAAGGGACGAAACCGACTTGCCGTTTCGCTCTCGAGCGACGAGGGTCGCACATGGCCAGTAACACGGCATCTGGAAGACCAACCCAGCGGATCGTTTCACTATCCGGCGGTAACCCAAGGAGCCGATGGTACTATTCATGCGATCTACAGTTACTTCGTCGAAGGCGGAAAAAGCATGAAGCACGCGGCGTTTACCGAGGCATGGCTAAAAGCAGCACAAGGCGAGAAGTAGCTTGGAAACAGACAGAGAGACTTCTCTTCGAACGGCTTATTTATGCAAACAGTTGAAATCACGAATCTTTCTCGAAACTACGGATCGCGACGCGGGATCAGCAATATCAATCTCTCGATTGAGGAGGGTGAGATCTTTGGGTTTCTTGGTCCCAACGGCTCGGGTAAATCGACAACCATTCGGGTCTTGATGGGATTGCTTAAGGCCGGTTCGGGCACCGCTTGCATTTTTGGAAAGGACTGCTGGAACGACGGTCCAGCGATTCGACGCGATGTCGGTTATGTGGCCGGCGATGTGCGTCTTTATCCTTGGTTGACGGTTCGTCTGGCTCTGTCAATGCTTTCGAAAATCAGGGGGATGAAGGATGTACGCGCTTCGGGAATGGCACTTGTGGATAGCTTTCGGTTGGAGCCTGATCTTCCGTTCCGAAAGATGTCGCGTGGCAATCGACAAAAAGTGGCACTGTTGCTGGCACTGGCTCATTCACCAAAACTCATAGTTCTCGACGAGCCAACCTCAGGTCTCGACCCATTAATGCAGGACACTCTGATGTCATACCTGCGTGCATTGGCAACGAAAGGCCATACCGTAATGATTTCCAGCCACACAATCAGCGAAGTGGAAACGCATTGCGATCATATTGCGATCGTTCGTGATGGTCACATCGTCGAAGACTCGACCATCAACCGTCTCCAAGCACAGGCACCCAGGCAGATCATAGTTACGCTCCGAGCGGATCAGCCGATCGAATCGGTGCGATGGCCTAGCTACATTGCGATTTGCCATTTGCCCGGAAGGAAGGGCGAACAATTCACGTCGCAAACGGTGACGCCTATCCCGTCAGCACGCCGCGACCGTACCTGTGTTTTGGAGTTGATCGGTTCGTCGGCTTCTTTTATCGCTTGGGCGGCAGCCCAGAATTTTGCTGACATCATGATTGGTCCACCTTCGCTGGAAATGCTCTTTCGACCCTACTACCAAGTGAACCAGGAGGCCTTGTGATGTTCGGACTTTTGCAAAAAATTTGGTTGGAAGTCCGCTGGCCGGTTTTGTTTTTCAGCGTTGGACTGTGCGCTATTATGAGCCTCCTGACGGCTTTGCTTCCTAAGGTTTTAGGAAACCTGGATTCGATGTTTGACAAGATGCCGATGATCCGACCTCTGTTGACTGCGCTGTTGGGCGTGGATCCAGGACTACAGGTTTCGGCTCAACTATCGCAGGCCTTTCTCTGGGTACATCCCACGGTCCTGACCTTGATTTGATCGAGGGACTGCAGATTTTCTGCTCTGCTTACCCGTATCACGTTGGAAATTATTTCTAGCGGAAACCATAGGCTGGCTCGTTTCTGGCACGTGTATCATCGCGTTTGGATACATCGGCCACTTGTTGACCTCGCTAACAGTCCAGCCAGAAATGAGACTGTCGATACCTCACTCCCTGATCGTGATCGTCAATCTTGGTGCCGTTTACCTTTCAGTCGGTAGTTTTTCGTTTCTCATCTCCGCCCTCAGCAATCGCCGAGGGCGTGCAATTGGCGTTGTTTTCACTGTGTTATTGGCCTCGTTTCTCCTAAACTTTCTCGCCCAGTTTCAAGACTGGGCGAAACTCATCTCCCGCTGGTTGTCTGTGATGGAGTATTATCGGCCCGCAATCATTATTCAAACAGGAGTCTTTCCGTGGTTTGATATTCTCGCTTTAATCACTATTTCGGTTTTGATGTGGATTGCCAGCGGACTTGTGTTTCGGAATCGCAGTATCTGCACTGTTTGATTTGCCCTGTTTGATTTGCAAAATGCGGAACTCTTGATCATTTTGGCAAAAATCGCCTGGTCGCTTGCATACCAACAACATTATCAAATACACTTTCTAATTGTTGTTTGCAGTATTTTTCAACAGAGTCTATTTCCTGGAGAGTATGCGATGCGAATTCGGCTAATTGTTGGTTCCCTGGTTGCAGCAGTTGTTTTTGGGGGCGGCGTTATGGCTGTCAACAACAACAACCCAGTTGCCCCAGTTGCCGCAAAAACGATCAAAGAAGTCATGAAGATAGCTCATGATAAAAAAGATGGGCTGCTCAAGAAAGTCCAAGACGGCTCCGCAACCGACGAGGAAAAAAAGAAGTTGCTCGATGCCTACATGGACATGCTCGAAGGGGAACCAAAGAAAGGCGAGAAAGCCGATTACCTAGTTAAGGCTAATGCGCTAGTGCTTAGTGCCGCTAAAGTCGTCGTCGGCCGCGAAGGTGCGATGGACGAATTGAAGAAGGCGTCTGACTGCATGGCTTGCCATTCAAAACACAAGTAATCGTTTTTCGTAGATTACGAAAGCGTTGACTCAAATGCGAAAACGTTTGCATGGACGAACGCTTCTGTATTCCCAAGCACCGGCTTGGGAATACCCATTTTAGAACCGTTCGATAAAAAAGTATCCGATTTAAAATAGTGTCTGATTCGACCGTAGCGAAAGTCGCCAAGACTTCCGGATCTGTGGGCAAGCGAAACTCTTGACGAGTTTCGCTACGGCAATAATGGATCGAACGGCACCACGATGCCTCCTGGCAGAATAGGCTGTGGGTTGTCCATCACTATTGTGCCGCCTCTTTCGGAATTTGACTGTTACTTACAAAGGCTACATGCTGGTTGTCAGGCGACCAGGAGTTGACATTGATTGTACCCTGCCCTCCGTATAGATAAGCGATAATTCTCGGCGGACCGCCTTCTGTGGGCTGCTGACGTAAGTAAACGGGCTTGTAGAAAGGGTGGTCACCAGACGCAATGTCCTCCATGAAAGACAGGTAGACTAGCGACTTGCCATCCGGCGATACGTGCGGGAACCAATTATTGAAACGGTCGTCGGTGATATTGGTTTGTGACGAACCGTCTATGTTCATCTTCCACACCTGCATTTTACCGGTTCGCGATGAATTGAAAACAATCGACTTTCCATCTGGAGTATATTCGGAGCCATCATCCACACCTTTCGCTGTCGTAAGCCGAATCTCATCGCCCCCATCCGACGAAATTTTGTAGATGTCCAACTCGTCGTTTCGCTGGCCTGTAAATACAAGAAAGCGTCCATCGGGCGACCAACCGTGCAGGTAGGATGGTCCCTCCTTGGTCAGCAGTTGGGGCTTGCCGCCACCGACTGGAACAGTATAAATCATCGACTTACCTCCGTGTTCGGCGCTATGGTGGCTGATCGCCAATTGCTTGCCGTCCAAGGACAGGGCATGGTCATTGTTGATCCGAGTTGCAAAGTCTGTGTTGATCTCGGTGACCGATTTGTCGGCGAGATCAAAACGATACAACTTGCCATTTCGGTTGTAAATTAGAGACTTCCCATCTGGAGTCCAGTTTGGAGCCTGCAAGGAATCCGACACAGTATGCACCACGCTACGATGCCCCGTATTGACGTTCAGTATTTCAAGTCGGCTGCCGATGTAGTCGCGGTAAGGTTTAAAATCGGAGGGTGCAGGAATGGTGATCCGAACATTGCTAAACACACCTTTTTCCAGAACATCCGGGTTGTGAGAGCAAACGTATAGCCCGACGTAAACTTCGTCCCCTAAATCCAAATCGATGCCTTCGACGCTTTGCAATGCCTCGCCGGCGTGAGCGACGGCCATCGAAATCTTCGTTCCTGTGCGCGCGAGCTGCACGATATCAGGTCCTTTGACTGTCGATTGAACTTGTTCGGTGATTCCACCTTGAGCCCTCCGAAATTGCAATGAAGTCAATCCATCGCCATGGACAGCCGAATCTGCGTAAGCTGAATCGGTATCTAAGCTTTTGCGAATGATCCAACCTAGTTTGCGATGCGGATCTACTCCTTTACCGATGAGTTTCATCTGCGCGTCTAAGATAAAGTCTCCTTTGAGTTTTTTCCAAACCATGTGAAACTCGTCTTTGGTTGCCCACATATTGGTGCCTGATCCGGCAATTTCATACGAATGAGTTGCGTTATCGAACGATTCAGAACCAGGCTTGCGAACGGCTCCCACATCGGACGCCTTTTCAAATTCGCCGATAGGACTGAACGAGGCAATCGGCTTGTCGGTCACGCGTTCGGCGCGCCAAGGCGTATCGCGCGGTGTTCCATTGAGTTCGGACATGTTCCAACCAACAATTGCTTTTTCAGCAACAATTCCCTGGTAAGTCGATTTGACTTTTCGATCGCGGACTTCTCGTTCAACATCGAAGACGAGTTTGTTACCGATAATTTGGACGTTTTCGATTTTGGCGGTGGTGGACTGTGTTTCACCGTTTGTGCTCGAGGAGCTTGTCAGATTACCGGTCAGCGCCGCGCGAGTCCCCTCAATAGTCAGCGCTTCGGTTCGGCGCATTCGGTTGTTATTGGACTCCCATTTCCATTTCCCTATCGGACTAATCCTGGACTTTTCATCATAATTCGGGAATGGATCGACGATGACGGGTTTTCGTCGCCTGGCTTGTTCGACAATTTTCTCTGCGGGTACGGAACTGACACCTGGATAATCTCGCCAAATCCATTCCAGCATTTCGGGGAGAATGGCACCGCCGTGGTCGTCGGAATGGCCACCTTCGCCAAAGACGTAAGCCATGTCATATTTCTTTTCGTTGAGTGCGGCCACCATGGCTTGATTTTGCAAATGCCAATCGCGATCGAGATCGTTCGGGCTCCGCAAATCGTTGACACCGTCTTGCAAGAAGATTCGAATCGGCTTTGAGGCTGCATCGCGGATCAATTGAGGATAAACATGCCCGCCGTGAATATTCGTAAAGCTACCGATGAGGCTTATGACGTTTCGAAACTGATCGGGGCGATGCCAAGCCACGGTGAACGCACAAATGCCACCGCTGCTTGAACCGCCAATAGCCCGTCCTTTGGGATCGGTGGTGAGGTTGTACTTGGCTGCTACTTCCGGCAGGATTTCATCGATGAGCATCTTGGCGTACTTGTCGTCCAGCACATCGTATTCTCGGTCGCGATTGTCTGGGTTGCCGGTCCCAATGCTATCCGGGAAGTCCGAGCCGCGTTGCCCTGGGGTGATGTAGATTCCGATTGTGACTGGGATAAGTTTCTTTGCGATCAAGTTCTCCAGTACTTGTGGTACACGCAGAACACCGTTTTGATTGATCGCACGAGCACCGTCTTGAAAAACCAGAACGCAAGCTGGCTGCTTTGGATCGTATTGTGATGGAACCGATACCCAATACTTGCGGACCGTGTTCTCAATGGTTTTGCCGTGAAATAGGAATGGGCCTAGAAGTTGCCCCGCTGGGATATCGGTTTGCTGTTTGGAGACTTCGCCGAGTTCGTAGCGAACCTGCGGTTGAGGCTCACGCCGTTTCGTGGCGTCTTGAGCGAAGGCGTCGCAGCAGGTAGAAAACGAAATGAAAAAAAGACCAATGGCTAGCTGCAGATATCTCATAATTCACATCTAAGGGAGTCGGAGGTTATGTTATTTAGAGAGGATGGTGTCATAGTGCAGCTCGAGCGAATTTGGTATTATTGTTGCATTCCTTAGCTTAGTTTAACAAGCATGAGGAGATTCTATTCAATGACGTCGATTTCTGGAGTTTTTATGTTTAAGTGCAAAGGCATTCTCACGCTGTTGTTTGCGCTGTCCGGCCCCCTATTATATCCGGGGATTGCTGATGACACGCAGGCAATCAAACCGCCTGGTGATGACACTCCCGCATTAGCGGCCGGAATCGATTTCTATGTTTCGCTCGCCGGCAACGATGAAAATCCCGGCACAAAGCAATTGCCCTTCGCGACGATCACGAAAGCTCGCAACACTATCCGAGGACGTGCACCAAGCAACGGCCCAATGAAGGTCTTCATTCGTGGCGGCGTCTACTACCTTCCTGAGACACTTACTCTCGACGCAAGGGATTCCGGAACGAAGGAGAATCCCGTTACCTACGAAGCCGTACCGAACGAAGAGGTCGTGATCAGCGGCGGCTCGAAACTGAATTTGAACTGGGCACCCTTCCGTGACGGGATCATGCAGGCGACGGTCCCTAGTGATTTTTCGGCCGACCAAATTTTCGTCGACGGCAAGCGTCAGCAGATGGCTCGCTATCCGAATTCCGATCCATCGGTTCGCCATTTCAACGGTTATGCTGCCGATGCCTTTAGCCTCGAACGTGCATCCAAGTACAGCAATCCGTCAGGCGGTTTTATGCATGCGATGCATAATGAGGAATGGGGCGATTATCACTACCTCGTCACCGGCAAAAATAACGATGGGGCGCTCACTTACCAAGGTGGATGGCAAAACAATCGTCAGGGGCCCATGCATCGAAACTTTAGATTCATCGAAAATGTCTTCGAAGAGCTGGACACCGCTGGCGAATGGTTTCACAACCCTACGACCGCTACTCTTTACTTCTTTCCGCCGGACGGTGTCGATATGAAGTCTGCGACAATTGAAGCGGTAAGGCTAAAGCATCTCGTTGAGCTTCAAGGTTCACAAGGCAAGCCAGTCCGATTCATCACGTTGAAGGGACTCACTTTCCGACACGCTTCACGGACCTTTATGGACAACAAAGAACCGCTGCTCCGGAGCGATTGGACGACCTATCGCGGCGGTGCGATCGTTTTCTCTGGTGCGGAAGATTGCGAGCTTGATGATTGCACCATAGATCAAGTGGGAGGGAATGCAATTTTTGTAGACAAGTACAACCGGCGAATCTCCATTCGTCATTCTCAGATTGCACAAGCGGGTGGGAATGGAATTGCGTTTGTGGGCGATCCCGATGCCGTTCGGAGTCCGCTATTCGAATACCGACAAGTCCAGGATTTGGAAAAAATCGATCGATCGCCAGGCCCGAAATCGGATAACTATCCAGCAGAGTGTTTGGTAGAAGACTGCCTCATCTGGCAAACCGGACGATTTGAAAAACAGACTTCTCCCGTTCAAATTGCCATGTCGATGGGTATCACCGTTCGGCATTGTTCTATCTACGATGTACCGCGGGCTGGTATCAATATTGGTGACGGCACTTGGGGTGGACATGTGGTTGAATTTTGCGATGTGTTTGATACGGTCAAAGAGACTGGCGATCACGGCTCCTTCAACTCGTGGGGCCGCGATCGGTACTGGCGCCCCAACATTCAGGAAGTAGATGCCTTGGTCAAGAACGTTCCCGAATTGCCCTATTTGGACATGATCAAGCCGACGATTTTACGCAACAACCGATGGCGATGCGATCATGGATGGGATATCGACCTCGACGATGGTTCGAGCCGCTATGAACTAACCAACAATCTTTGCCTGAACGGTGGCATCAAACTTCGCGAAGGCTATGGGAGGCTAGTTGAAAACAACATCATGGTGGGCAATTCGTTTCATCCACATGTTTGGTACAGTCCCAGTCAGGATGTCTTTCGAAAGAATATCGTCTTCAAGCAGTATCAACCTATTCGGGTCGCGAAGCCATGGGGTAAGGAAATCGACTTCAATCTACTGAATGAACCGGGAAAATCGGGCGCGACTATTGCCACGACACTTCAATTGCAAAGTGGGCGAGATGAGAATTCTCTGATTGCAGATGCGATGTTTGTCGATCCGATGGTTGGCGACTACCGATTGAGAGAGAGTTCTCCGGCGTTGAAATTGGGCTTCAAGAATTTCCCGATGGATCAATTCGGTGTTACGACTTCAAAACTGAAAGCGATTGCGCGGACACCTATTCTCCCAGCGTCAACTCAAAGCGGTATCGCTCTGCAAGTTAGAGACCAACGAGTTCAACTATGGAGGGGAGCCAAGATCAAAAACGTAATTAGCCTAGGGGAACGCTCAGCGGCGGGTTTGCCGTCGGAGTCCGGGGTACTGCTCATTGAAGTTGAAACGGAAAGCATTGCGGCGAAAGCCGGATTGAAAATTGGCGATGTGATTCTCAAGGCAGGTAATACGGATACCCTGCCAGCCCTTGCGCGAGGCAAGTTGCTTGTCCGCCGTTCGCCTCAATCCCCAACCTGTGAGATCTTTGCCATTCAACAAGCTTTCAAAGCCAGGCTCGAGGACGGATTGATCTTTGGAGAATCCTTGAACCGCTAACAAAGCCGTACTAGGAACGAAAAAAATGAGTAACCATAATGGTATTTTGCATTCCTGGTTTTGAGAGACACTTTAGTAACGAGTTGGAGTGGGTGAAGTACAACTTCTGCTAGATAAATGGGTGACTCATGACGGTTAGTCCTGAGTGAGTTGGGTGACTCAGCTTAAGCGGTCTTTCCCGGCATTAAAAAAGGCCACTCGGAGTGTTCGATAGGTCATCCAACCTGCTACCAGGTATTCAGTTGGCGACAGAGTGCAGTAACTATTTCGAGCGTCGTAAGCAATGACACCAAAACCAACGTTCTTACCGTCACATATCAAATCCGCATATCAACTTCGTTATCACTTTGGTTGGTGCACGAAGGGCCGAAAGCCAATTCTTTCCAGTTCTGCGATTCGGTCGAAGGTTGAGACGACGATTCATGATGTAGCCGAAAGATCGGATTTTCATATACTTGGTCTTGAAGTGGATTCGAGTGTAGTTCGAGCGTTAATTAGGCTTTGTTTCTAAGCCGGTTTTCACGTAGCAGCGTCTCTCCGAGACGCTGGCATTTCGCGTCTCGGAGAGACGCGATTACGTGTTGGTTTGTTCGAAGCAACGGGAACGTAACCGACGAAGTCATCCTGAACTATGTGGCGAACCAATTCGATCATCATCGAGCCGTGCCGGTCGCGAACCCATCGATCATGACGAACTGTCGGTATCATAACCCAGACGACGCAAGTCAAATTCGCAAATCGTCTCATGCTGCCTTTCAGTACAACATCCATTTTGTATTTAGCGTTTGTCGGCGGATTGAGTTTCTAGATCCAATGGTGGGACAGAAGCTTGTTCAGTATTGGCTGTCCGTTTGTCAAAAGAGATCTTGGATTGCTTGGGACATTGAAGTGGTTTGGGATCATGCTCATTTGCTGCTGGGCATATCACCGGGAGAGTCACCTGAGGAACCTGCGTTGGCCTTGTTGAATAATGCCGAACACTGGTTTTGCAGTCGGTATAGTGCGGCCATGAAGCAAGAGGGTTTGGGCACCGTTTTTC
>JAYTVM010000186.1:0-81356 GCA_043743995.1 Pirellula sp. | reverse complement strand
ATAATTGCGTTTCGCCAATTCCCAGGCCGTTGGCCTGGGCTAGGCAAACTACCGGGCCTTCGGCCCTACGCACAAGGGCGCAACTTCAAAACTTACGCTTCGGATTGTGAATAATCCGCGCTAGCATGAGGGCCGGGTTTGCAAGAGATTCCTGGCCGTTCAGTCCGCACGCTAGCGCGTTGCGGCTCAAAGTGAAGGCCATTGAGTATTCAGTCTGCCGTTCGCCTTTGAACCCCGATGCTCTTCCGTTTAAGCATTTGATGAAAAGCCTCGAACACCCGCTGCATTTGTGAGACTTTGTAGGGAAACAGTTCCACCGAGTCCATGGAATGAACGACCGCACCACTGTCGAGCTCAAAAACTAACAATTTCTCGTCGGGAGTCTCGGCGCAATCGATCGAATAATAGTCGAGCCCAATGCGATGATCCATTTCCTGCAAGGCAGCTCGATGCTTGGCAGCGAATTCCAAATCAAAATTGGACATGAATGCCGCTTCACTATTTCGGTTTCGCTGACTTTGGAGCATGTCAGCATTCAAGTAATGAACCATCCAATGCTGAGAGATTGCCATGTGTGCCGCGAATGGCTTTCCATCCACGACCGCGATACGATATTTGCGATACATGCCATCCTCGCTTCGGTAATCGATGAATGGAGCTGCGAAAAACTCCTCGCTATCGTGCACCCTTAGGTATTCCGTAGCTTGCTCGCAGTCCTCAAGCTTCGACAATCCGTGCCCTGCATGCGAGTTGACCGGCCTGACGATGACTGGGAAGCAACCATCACCAGCCTTGAGACGGTCTGCCAACTCCGTTCGACTCAGTCTTCGAGCGTCGCTTGCAACAATTCCCTTTAACGAATTTAGATTTTGGCTCACCAAATCGCGACTCAATTGTGCAATTCGCGACGGGTTGTTGATAAACGGTCGTCGCCAGTGTTGCAGGATACTATTTAGCTGGGACAATAGAAATTGACTTCGGTCGGATTCGCAAACGGCTACGAAGGCAATGTCGTGGTCGGGTATCAGGCTTGGAACCGGTAAGCCTTCGCCGAGGTACAAGTAGCTGAGTGAAATGTCCGAATTCTCAACCAGAAACTCGATCGGAGTGTTGGCCATAACTTCGCCCGGCCCCATGATCGCGAGGACTCTCAACGACGGGTTCGTGGGATTGGACCTCAACTCAAAGGACTGATTTTGTTGAAGTGCTTCGGACTGCAATTGGATTGCAATTTCTGGCTTTGCACTCAATTGGAAAACCACCGAAAGATCCATCATGGCCGCAAAGTCAAGCGGGTTCACTTCGATTCGTTCTACAAGCTCTGAAGTGAGATTGGCAAGGTTATCACCGTTGAATGCCAATCGCATAATTTGCGAGAGGCCAATCAGGCTAGTCGTATCGGAGTTGATTCTTTTCGGTAGCATACGGTGACCTAGTTCGCCTGTGATATGGATCTTCCGAATCGTAACGACTCCTCGATCAGGCTGTCGATTTCCAATTGTGAAGTGCGATGATTGAAGATGGCTGCTCGGATCGCAAATTTGCCTCTGATGGTCGTCGACGACGACGCGACAATGCCCGACTCTTGAATGGCCACCACTATCTCCGCATTCACACGCTCTGCATCGTCGCATCGGTAGCGAAAGCAAACGATGTTGAGGTTGACCGGTGCGAGCAACTCCAATTCGGCTGACTCCTCAATGCGGTTGGCCAGATACGTGGCTAGTTCGCACGTTTGCTCCATCATCCCGGCCAATCGATCCGTTCCGTAGACTTGCATCGTGAACCAGACTTTGAGCGCCTTAAAGCTTCGCGATAGATCAGGGCCAAAGTCGCATGGCCAGGGTGAGCCCGCTGCCATTCCGCGAGTCTCACGTCGAAGGTATTCCGCTTGTGAGGCAAAGGTATCATAGTGCAATTGCGAGTTCCGCATCAACACAAAGCCTGCATCGTAGGGGACCTGTCCCCACTTGTGAAAATCAAGAGCAATCGAATCCGCTTGCTCGATACCGATCATCTTTGCTCCGATTTTGGGTGACATCATGCCCAAAGCTCCACAAGCCCCATCCACGTGAAACCATAAGTCTTCGCGAAGGGCAACCGCAGCAATCCCACTCAAATCGTCGATGGCTCCAACATTGACGGTACCTGCCGTGCCAATCACGCAAAAGGGTGTCAGCCCAAGCGCTCGATCGTCTGCGATGGTTTCCTCCAGCGTCTTCAAGTTCATTTGGTGCAGTTCGTTTACTGGAATCTTGCGCAATTGATGCCCGCCCATTCCAGCCATCTCCATTCCTCGTTCGAGGCAGCTATGCCCCTCGCACGACGTGTAAGCAACCAGTCGTTGTTGAACCTGTTGAAGCCCTTTCGCTCGAACCTCCGTCCCGAGCTTTGACGTGCGTGCGACCAAAAGTCCTATCAAATTTGCCATCGACGAGCCGGTCACGAACAGACCGCTGGCCGACTCCGGGAAGCCGAAAAGCTGTCGCATCCATCGAACGATTTGTTGTTCGACTTGAATGGGTATTTGATCTCGGCCACCCAAATTGGAATTCAAGCCTGACGCTAGCATTTCAGCCAACATTCCCACCACGGTGCCACCACCATGAACCCAACCCATAAATCCTGGATGAGAGTTGCCAACCGTGTAGGGCAATACACTTTGCATAAAACACTCGTGCGTTTCCCGTAAACTTTTCGAAGCCGACGGAATGCTCGAGAGAAAAACGTGTTCCGCACTGTCCGGGGCGGGTTGCCATACGGGACGCTGGCGAATCTGCGAGACATAGTCAAGCATATCGTCCAACATTCGATGGCTTTGGGTTCGTAACGAATCCCAATCGCATGGATCGAGCGAGTTCCCAGAGGTGAACAAAAGGGGGATGCCTACGGCTTTTTACGAGAATGAACTTGGTTGCAAAAGCAGATCTATCGGCAAAGCTTGACAATAAATCGAATCAAAAACCGAACACTCCCCAGTGTGGCAAAGCGGTCCCCACCGTAACCGTCCAGCGAACTCCTGACAACAGCTAGGCAAAATCAGCCTCGGACGTGACTTTTACCTCCGGATCGATTATTTTGATTAGTCATCACACAAGTTATCCTCTATCGAAAGAGACCTTTTTTATGCATCTTCAAACTCCTTGGAAGTCGCTTTCCAGTTTGCCCATATCGCGTATTTTCACCTTCCCGCTAGTGTTGGCTGCAGCCCTCGTTTGGTTTGCGATGCCAATAGCCATCGTCAACGCACAAGACAGTTGGACCGACATTTCTGGTGACAAAACGGTTAAGGCTGAGTTCGTCAAACTGGAAGGTGTGCAACTGACACTCCGAAAAGAGGACGGAAAAGAGATCGTCCTGCCACTGAGCAAACTCGATGACAAGAGTCGACTCAAAGCGAGGGCCATGGCCAAGAACGGCGGCAATTCGGTTTCTGGTTCCTCAAGTTCCTCCCAAGATTCCACCAGTCCGAAGACCTTCGCACCAGTCTCGTTTCCATCCAACTCAACCGCCCAAGAGTTCATGGACATCGTTATGCGCGAGCTTAAGAATGAAAACCCAATGGTTGTCTGGGACGCCTTGCCTGCCTCAAAACAAAAGCAAGTTCAAGAAATCGTTAAGCTGGCAACAACCCGTGTAGAACAACGCACAGTGAATGTAGTAAAGAAATTCCGAGCCGATCTATTAACTGCTCTGAGAAGCAAGAAACAGTTCATTTTGAATAGCCGTGCCATCCCACTTCCACCCGGTTTCGCAAAGTCGTATGATCCGATCGTTTCATTAATTGAGGCGGTCCTTCCGAACGAATGGATGGACGTAAGCTATCTGCAACAAGCCGACGTGCGAGATCTTCTAAATGGCTATGTTGGAAATGTCGTTCTTAAAACAAAAGAAGTTGAAAAGACGGTGCCTAGCGATAGCCCTTTCAAGTCCATGCTGAATCAAACGCCGACTGAAGCCACTGTAAAGAGTGTTTCCTCAACGGAGGCCATGATTGAATTGATCGGGCCTGGACAACCCGAGGCTCCGGCCAAGTTCGTACTGTCCGAAGGTAGGTGGTTGCCGGAGGAGTTGTTGACGAATTGGGATAAATCCATGGCGCAAGCCAAGTTGGTTCTTGACCAAGCCAATCCAAAGGAAATCCATCAGAGGGTGGTACAAGCGATAACGCTTGCCAACGGGTCCTTGGGCGCGTTTAGTTTGGTGGAAACACAAGAGGACTTTGATAACGTCATCGGACAATTGGGACCGATGATATCCGGGCTGGCGGGTGGCATGGCGCCAGGAGCGGGCGGTCCTGGTGTGCCGTTTGGAAGGTAATGCCCTACCTGTCGCCTTTCGCCTATTGTCTGCTTCGTAACCCAGTTTTCTCCGCCCTCAGAAGTACCGTTTCTGCCATGGAAGCCAACGCTACCAACTTGACGCGGTTAGTCAATCAACTCCACCTACTTTTAGCCCCCTATGGTTCAAACACTTCCCGAGCCTAGTTCGAATCGCCCGGCAGATTCGCAATTGGACTATCCGAGCCGATTGCTTCAGTCTCGCGATGAAAACACCATTAGCGAACTGCTTGGTTGGTATCGGCCACTTTTGAGGGATATCGCGTCAAGCTATCACTCGCCCCAACTGAGGGCCAAATTTGATGCCTCAGATATCGTTCAACAGACCTGCCAAGATGCTTGTGCTAACTTCGAGCATTTCGAGGCTCAAAATTCGAAGCAATTTGTTGCGTGGCTCTTGAAATTGCTCGCAAACAACTTCGCCGATGCGAAACGACATTTCATTCGAGCTCAAAAGCGATCGATCCTTCGCGAAAAAGGGTCAACCGAGGACTCCTCGCTGGTAGTCGAATATCCAACGTCCGATTCTCGCCCCGAACATGCCATTGTGCAACAAGAGCGACTACAAGCAGTCGCATTTGCCGTCCAACAACTGCCAGATGGTATCCAGCAAGTACTGAAATGGCGTTTTGAGGACGGAATGACCTATTCCCAGATTGGAAAGCTCGTCGGTCGCTCCGGGGACGCGATTCGCATCTCTGTCCGACGCTGTCTAATCGCCCTTAGACCGGAGATATTCGGAGATGGTTCGCGACTCTAAAGGCTTTGCGCGTGAGGGCTCAGATGCAGAACAGCCTGCACCAGCTCCAATCTCTCCTGCGCTCCTTCAAGAAATTCGCGAGTGGGTCGACGATCCGTCGTGGTACTCACTCGGCAGGCAAAAAGATATCGAACAGTGTGAAGCCTGGCTCACAGAGGATCCGCGTGATTTCGGCGATATCAAGTATTTGGGAGGGGGAGCATTCGGCGTCGTCTTTCAGGCGCATCAATCGGGAGCAAAATCGCCCCTTGCCTACAAGGTCTTACGACCCTCGCTCGGCTACACGGAGATGTTGCGAAAACGGCTAGTTCGCGAGGCCAAAGCCGTTGCGTCCCTCGATCATCCGGGAATTGTTCGACTAGTTGAATCAGGACTCATCGGGCCTCAGCCTTTCCTCGCAACCGAACTTGTCGTCGGACCCGATTTGGCGCGTTTCCTAGGAGACCTCAAGCAACCGCTCCTTCCGGACCAAGCAGCAGAACTGGTCATGCAGGTTGCGGAATCGGTTCAATATGCTCATACGCGAGGGGTTTTGCATCGCGATATCAAACCTAGCAATATCCTGTTGGAGCCTCGTGACTCTAACCGACGCAACGGCCTCGAGTTCGCACCGCGATTGACCGACTTCGGCTTAGCAAAATTCATCGATCAACCTATCGAGAATCCGGATAGTCTGAGTGCCGGATTTCGTGTGATGGGAACCGTTCGCTACATGTCACCTGAACAAGCGACTGGTAAAACACAGGACGTTGGAATCGGGTCGGACGTCTTTTCGTTGGGAGTTATCCTCTACGAAATCACTGTCGGTAGGCTGCCTTTCGACGGCGACTCAGATCCTCGCATCCTGCAACAGATCGCCAACGAAGATCCAATTCGGCCACGCAAGCTGCGACCGTATCTACCAAAGGACTTCGAAGCAATCATTCTGAAGTGCCTAGAAAAGGCACCCGAAAATCGGTATGCGTCGGCCGGTGAACTGGCAAGCGATCTAAGGCGATTCTTGGATCGCGAACCCGTAAAAGCAACCATCGCAACGCCCATTGCCAAATTGCGCTATTGGTCGAGAAAAAATCCGAATGAAGTGATTCTAGTTAGCGTCTTGGTCGCATCTTTTATAGTTGCTTCTGCAATGGTCGGATTCGCTTTATTGAACGAACGTCACCACCGGCTACGCGCTTCGTTTGCCCTTAATGCAATCGAAAAGATTTTCTTTGCCACCGCTGAGAAGCTGAATGAAGGTAGGGTTATTACTCACGAAGATAACATTCCTCTGCTTCTCGCTTGTGTGAAGCTAAATGAGGAGCTATCCGATCAAGAGAATCAAAGTACCGCTAGCGTTCACCGATTGAGTGTTGCTCACCATTTTGCCGCTAACGGTTTTGCTCGAATCAACCGTTTGGACGAAGCATTTCGACACCGTTTGCAAGTCCTGAAGTTACTCGATGAACTTTTGACGCGAGAGCCCACTAACGAAAAGTACACCTACCAGCAATTTGTGGCAAACTTCAATCTGGCGAATGAATTGGATCCATCTGACATCGCCAACGGGAAAAAGACCCGGATTACGTATTTAGAAAGTGCAGGTGCAATCATCAACTCGCTAATGCTAAAAGCGCCCGACAATCCGATTTATGTCGATGCCAGCAACGCACTCGATTTGACCCTTGCCACGAAATTTGGGGCCTTTGAAACTTGGTCGGAATCGCTTCTCAATAAAGCGATTGCATCGTCCAAACTCCTCTGGGAAAAAAATCGGGACCAGCCGCAACTTGCAAAACATGCCATTGCAGGAAGTGCAACGCTCGCAAGTCTAAAAAATTCCCTACAGAACTACCAGGAATCGATCCTAATTTGTACCAATGCGATGGAGCTGCTCGACCTGGCCCTGTCCGACCATCGAAAGGACGCTTGGGTTGAGATGCTGGAACTGCGACTTCATGAAGAGCAATGCGATGCATTGCTCGGATTGGAGTCTTGGATGGAAGCAATTCAATTCGCTAAACGAGCTGACGCACTCATTGTTCTGTTGCAGGAAGGCTACGTTTCACCAAAGGCGATGGCCGAACGTAGTATCCAAAGCCTGAAAAATCAAGCTCTGGCGTATCGTCACCTCGACCGCGAAGTCGATGCGATAGAGTGTGAAGAGACCGTAGTTCGACTTTCCAAAGAGTTTATGCAAAACACACCGTAAAACGACACTTCTCAGCTAACGCCACTAGTAAAGTTTAAGTTTCCGGGCAGAGCCTGCAACGTTCAAACGGTCATTAACCTCTTCGCAAACTGCCATGTGCTTGGGATCAACTCAGAACAGTTTGTCTCCCAAAGGCGAGGGGCAGTTTGAAATCTACCTATAAACTGGGTGGCACGCTCTGAGGTACGAAGGGCGTGGTGAATCGCTAGAGTCATTTGCCACACTTCCCACGTCCATCGCTAATCGCTTTGGGCGTGCCACACGGTGGCTTGGCCTGGTAGTATTATGTCTGCCGCTCGCCTAATTTACGAAAGCTACACTCTAATTCCCGAATAGGTCGGCAGGCAAAACACTTGGCCAGTCTCCTTGGAGGGTCGCATTTCGGACTTGCATCTCACGAACTTCTGGCGGACAGTACAGGCCAAAAGTCGTCGACATTGACGGGGTCATCTCCTCTTCCATCAACGGAGCTGCATTGAGTACAAACTTGACCGTGTTTCCAGTGCGAGTTAATGACATACGGTTCCAGGTTCCTTCGATTGGCCTAGCGGGCGATGTTCCCGTTGTGGGGACAACTTTTGGTAACATGCCTGCGGCTGTAAAACGTCCTGCAATTCCCAATTCCCTGTCCATCGCTTCGTTGTAGATCCACTCTCGGCCCAACTCTGGGCCAAGATGGATGGCTGTTCGACCTATGCAGGGAAGTGCCTCGCAACGACCGGACTCGTAGTAGAATTCATAGGCAATGGTTTCGCCTTCCGCCAAAGGACGAGCGTATTGAATCCAAATCGGCTTGACATCATCGTTCGATTCTTTCTTGCGAACGATCATCGAGTCTGGCTGAATGCTCCATTCCATATGTTCAGGGTTTTGCCTACGATTCGACGTAAAACGCGAAGATCGTGAGGAAATCGTACTCGATTGAAAGCCAGAAAGCTCCAACGACTGAGGCCAAAAATTTCCTAAATACATTCCAGTCCAGCCAACTAACTTGGGTTGGATCATCGAAACGGAACGCCGGGTCGCGACCGATGTTTGCTCGGTTTTCCACGGTCGAATCCGGAAATTAGTAATCGAGTGCGAGCCGGCTCCATATCCTCGAAATGCAACATAAGGCATCTCTGAAAACAATGTGGCGGGTTGCGTCAAGATCGATTCGTTATCGCACAACATCTCCCATTGGTCGAGGTCGCTCCGCAGACTAATCACGGACTTCTCTGACTTGTTGTTGCGAGTTAACTGACGGTAGTTTCCAGATTGGTTGCTCATCGGAAATACATTGCAGTAATTCGACGTCAATTCACAGAAGATACCGCCTAGTCCAAAGGCACTCGATTTTCGCTCTTGAGATTCCAAATCAAAAGTCGCTTCAAACGAGCCCTGAAGTGGGTACTTAAGAAACAGGGTGTCGATCCAGGGACTTGAATTTAATCGGATGGTGTTTTCGATCTCGGGATCACGGGGAGTCTTGCCCTGGACGAGCCAGCTCGATTCAGGTTGCCTTCCAGATAGCCTCGCTAACGGAGCCTCCATCGTCATGGACAACCAATGCGGCGATCGGGGGCTATCAACCAATTTGGCGCCGTTAGATTTCGAATTGATTTGATCTTGCCAATAGAAACTCCAAGCCACAGCGCTCGAGTCGTTCAATCGCATAGTGAGTTTTTGATAGTGAACAATTGCTTCGCTGGCTTGCTCCCATTTTTCTAGCCGCACTAGTTGCTCCATCAACGATGCGCTCAAGCTCTGGGATTGATTTACAAAGTCGGTAACTGCATCGCGATCCGCAATCGACTTCAGCTCCATCATTGCGTTCGCGAACACCGTCGCATCGATAGTTTCCGTTTGAATCAAATCCAACCAAGCTTTGGCAATTGAGTATCCCTCTGCTTTCCCGCCAAAAGTGGCGTCGAACCAATCCGCGATTTCCTTCTCACGCCCGAGCTTTTTTGCATCCGAAACGAGGTAGTCCATCAAACCGATGAGCGTTTGGTCCTTGGGCAATTCGACAAGCTGGCCGGCGAAATGGTTTGCCCGTGGGCTCCAGTCTGGCACATACTCGCGAGGCCGAAAGAACTGGAACAAGCAAATCATCGGCAGCTTGTCATGGGATTTGGAAGCGGTCACTCTTGCCTCATGATAGGCCACAATCTCTTTCTTCAGTAGTTCGAATCGACTTTCAGTAGGCATCGACTCGACAGCAATCGCAAGCTCTCGGTTGAGTTCGATGGTCAATAGGAAGTAGTGGCCGTATTGCGATTCCAAATCTGCGGCTCGACGCATAAAGTCCATTGCCAAGGAGACATCACCTGTTCGAATCGCGATCTCGGCGAATCGGCACATTGCTTCGCGAGCGTGCCCCGGATCGCGTCCGATACTTGCGATTACCTCATTGGCCCATTTGGCCAAGTTGCGTGGCTCCAATTCACACAGACGCTTGGCGAAAAGATACTGGAATGCTTCAGCATAGCCTTGATTGATGATCGTTTTTGGTGCGGTAGACAACGATGCGACCCACTGTTCGTCTAAGGACCTTAGATATTTGGAATCCAAGATTGCAGCGGCCAACATCGCAAACTCGAACCCGCTCGAGTCTTTGTCGTCCTTTTTGCTCTTCATCACGCTCTCCTTGGCCGTCGCAAGCGCAGTCGCGAAACTCGCATCGTCTTCGCAGGCAAGAATGGCCAACGTCGCGGCGGCAATAGCGGATTTTGGTCTGTTCGCATTTTCGTTGACAAGTTGGGTAATATTGGGTCTTGGAGAAACCTTGCGTCTGATCTCTAGCCAACGTCCAGCCAGACTCTTTGGCATCTTCCAGTATGAAGTAAACTCGATGTTCTCGCCGCTGTTGAAGGGATTAGGCACGAAGTCCTCGGCCGATGCAACCGAGCCCAGCCACACGCATTCTGGATTCAGCACCATTGCAGCGACAGCCTTTTCGATCTGTGATGGTTCTACCCCTCCAACCGTCCACATATCAATCAATCGATGAAAACTTTTAGCTACATCGACGGATGTCGGCAAAATGAAGTTCATTCCAACGCTCCTTTGGATGATGCCCATTCCCCTGCGCGGATCCACATCCGTCTTTAGCCCTTGGATGGAATCGAAGTCGATGGACTTGGCAGCAGTGTCCCGAGCGCTTGGCCCAAAGCTCGCTCGTTTAATGGCTGACTTGATCGAGAGGTCCCATTGGTGTCGTTCCGCCATCTCGTTGGCAAAGTCCATGAGCCATGAGACAGGCAATTGCTTGGTATCGAATGCGTCCAGCATAGCCTCAAGCCGTTCCTGTCCAGCGGGCTGCTTACCGAGCGACTTCAAATTGCGATCAAATTGGAATCGCCATAAATCTTGCTGCGTCAACTTGTCGATCGCCAGAATCGAAGCCATCAAATCTTTACCGCTCGCCTCATAAATTTCATCTTGATTCATCGCACTGCTGATCGCCCACAATGCGTGCAATTGCGATGCGTTAAGCTTTTCTTTTGGCAATCGCGGCACCAAACTTTTTGTTAGCAAAGCGACTTTATCCACCAATCGATATCGGATTGCAATCGCCACTTTTAGGCATGTGACCTCCAATGCCTCCTTGGTGCCGTCCTTTTGTTCCGCAGTTAGCTCGCCAGCCAAGTTTTCTGGGGCGGCACCCGTTGAGTCCAGTTGTTCGACGAGAAACATGTAGGGCGCCGTGTAACGGAACACAAGCGGATTCCCCGCGACACGGTCGAGCAATAGGTTTCGCCATTGGTCAACAGACGACTTTTCTCGCAGCGACTTCAATAGCCCTGTGAATTCCTCGGCGATGTTACCTTTTCTTGCTGCCCCCACCAATTTCGACTGCAATTCTGCAAGCGATTCGTCAGAAAAATAATCCGGTTCGCGAGGCTTGGTTTTACGAAACGAACTAAGCTGTCGGAACGCGACGGTGGCCGATAGGATATCGTCGAATTGCAAATAAGCTTCGGCAACCCTTTTGAGCCCATTGGTTGTACTGTTGTTTTGGTACATCGCATTTGGATCGGGCTTGGCGTTGGGGGCCATTGCATTGGTGTAAGTTTCATGAACGGATTTGATGAACTGGATCGCCTCCGCGTTTTTTTCCATTTCCTTAGCGACTTCAAGATAGAGTCCGGGGCCGAAGCGATTCAAGTTCCTCTGCTGATTTTGGTTGTTCGCAGAGCTCAGGGCGGATTCAAGTGCATCCCACGCAATTTGTTGAGAATCCTTCTGTTTTGAACAGCGAGCGGCAACGAGCTCGAGAAATGAGTTGGATCGGCCAGGTTGCTTTCCTGCGGTAGCCTTTTGGACAAGCGCCTGGACGCTCTCCCATTTCTTTTGTTCAATCAAGCAGAGCAACTCAATGATCTGGCAGTCGGGGTTGTTCGGGAATTTTTGAATCCATTTTGAGGATTCCCGCGTCAACCGTTCGAATCGAACGGGATCGCGAGCCACCAGCTCAACAAACAGTTCCGCAGCAAAGACGGAACGGTCCATCATGTTGGAAATAGGATACCGCGAGGGGTAGTTTGTCTTCTCATCATCGACATAGGTGCTATAAAACACAACGGACGAGTCAAGTAAGCGATTGATCAACCGATCATCAGCCTGTTCCTTTAGCCATGACTGAATCTGCTGGCTTTGCAGCTTACGAAATGCCTCGTACCCAAACTTGTCAATCAACGCTTCGCGAAACTTCTGAGATACGGGTTCACGACGAGCGCTGCGTTCCATCGACCGCTCCAATTCTACCATAGAATCTTGCATTCCGATTTCCTCAAGCCTGGGCGTGATAACCTCCGCAAGCCGAGTGGCGACCGTTGAATCGTTATTCATAATGAACCAGTTTCCGGAAATCTCGTTAAACCTCTTTGGCTCCTTTTTTATGGCAGCAATGATTTGCTCGGAATTATTCGAACCATTTCGAGTCCTTGTCCCAAAATCGACGTTGGTAAGAGCGGCAATGTCAATTTTCACTTCGCCTGGCTTCGTCGGATCTTCATTGGCTTTAGGCTCCGCTTCAACGAACGTAGATTGGATAACCTCGGCTTTGGCAACGTCACCCGTTTCGAGATAGAGATTGGCCAAGTGACGACCAAACTGTTCGTTCTTTGGGGCTGCGTCGTAAATCGCTTTCGCTCGCTCGATCGCTTTGAGCATACCACCGAAGCGCTTGATGTGCTCAATCGCCTGATCGCGTCCGGAATTCGTTCGAACAATTGCCCATTGCGCATCCCCCATATTTTGTTCGAGAAGCTCCAAAGCCATCAACATGGCTACTTCTGGGTCACCCATATTTTGATACGCATTCATCAGTTCGGAACGATAGTATCCCGAGGCGCGCGCCTTCGCCAATTTCAAGACTTCGACAGCAACGTTGCCCAGCGACAGCTCATGCAACGTTCGAGCCAATTTGATTTGGTCTGGGATAGTTAATCGAATGCTGACCAAATTCATTGCGTACTTGCGGCTTCGTTCCAGGTCCTTGGCCTTGATGGCTGACTGCAAAAGCAGTCTCGCCGTCGCTTGTTGAATCGAAAAGCCGTTGGGACGTAACGGTTCAGCTATCTTGATTGCGGACTCGGAGTTCCCTTTCTGATACTCCATACAAGCAGCCATCAACTCGGCGACAGTCTTATCGGGCAAAACTTCCCGCAAATGGTTCAACCCTTGCTCCAATTCTTCGGGTCGGTCTTGCCAGTAGGCCAATGCTACCGCAGCAAAACGATCGGCAATCGATCGACCAAGTTTTTCGCTTTTCGATTTTGCCGCAGTGTGAAATCTTGCAAGCAGTTCCTGCTTCGTTTGCGTTTCGATGCTATCGAGCAACAGCAAGGAACGGATGACAATTTGAAAGCCGAGATCGAAGTATGCGGATTGGTCCAAGATTCGTTCGGAAAACTTCGCATTGAGTTGTTGGTTAGCAGTGTAAACGGTGGGAGTCTGGTCTACCTGGGTAAGGTAACTCGACGCTTGAGTCAGAGATAGTTTCTCAATCCTTGCCGCTTGATACTGCATGTATTCTTCGACCAAGTCGGCGACCAATTCCTTTCTGCCATCGAGTGCACACGCATCGATCAAATTGACCAAGTTGGATTCTCGCCCCGAAATGCTAGTCAACAATGAGCCATTACCTTGCTCGCGAAGTTCTCGAAAGACAAGGCTTCGTTGTCTTTCAAATTCTTTGTTACTTCGGCACCAAGTGCTGGACTGATGATAAGCATTGTTTGTTGTATCGTTGGTCATTTGATCGACCAACGAGCAGGCTTGGTCGTGGCGACGGTTCTTTGAAAGAATGTCCAAAATGCGAGCCACGGACATTTGAGACGTTGCCCCCCGCAGTAAGGCAGCCTTGAACGCATATTGCTGAACAAAATCGAGTTCGCTTTCGCTCCAGATCCGATCGACTTGCGCGTCATAGTCTTCTCCAATCAGCTCTCGAACTGCGATCGAGGCTGGTTCCATGACGCCACGATCTAGCAATCGCTTCGCAATACTGTGAAATCGTGCAGATCGCTTCAGCGTTTCACGAGAACCATTTTGCGTTTTGTTGCTAATCGAAACCTCTTCGGGCGAAGCAGCGACGGCAACCAGCGCTTGCCATAGTGTTTCCGTTGCTACTTGTTCCAATTTTGCAGCACCTTCAGCCGCAACCAAACGCTCGGCCCGTTCCTCCGTTTCCATGGTCCGGACGATCATCGTGGTAGCCGTTGCGTGGAAGCCAGCGAACGTTGAAATAGGGAAGAAGTCCGTGTCGCTTATCGTTATCGAGCGATTCGACTTATTGGATGTTGCTGCTCGCTCAGCTCGTAGGTACGTTTCTACAGCGCTCATGCGATCTGCGTCGACATCTTGCTTCGTTTTGAAGTACGTATAATTCCCGCGTGCCACCGAGGTCGGTGAGAGGGATGGAAAAGCCTCTGGAAGCGGAACTGTCATGGCCGACAGCCGTTTGGCGATGGCGAGCGCAGGTTCAATCTTGCGTTGCTTGTTCAGAATCAACATCGCGACCCCTTGGACGGGCCAAGGGTAGTCTGTTGATTTGGCGACCTCTTCGCACAATTCTAGAAGTGCTGGACTTGAGTTGGATTTCCACAACGCTTCCATGGCCGTTGCGGCAATTGGAGTACTCTCGCGAGATCGCACGAGTGCCACGTAGATCGCTTCAGCCTTTTCCGTTTGCCCCGCGTTGCCGAAGGCTGTAGCAAGCTTCCAGCGATTATTCACCGTTGGCTCCAATTCCAAAAGTTTAGATTGCCATTCGATGACAGCTGGGAAATTGCGCTCAGCCTCCGCAAGCGATATCAGTGGTTCAATCACGATCCGATCAAGCGAGTCGCCGACGATGAGCGATTCCAATAACGACCTTGCTTTTCCAAAGTCCCTGGCGGTTTGAAAGGCAGCTGCGCTCCAAATCGTCGCAAGCCTATTATTTTTGGATTCCATCGCTTTGTTACTAAGCTGGAGAACCAAATCGTCCAGGCGACGGCGCTGTTGATAGACGTTGGCAAGTCGCCGAATGACATCGGACTGATCGGCAATGGTGGTTGAAAGTTCAAGTCCGCGCCAACACGCCGCAATGGCTTCGTCATTTCGCAAGATCTTGATACATTGATCCGCAAACCTCAGATGTGCATTTCGGTCGCCAGGATTCTTGGCCAACACAGCTTGTAACAATTGCATTCCTTCGTCGACGCGCCCAGCCTTGATATAGAGTTCAGCAAGGTCGCCTGATGCCGTAGGGTCAAGGTTGGATTCCTCCATGATTTGGCGACCAAGTTGGATGGCTTTGTCCAAATCGCCAGTTTGCAAACAGAGCTTTGCCCAACGGTCGAGCGTTCGACGACGTGCCAATGGTTCTTTCGCAATCAACCGTTCGCAGACTTGTATCGCGTCAGACAACTGCATGTTGCGAGTGAAAAGATCGATGGCCGCATCCAGGAAGGCAGGCTGTGCCTTCGAGTTTTCGATAGCCTTATTGATCGCTTCGGTCGCCATGTTGGCACCGAGAGCCCCCTCGGAGAGACTTGAAAGTTGATAGCTTCGTAGCCCCTGCGCAAAGTCAGTTGCCTCGTCTATTTTGCCGTTGGGCACAGCGGTCTTTTGAGGCTGTGGCCGAGCTTTCAAGGCATTGGCAACCGCGCTGAGGTCGCGAAACACATTGACACCGCGTTGCCAGCGATCCATGACCTGTCTGGTCGGTATCCAACTATTCGAAACCAAGGAAGCTTGATCGATCCAATCCAAGAAGCCCGGCATGTCCATCTTCAAGGTCATGATCTCTGCCATGTCCAATGCAGCGCCGACGGCAGCCATTTCCTTGGCCGATTTGTCGTCTAAGGAGCTCAAGCTCTCCTTGGCCAATTCCCATACCTTCGTGCCCTGTGCCATCGCTTCGTCCAACATCCGGTTCCGAACATATATGGATCTCAATCGCTTTCTGGCATCGATCGGGTCGGTGTTGTGTTCGAGCAAGCGTTGCCATGTACTTATTGCTTTGTCAGGGTTTCCGGCCTGCAATTGCAAATCACCGAGGCGCTCGATCAGTTGCGGATCATCGGGCGTGATGGTAACCGCCATTTCCAGCAACTCGATTGCTTTGGTGTTGCGTTGAATTTGCGTCAAAAGATTGGCAACTTGCACTAACACGGTTGCGTTATTTGGCTTGGCCCGGACCCATTCCAACCAAATCGCCTCGGCCCGCTCTGGGGCGCTTGGCGTTGAATCGGTTTTTAGTAGGGCTGTCGCATTGCCCCATCGAACTCGCCAGTCCGCGACGTTGGGTTCGGCTTGACTAAGTGTTGCGTACTCATTGACTGCTTCCGCAATCTGTTGAGTTGACATCAGGAATTCGGCAAATTGGCTTCGAATCGCGCTGTTGGATGGTGCCTTCGACAATACCTTTTGAAATGCAGTTTTGGCTTGCGGGATTTGACCAAGCCTGGCTTGTGTTTTCGCGAGTCGAACTTGCATTTCGAGATCGTCCGGGTGAGAAGCGATACGGCGCTGCGCATATTCGATCCAACCTCGATAGTCGTTTTGGGCTATGAACAAAGACTCGATGCGCCGTCGAATTTCGAGAAAACGCCAAGAGTCCGGATTGACGCGAGACGACACCGATTCAAAGCGTTCGATCGCCTTGGCCCGTTGCCCTGCCTGCGCGAGCAACATTGCGCATTGCGTTTCGCGTTCTAGTTTGCGACTGGCATCTTTCTCAGATGCGACTTGGAGTTCACAACGTTCGATGGCTTGAGACAACGCACCTTCTTGCGCGAGGACGGAAATGATCCGATCTTGAACGAGTTCATCGCCAGGGAACATCGCTTCGACGCGTTTCCAAACGCCGTTTGCCAGTTCGGTTTGTTGCGTTCGCAAGTACAACGCGCCCAGGAGTTCAAGGATTGGTAACGTATCGGACTTGCTCGGTTTCCGATCTAGAGATCGCTGCAAAGCGCTGACGGCGTCAGGGCGGTTGCCCAAATAGTTGAGGGAACGAGCCAGGTAGAAACTGACGAGCGCATCTTGAGGCATTTTCTGTTCCGCTTTGGTCAAGCACTCGACGGCATCAAAATCTCGTCCCCGTTGTGATTCCATCAGTCCGAGCAAGCACCATTGGGTTCCGGTGTTGTCGCCAGCGGACTGGACTCGCTGTCGAAGCTGCGTGCAATAACTTTCGAGCGATCCATTCTGCGAATGAAAAGCAAAAAAACGATCTAACGCAACGCCTGTTCGCGGTCGCCGCAGCAATGCCTCCTCAAACTTTGCGGCTTTGGCTGCATCATCGACTGCGGGAGAAACCTGGTCCTGGCTTTGAACTGGAGCGCGACCAAAAGTCAGTAGGCAGAGAAGCGTCGCAAACGGTATTACGAGTTTCGACGAATGCCATGAGTTCATAGATCCTCCGCGAATCGGGCATTAAGGGTGATCAAAAATTGTTTGCGCAAAAGGTTTGCTACTGTGTTGTAGCCAAACGGATGGCGGCTGGGCGGGATTTTTGGCAAAAATCTTAGCCTACGCGTCAGTTTTCACCGGCCGCTGGGTGATACTCTTAGGAGAACTATGACGCAACCTTGGCCCGAAACTCGCGATACGTTGCTTACGCGACTGCGAAACCCCGCTGATCAGCAGGCTTGGGGCGATTTTGCGCAGCTTTACCAACCGCTAATCGCACGCTTCGCCATGAGCCGGGGACTACAGGAGGCGGACGCGTGGGACATTTCGCAGCGTGTGCTGTGGACCGTCGCGCGGGCAGCTGAGGATTGGCAACTCGGTCGCGAATCGGGGAGCTTTCGTGGTTGGTTGGCTCGAGTGACTTCAAACGCAGTGATCAATCTAGTGCAACGAGAATCGAAACATCGCGGATCCGGTCGCACGAGCGTTTGGGAATTGCTCAATCAATTGCCGGAACCTGCCGCAGATCTTTCCATTGCTTGGCACGATGAACGACGCTGCGAAATGTTTCGCTTAGCAGCGGCTCGCGTGCGCAGCCGATTTACCGCTGAGGTTTGGACGCTGTTCTGGCGCACAGCGATCGGTGGCGAAGAGATCGAGACAGTAGCAAACGAGCTTAAAAAATCGATGGGGGCCGCGTATGCCGCACGCAGTCGCGTTTTAGCCGCTATCAGGAGAGTCGTGAGCGAAATCGATCAATCGGAGTCGCAAGTATGAATCCATTGACCGAATGTCCGCTTGAGCACTTGAAAGCTTACCTCGACGATACGTTGGATGCTGCGTTGCACGATCCATTGTTGAATCATCTGGATCAGTGCGAGGCCTGCCGCGAGCGATTGGAATCGAGTGCCGGGTCAGCCGACGATTGGCGGACCGCGAGGCAAGCTCTAATGGCGTGTGAAGTCGACGAGGATGGAAACTTTGCTGAGCTATCGCTAGCTGATTCGCTGGCGAAATCAAAAATTGCAGACCCGCTGTCACTGCTGAAGATGCTTACGCCGAGCGATGATCCGCGAGCGGCTGGGCGGATTGGTCCGTTTGAGATCACGGGTATTGTCGGTTCCGGCGGCATGGGCCTGGTGCTCAAGGCGCGTGACCCAGCGCTTGATCGCTTTGTGGCAATCAAGATTCTGGCGCCGCACTTAGCGGCTTCGAAAACCGCTCGCAAACGGTTTGCTCGCGAAGCATGCGCGGCCGCAGCCGTGATTCATGACAACGTAATTGCGATCTACCAAGTGGCTGAGTGGAACGAATTGCCCTACTTGGTGATGCCCTACCTACCTGATCCTTCATTGCAACAGCGGATTGACGATTGCGGTCGACTGGACCTTGAGGCCAGCTTGTCGATCGGCATGCAAGTCGCCAAAGGGCTTGCGGCCGCTCATTCGCAAGGGCTAGTGCATCGCGACGTGAAACCGGCCAATGTGCTGCTGGCCAAAGGAACCGAACGAGCGATCATTACGGACTTTGGCTTGGCCCGCGCGGCCGATGATGCTTCGTTGACTCGGATAGGATGCTTGGCTGGTACGCCTCATTATATGTCGCCGGAACAAGCTCGCGGTGAACCAGTCGACCAACGCAGCGATTTGTTCAGCCTGGGTAGTTTGCTGTTCGCCATGCTCGCTGGCCGCCCACCCGTCGCCAATGAATTTGGCAGCGAAACGATTCAACAGATTGCCGATGGAAAGGTGCCATCGCTTAGCTCCGTGTCAACCGATGCGCCAGAGTGGCTTGTAAAACTCGTCGGTTGGTTACATCAAGCGAAACCTGCCGACCGACCCCAGTCGGCTACGCAAGTCGCCGAGTGGCTTGAGCAGTGTCTGGCTTTTGTGCGTCAACCGACTGGACAACTGCTTCCCGCCGCGTTGTTGCAAACTCCGAAGATTAAACCAAACGGTATTGCAATTCGCCGCTGGCTGCCCGCTGCGTTGTCAATCAGTCTAATCTCGTTGGTCTACCCCATATTGCTCATTCGCGAGTCGTTGATGAATCCCCATGTTATGAACCAAGTTGCTAGCACACCAACCGAAAGCTCCGCGGAAATTTCGGGGATCAACGACAGCTTACGCAGTCCGCCGGAGAAAGACTCAAGGCCAATTTCGGATGCTTCAACCGATTGGACTCGTACAACGCACTTCGATTGGCTGGGAAATGAATCAGAAATGGAAGCGATCAGGCGCGAATCGCAAACGATCCAAGCGAGCGTCAATGAATTCTGGCAGATACAGCCTCAACCGGTAGTTCCGGGAACTGAGTTCCAACTTAAGTCCCAACCTAATTCCCCGAAGTCTAACGAAGGTTTGTAATCTATGTCGCGACATGTGAAATTATCATCGTTCTTAGGTTTGATGGGACTGCTTGTCCTGGGGTCGCAATCCCTTGTCATCGCACATCCATCACCTCAGCCAGTGAATGCGACGGAGGAAAATTCAAAGCCAGCAAATTTTTTGAATTTGATTATTGAGCACGATCGATGTTTAATAAGTTTTGGTAAAGACCATCCGAGGCGCATAGAGATGGAGAGGAAGATTGTGGACCGCCTGAAGGCCGGTGAGCGGGTGGATGCGGACTTACTCAAATCGAAGGCTAACGAACTCGCACGCGAACGCGATAGGTTGCCACAAACGTTTGGGGAAAGTCATCCGGAGATGCTTCGTATCAAACGCGCCATCTCAATCGCGTCAAACCTAATGGCTGATCAAGAGGATTACCTTGCAAAAGTTCTAATGGACATGGAGAAGAAAAGCAAATCAGGTAATAAACCCAGGGTGGAACCAGCCGCAGAAGAAAAGCTTGATGCCGCGGCCGAGAACAGTGGCTGGAACGATGACATCCTATTCATACACGGATACAACGGTTTCAGTGCGAGAGCCATCCGTTACGATCCAAAACGCAAGGAAATCGTTATCGATCGAGATGAAGGAATGAAAGTTGGACTTCACTTTGATTTACTCCGCACGCCAACTCCAGGTAGTGCGAAAGCCGCCAATGTCAATGTACCACGAGTTCAGATCGTTTCCGTTGACGCGGAACGCTCCATCGGTAAATTGCTGTATGTACCGGACG
Organism: Pirellula sp.; assembly: GCA_043743995.1. Classification (GTDB taxonomy): domain Bacteria; phylum Planctomycetota; class Planctomycetia; order Pirellulales; family Pirellulaceae; genus JBKCUI01. The sequence continues at coordinate 61,051 of JAYTVM010000186.1, read as the reverse complement.
GATGGGGATTTGCGGACAATGAACAGATTGTGAGAGTACCCGCTAGTGCAAGTGGTGCGATCCGCGTTCGATTTGATGAAGCCGCGTGGAAGCACCCAAGTCTGATTCAGCGTTTCGTCAACGCACTTCATTCGGTCGTCGCCGGACGTGTGACCATCGCGGTGTTGGATCAATCTCGAACGGATTGTGCAATCGACGCTGGAATGAGTGTTCCTTCGTCCTGGGTAGAAGATTCCGTTCTGACCAGTGCAATTGAAGCGTTTGTACGCGACCAAGTCTATTTCGATTTTCTTCACTTTCATATCGGCCCCTCGCATCATGCCACACCGCGTGTTTCAGAGAACAGCCCAGAGAGCATATCCAAATTGCTACGCCGATATGAGCTTCTAAGCGATTTGCCGCCGATCGCTGATGGCGTGCCTGAGGAACTGCTGGCGGAGCTGCGCATCAAAGCCGAACGCGCCGATCAACTGAGTGTCGAAAAGGCGAAGACCGTGCGCGAATCAAAGACAGCCGAGCCAAGCGATGACGCGGCGATTGAAGGCCTCGAATCGCAACTTCGCATGGCAGTAGCCGCAGCCTTTAACACTCGGCAAGATCTCCAGTTTATGGAGGTTACCTCATTGACTATTAAGTCCAAAGCGATGGCGAGGAAACTAAACGAGCGACAAACTCACCAATCCGAGATCATCGAGCGGCGAATGGATGATCTGCAGAATCCCAGCCTGTCGTGGAATGTCGGGAAGTCGTTGCGTTCGAACTCACAGCCTTCGCCTGAACAGCTTCGAGTGCAGTTAACTAAACCACAACAACGTGTGTATGCGATGGAGGCGGGCAATCAAACGGTAAGCGGTCTAGTTATACTCAACGGCAAACCGGTAACCGGGCGAGTTCGGTTCCATTTGGCTAGTGGGGATCTCTTTGAAGCTTCGATCAATGAGAGTGGAAAGTTCCAATTTGAAAAGCTCCGAGCCGAAAAATACAAAGTGACGATTGAAGCGAAAATTGTTCCAATCAAGTACTCGGAACCCACCGCTACACCCCTTTCAGTTGAAGTGCTGGCCGGTCAAGCCAACGAGTTTACTTTTGAGCTAGTGAGCCGACCTTAGTCTCGCCTGTGATGGCAAGTTATTCGAATCCCTAGTCCTCCGCTTTGCCAGCTCGAAGTTGTCTTTTGGTCGTAGGTATTGAATCGAAAAGCATTGGTGTAATGTCGGCGGTGGCTCGATCGAAGTAGTAGTTGTGCGACGGACCAATTGCGATCGCTGGATAATAAGCTCCTGGATTCTGGGCGTAACAGGCGGTGGGCCAAGAGCTTTTCCTAGGGCAGCCTAATCGAACTCGACCGATCGGCCGTTCTCCCGCGTATACTCTTCGAGGACAACTTGATCCTGTCGATCAGCTAAGATGTTGTTCGAACTTGCTTCAGCCTGGCCGAGCCGTTACGAATTCACCACGGAACCCAAATGACGAAAACAGCGGAACCATCAGCATTTCGTTGGCAGGATTGTTCTGGGTGAAGGACAACAACGACCTCAATGCCAGCCCGGCCAGCGTGAGACAGATCCCGGCCAATGACATGGTCTATGTGAAGGAAAAGTTGGACAACCGGATACTCTTTGTCCCGGGTGCCTTTACGAAGTGCTTAGCGGTGGACTGATCGCTCCGGGGATGACGCCCGAGGAGGAGTTGAAGTTCATGAAAATGATCCTTCCAACGTGGGGAAAAGCTTGGCACACTTGGCCCGACCCGCAAACAGCAGTCCCGATGGGGGAGCCAATGCTGATCTGGTCCCTGACCGGAGACGGGCAAGTCGATGAAGCGTTGGTCGCCGCTCGAGACAAAGAATTTGGCTGTTCGACTCAAGCGATCCGTGAAACAAGAGGGACGTTTTTCGGTCTGCGAGTGCCCAACGTAGACAGCCCAAAGTCATACGACTACGTGGGTCGACAATGGACCAATTCCGGTGAAGACAGACCGACCAAGAAGTAAGGGCCGAAAGTCTTTTCGTTTTCGATCTAGTTGCCGAGCGCTGCTTGGTAAATAGGCGCGAGTTTGTGTAGCTGAGCGAGGCCCTCGCTCAGGTTTTGTAGAACCCTACGAGCGAAGGGCCTCCCTCGTCCACGAATAAAACTCGGCGGCATTTCACTGCCCCATTGGTGATGGGGCATTTCTCAGTTGCGTGCTAGTGTGAGGCTCTACGGCTTAAGGATTTTTCTTCCGAGCGTCGGGTTGTATGTGGTCCAGGCATCGCGGGTCCGATCGCTTTCGATCAATGCCAAAGCCGCGTTCAGTTTCGCATCCATTTCGTCGAGATAGTGAAAAGCCAAGGCTTCTAACGTCATTGGGACTTTAGGGCTTCCATGCTCCAAGTACCCGTGATGGCTCACGATGATGTGCTGGAGTCGCAACACAACGGCTCGATCGACCTCGAATCCCGACTCAGCTATTTCGAGAACTTTGGAATCCAGCATTTGTACACCTTGCACAAGGTGACCTAGCAATTGCCCGGCATCGCTGTAGCTCAACTCACCTTCAAACAATAACTCTTCCAACTTGCCGATATCATGCAACATAGCCCCAGCTATCAGTAGATCGCGGTCGAGTACCGGGTAATGGGATGAGACTCGGTCCGCTAGCTGCATGAGCGAAACAACGTGTTCTAACAATCCACCGGGATATGCATGATGCGTTTTGATCCCGGCAGGTGCCAAACAAAAGGATTTGGCGATCGCTGGGTCTCGATAAAAACGGTCTGCAATATGGCGAATGGTTTCATTCGAAAACGTTTCTATCAATTCACCCAGTTTGTTCCAAAGTTGCTCGACATCCACTCGATTGCCGGAATCAAAGTCGACTGGATCGAGTGTCTTTTCATCCACTAATGCGATCTGATTGACTATCAATTGCAGAATTCCATTGTGCAGTTGGGATGCACCTTGGACCTGAACGAACGAGCCTTTGACAAATCGTTCCGCCAACTTCTCGTCGGCATTCCATCGCATCGCCGAGATCACGCCGGTTCGATCTTGCAACTGCATCAACAGATAGAGGTTGCCTTGCCGATTTGCCCTTAGTTGTCGGTCCGCGATGCGAAAGGCTGCGTCGACTTGCATTTGCGGTTGGATTTCGCTGACAAAGAGCTTTGGCATTTTTGATTGCAGTCGAGGTTCGCGCATCGGGTCATTCAAATCATCTACAACGAACGGCAGTCTCAATCCGCCGCACGCCTAAAAGATACCGTTCCGCCAGTAGAAGTCTATGTGGGATCGTTAACTGCTTGCACTGGCATAGCTCTTTAAGGCTCTCTGGAACACCCATCGACTTAGAAACACGGATACTATCGTGGCAAAGGGTGCGAAAGCGATCAACCCCCATTCCCATGGCTGACGCGGTATGAGAGGCTGTGCCAGCAATCGAGCAGGCACGTTTACGACAACTAAGACGGGAACCATGAAGGTGAACCCGTACCAAAGCGGAACCCCCCAACCGGCTTCATAAATCTCCATCGGATAACGAGAGAAATTGGTAATGTAAAACCAAAAATCGTAGAGGCTTTGATTCCGGCCAAGCCAAATACTGGTCGCCGCCAAGCAAATCATCAAGCTGTACAAAAGCACCACGCCGCAAGCCATATACGCAAAGTACAAAATCACGAGTCCAGGACCAATGGTCCAAGCGGGATCGGATCGAAAACTCAACTGAACCATCGCATAAGCCAAAATGATCAAGCCGAGAAAGAAGTTGCTTAGCGACGACCATTCGACTTTACGAAATGAGATCAAGAACTGTGTGTCGATCGGTTTTAGCAATGCAAAATCCAGCCCACCGGTTCGTATCAATTCGCTAAACTCCTGTGCGTTTGGCATCAAGAACGCTTGAACGAGCGAATTAATCAGCCACGTTGTCGCTAAAAAAACGTAGAACTCATTCTGCCCCCAACCGGTCGCAACACCGATCGATTTGACATGATGAAACACGATTAAATAGAAACCCAGATTCATCAGCAACCAGGAGACGCTCGAAAGGCAGTCCAGCACGAAATTGCTCCGAAATGTCATGTCTCGAATGAGACTATTTCGGGCAAACGTGAGGAATACAGCTAGGTAGTTCGGTTTGTTGGTTTGCGGCATTTTTGGAAAAAGACTAAAACGAAAGCCTGAGGGCAACTCGACGGCCCTTTGGACGATCCAATGTTACACGCTGCTGCCCTCGGTGCTAGCCCGCTTTCTTCCAAGTATTCAGTCCGAATGACACACCACCGATTTCTAGTCCCCTTTCTTCTTGACCAAAGCTGCGTGGAATTGCCCCCCGACGAAGCTCACCACGCAAGCCGTGTGCTGCGATGTTCGAAGGACGATGCCGTCGTTCTATTCGATGGTCTTGGCAACGAAGCCATAGCAACTATCCAATCGATAGACAAACGAACGGTCATCGCGGCCATCCATTCCAATTCGTTCGCTCCACGCGATCATTCAGGACGCTTGCATTTTGCCATCGCCTTGCCAAAAGGGGATCGACAACGCAATACGATCGAGAAGCTCGTTGAGTTAGGTGTTGATTCGTTGAGTCCGCTCGAAACAACGCGATCGGTAGCGGTTGTGAACGAAGCCAATGCAGAGCGGTTGGAACGCTACGTCGTGGAAGCTTGTAAGCAGTGTGGTCGCAATCGGCTCATGAACATTCGACCAAGGCTGAGCGTGCACGACATCAGGGTTTACTCCAATTCGCTCGCCCCCAACCAGGAATCGGATTCTGTCGCCATCTGGATCTTGCATCCCCACTCGGAGGGACAAACGGCACACAGCATTCATGAAGCAAATTCACTGGCGAAAAGCTGTGCAAAACTGCTTTTTCTCGTTGGTCCTGAAGGCGGTTTTACGGACCAAGAGGTGTTGGAAGCTGTTGGCCAAGGAGCTCGCATCCTGTCGCTTGGCGATCGCCTTCAGCGGGTTGAAACTGCCGCTGCAACAGCAGCGGTACTTGGCCACTGTTGGTTAGCTGAGTAGCTTAAATTCGAGGGAACAGGCGAAAGTCGATCGTCATCTTCTCGAGCGGCTTCCGATGTACTCATCCACGTCGATTTTACCATCTTTGTTGATGTCGTATTTAGCAAAATCGCCTGTGAATTCTCCAGGCGAAAGAGACCCATTCCCATCCTTGTCGTTCTTCTTCATTTGGCTGGCAGCCCATTCTCGCATTCTGTCGGCTGTAGATCCGCCGCCGCTAACAACCTTTGGAGCTTCGGCAGGCTTGGCTGCAACCGAACCATCGGATGCTGGGGTGCTTGCAATTGCCACAACACTTGTTGTTCCGCCGGGTATGTACCCTTTCTTGACAGCCGCCAAACTTTCTCTGCTGGTGATGAACCCATCTTGATTGGTGTCAAATCTTTGAAAGTCTTCGATGGTATCCTGCGTCCATTTCTTAGAGAACTCGGACATCGAGACTTGATTGTCAGAATTGGTATCGTTGCGAGTAAACCACTCGGGCAAACCTGCCGGCGCGATCGTTTTGCCTTCGGCATCCGTCAAGCGGTAGCTAGCACGGTTTGCGAACAAGTTTGCCTTGTCCTTTTTGTCATCGCCGTTGTCCCGATCACGACCATCGCGAGCTCTTTTGGTGTTTGTATCTTCTCTTCGCGTTGAGGATTCGGGTTGGCTAGGGTTTGCAATGCGGCGGCGGGCGTAGCGGACTGCAAGCTCTTGTCGCGAGAGCTTTCCGTCGCGATTCTTGTCGTACTGCATTGGGGAATCCGACCACCTACCTTCCTTGAGCTCAATCTCATCGAGGTACCCGTCGTTGTTTCTGTCATAACGCTGCATCCGTTCATCGGCTTCCTTCAAATCTCGTTCTTCGGGTTGAACGGTAAACTTTTCGCCGCTCGCCCCGAAGCCTGGAACTGGAATCTTCTCAACCTTGACCGAGGCGAAGCCTGGAACCAGCGAATTCTTTTCGAGAATAGCACTTTCCTCGTCCGAGCCTCCATAGCCACCAAAACTTGAACTGCCACTGCGCATCTGTTGGAAGGACTCGGTTAGCACGGACATTGGGATCGGCTTCGTAATGTCAATTTTTGGATTGCTTCGAGCCATTCGGTCCAACATAAACCTAGCGGGTCCCTGTGCTTCGTCTGGGTCAAGCATGCCGTTGCCATTGGTATCCATGCGTGTCAAAAAGGACGATGGATCAAAGCCACCAGAGCCGCCACGATCACCACCACCGCCGAATCCACCTCGGTCCCCGCCACCACCGCCCCGATCACCACCACCGCCCCGATCACCACCACTGCTCCGATCACCGCCACCGCGATCACCGCCGCGACTTCCAAACGACATTCCGCTGGGCGGGCCGCCAGGTCCACCGAATCCACCGCCCGGGCCGCCACCAAATCCGCCAAATACGACCCCAGGTGGTTGAGCAACCACAGAAAGCGACATCGGGGCTATCACAAGGAATACCACGGGGATAAGGACTGAGTATTTCATTTTTGTTTCAAACTTTCGACTTCGGCTGTCTAAAGCCAATTTCCGACTCGGAAACGATCGCAAAACGATCAGCCACAATCCCTTGATTTTAGCTAGGTGGACAGTGGTTTAGTAGTGAAAACACCTAAGTGACGTTTTTGTTTCCATATTCTACTAAAATATTGGGCACTTGGATCAAATCGATACGCTTGGTAGCATCATCGGCTATGAATCTTTCACCCATGATGAAGCAGTACGAAGAGGCCAAAGCGACCAGCGGGGATGCAATTTTGCTCTTCCGGATGGGGGATTTCTACGAGTTATTCCACGAGGACGCCAAAACCGTGGCACGTGTTCTCGGCTTGACCCTGACAAGTAGGGACAAAGGCGAAAATCCCATCCCGATGGCTGGTTTCCCCTACCACCAACTCGAGGGCTATCTCGCAAAACTCGTTCGCCAAGGCTTTCGGGTGGCTGTCTGCGAACAAATGGAGGACCCAGCAACCGCCAAAGGGCTCGTTCGCCGCGAAGTCCAGCGGATTGTCACCGCCGGAACGCTAACGGACGACGCTCTTCTGGATCCGCGATCTGGAAACCTCCTTTTAACTATCTTTCATCCTTCCCCAGGCAAGGTAGGACCGGAACGCAATGCGTGGCTTGGGATCGCTTGGGTGGAATTGTCCACGGGGCGCTTCGAGGCTGGGGCGTATCCTGCTCACACGGTAATGGACCAGATAGCTAGGCTTGAGCCTGCGGAAATCATGATTCGTGAAGATGACTCGACCCTGGCCAAAAGTGAACTCGAACGTTGGCCCATCACCCGCCGCCCAACTTGGCAGTTTGGCATCGAAGAGGCTCAACGCATCCTCCATGAACATTTTGAAGTGATCGATTTGTCCGGAATGGGCTGGGACACCCAAAACGATCCCAAGGACCCAGCCAGTACCTACCTACACGACTGCTTGGCAATCAGCGCCGCTGGCGCCGCCATGGCTTACCTTCGAGAAACTCAAAAGACCGCTCTCGATCATATCCAACAACTGCAACCCGCTCGCTTGATTCGCTCTCTGGAAATCGATTCGGCAACTCGGCGTTCCCTGGAGTTGACTCAAACGATTCGAACCGCCTCGCGCGACGGATCGTTGCTCGAAGTTTTAGATCGCACTGTGACCTCGATGGGCGCCCGTAGACTTTCGCAATGGCTCTCCTCGCCTTTGATCTCACGAGAGCAAATAGAATTGCGCCTCGATGCGGTCGATGAACTGGTTCGCGATACGCGATTGCGCGCATCGGTCCGAGAGATGCTCAATGAAGTCTACGACTTGGAACGACTTCTTGCTCGTGTTGCGACAGGGCGATCGAGCCCGCGAGACCTGAAACAAGTTGGTCGCTCACTAGTCCAGATACCTAAGATCAAAGCGATTCTTGAAGAGCGTTCCTCGATCCGTTTGGCCCAGCTTCAAAAACGAATCGACCTTTGCCCCACCTTGCGCGAGCAACTTGATGTGGCGTTGCAAGACGATTGTCCACTGCTGGCCCGCGATGGCGGCTTCATTCGCCCGGGCTACGATCAACGTCTCGATGACTTGCGGCAGTTGGCAGCCGGTGGAAAAGAGTGGATCGCTCGCTACCAAGCCGATCAGATCACAGCGACCAGTATCCCAAGTTTGAAAGTTGGGTTCACCTCCGTCTTCGGTTACTACTTAGAAATAACCAATACGCACCGCGATCGCGTCCCCATCAACTACATTCGCAAACAAACACTCAAAAATGCGGAACGCTACATCACACCCGAATTGAAGGACTACGAAGAGAAAGTCCTGTCGGCCGACGATCAAGCCAAGTCGCTCGAGTACGAACTTTTCATGGAGTTGAGGGAAGCGATTCATGCCAATACCCAAGCTTTGCAGTCGAACGCGAGTGTTCTCGCGGAACTCGATGTGTTGGCGTCTTTGGCTGAACTAGCGGTCAAACAACAGTACGTCCGGCCGACCATAACTGACGAGCCAATTTTAGAAATATACGAAGGGCGGCACCCTGTTTTGGACGCGACCCTGGCCAAGGGGACGTTCGTACCCAATGACGCTATGATCGGTGCGGAGCATGGGAGCATATTGCTGATCACGGGACCAAACATGGCCGGAAAAAGCACTTACATTCGACAATCGGCATTGCTCTTGGTGCTGGCTCAAATTGGCAGCTTCGTCCCAGCTCGCAAAGCCACCATCGGCGTGGCAGATCGCTTGTTCGCAAGAGTTGGAGCAAGTGATGAGCTGGCCCGCGGTCAGAGTACCTTCATGGTCGAAATGGTTGAAACCGCGCGCATTCTCAATACCGCCACCGAGCGATCTCTGGTCATACTCGACGAGATCGGTCGAGGCACGAGCACCTACGATGGCTTGTCGCTCGCTTGGGCGATCGTCGAGCATTTGCATAATCACAATCGTTCCAGAACGATGTTCGCTACACACTACCACGAACTCATCGATTTGCAAAAATCATTGCCTGGAGTTCGCAATTGGAACGTGGCAGTCAAAGAGTGGGATGATAACGTCATCTTCTTGCATCGAATCGTTCAAGGTGGCGCGGACAAGAGTTACGGGATCCACGTTGCGCGGTTGGCGGGGGTACCTCGCGATGTCAATGAGCGAGCCAAAGAGATCCTAAGTCAACTCGAAGCGAGCCATTTGAATCAATATGGCCAGTCCAACCTTGCAACGGCCAAGAAGAAGTCAGGACATATTCAAATGACCTTGTTTCAATGGCAAGAAAACGCGGTCGTCGAGAAACTGAAATCGCTGGACATCACGACCATGACCCCGATGGAAGCCATTCAGCAATTAGAACAACTGCAAAAGCAAGCGATTAGCACGTAGGTCCGTCGCTCCGCGACGGACGGTCAGCGACCACCGCAACCCACCGATATTACCATCCCAATTCAGGTTGGCAAATCGACCGTCAGCGGACCAAACAAAACCGCGAAGGGTAGGCTATGATATAATCCTCGCCCAAAAACACTCTGCCAAGTTTTCCGGAGATTACCATGAAGTGGTTTGGATTCCTCAGTCGAATCGCTCTGTTACTGGTTTGCCTTTACGGAAGCTATTTGGTATCGGTTGAGCATCGGATCACCCTCGCGTGCCAAACGGAAACGGCCAACATTGAGGCGCAAATCGAAAAAGAGGCAGGCCTCCAATCGACAAGTATCGTCCTCAAAAAGATAAAATCCGATACCCACTTTTGCACTTGGTATTATCGAGTCCCTGCCAACAAATCGTTTCGTGTTGTGCTGTATTCTGCCGAAACCACTTCGACGCTGCTATCAATCCCCAAGAGCCGAACGGATCAACATGGCCTCTTGCAAGTTCAGTTTCCGCAAGAAAAGGACGCGAAGGAATTACCACGAAAAACGGAGGTTTTTGGTCCCGATTTTCTCTATGGAAGCCACGAGGCAATCGACCAAACTGGCTTTGCGAACATCTTATTTTGGAACAGACCGCTTCCCGATAAACCGCTCCCATTCGAGAAGGTAGTCGAACAGCTAAAAACTCGCGTGAAAGGCCCTTTCCCAGGGTTTTCGGGCTATAACAGACATTCCTCACCTGAAGAATCCGCACAAAAATGCGCGCACGACCAGCCATTGGCACTGTGTTGTTTCATTGAACAAGAACAAGCTGGCGCAGCCATTCGTGAGCGGACTTTCCTTCTGAAAGCAGTCTCTAGTGATGAGTGACGGACAACGCCAGCCCACACGAAACAAAAGTTTGATTTCCAGTGTTCTTAGGATGCGTTTAGGCACGCTCATGATGTTCGTAGCCTTTGCGGCGGTTTGCTCGGCTTACTACACCTCGCACGCCAATCGATTGCGATGGCAATCGAAGTTGAACCGAACGGAAACGGCCATAGGACTACCGCGAATCAGCGACCTCGAAAAGCTTGAGGTGATGGCTACGACGAATTTTGCTCGACAGGGCCAGCAGGGCACCCAAGCCTCATGGATGATCTGGGTGCCATTTGGAATGGAGGTCCGGCTAAGATTTGCAACAAAAAATTTGACCGATGAGTTCCCGAGTGGGTTCACAGAAGTGAAGCTTGGCCAAGGTCGGCATACTGTTGTTTTGACGCATGATTTGCCGCGAGCTACTACGGATTTGGTCGTCGATAAAGTGCGTGTTTTCCAAGCCGACCACACCCGAGTGTGGAACATTTCTGCTCCATGGAAGCATCACTTGATTGGCCGCTCGCAGCCGACGAAGGCGGAACTGGTACTCCATGCCGTTGGCAGCGTTCGTTTGACTGTCGATGAGGAATATGATATTCGAAAACACTCTTTCGGACTAAAGATTTGGCTAGTGCCTTAGCAACGACGCGATAATCCGTCCGGCGCTCAAGCTTAGCGGTCTGCCGATCGGCGTCTGCAATTCTTTAGAAAAATCCACTCCGAAGGCGTGCAGTAACGTTGCATGCAAATCTTCGATGCGCACAGCGTCGGCAACACCGGTGAGCGGATCTTTGCCCGTCCCCATCAATTCATCAATGGTCTCGCCGTGGGCGTGACCAGGCCGGAAGGGGCCGCCCGCCAGGAAGGTACTAAAACCGGTCGGCCAATGATCGCGTCCGTCGGCAACGTTGATTTTGGGCGTTCTTCCGAATTCGCCACCGCACATGACAATCGTCTTGTCCAGCAAACCTCGCTCCTCAAGCTGTTTGATGAGCGAATGCAACGCTCCGTCCAAGATCTTGCATCGCCCGCTCTGCAAGCTGTAGTTTTCAACATGCGAATCCCAACCAGAAAGCTCCACTTCCACGCATCGCACACCTTGTTCGATGAGCCGGATCGCCGCTAAGCAACCCCGCCCAAAGGAGTTGTCGCCGAAGGAATCGATGACACTCGCAGACTCGAGGGCAATGTCGAAGGCCTTGATCTGCTCGCTCGCCATCATGGTCGTTGCGCGGACCGTTGAGGATTCATGAAGAGTTTTGTTCTTGTCCAGCTCTCGCAACCGACCTCGCCGAAACTCGGATTCCACCACGTTTCGCAAATCATCCAATCGCGTTTCAAAAACCTTCTTGTCCGTGTAGCTTCTCAGATTGGGTAATGGATCTTTCGGGTCTCCTGTTTGGAAGGCATCGAAGACGCTCCCCATGTATCCGCCTCGTGACGGCCATTGTCCGCTCAAAATTGAGACGTGTCTCGGTATCTCCAGATTGTCTTCCGTTTGGTGACAGATGACAGAACCGATGGAAGGGTGAATCAAGGTCGGATCAGGGCGCCATCCCGTCTTCATGTTGTACGTTGCACGTTCATGGTCCCCTTCCTTGGATACCATCGAACGAACTAAGGTTGCATGATGCATGATCTCTGCCGTTCGCGGCAAAGTGCTTGCAATTTGAAGACCAGGCACCGATGTCTCGATCGCTTTGGTTTCACCACCAATCTTCGAGCCAGGATGGGGATCAAAGGTTTCGAGCTGGCTTGGACCTCCTTGCATCCAAAGGATGATTAAGCTCTTGGCCGCCAGCTTTTCTCCATGCTTGGATTCGCTCGCCATCGACAGTCGCTCTGCGATTCTGGTGAGCATCCCCTGGCTCAAAAGTCCGCCTGTGGCCATAGCACCACCGCGCAGGAAACGGCGACGATGAAAATTCCACCAGGACTCGCAGCCAGCCTCGCTGCCCTCGCTGCCCTCGGTGTGCGTTGCGGTTAGTGGTTCCATTGAAACTCCGTGCTATTGATGAGAGTCCAAAAAATGCTGCTCATGGCTTGGGACCTAGCGTTCCGTTTGGTGGCGTGGAGTCGCTCGCAAAATGCGTTTAGCTCTGCCCCTGTTGGCAATCGATTGAGCGTCGTAAGGTACGCCGTTTCCACTGCGACTTTGTCATTGCTGGCGAGTTGTGCGATGCGCGTGGCCGCATTCATAACTGGATTGTTTTTGATGCGTTCACTCACGTACGATCCGTTCATGACCAGTAACCGTTGAGGAATCGTTACCGACTGTTGAGTGAATTCATCATCCCCTTGGTCACCGTAGGCTTTCGTGAAGTCATTCACACCACCAAACAATTCCAATTTGGAGATGATGGAACTGCTTTCGTCGATCGCATGGATTCGGCACGCTTGATGGATCGAGGCCGCCACTTGCTCAGGACGCAGTTGAGTCAACGGAAATACGGCCCAAAGATTTTCATGGTCCGTCTCGACCGCCTCGCTCTCCATCTCCATGCGAGAATCTCGTTGAAAGACTTCGGTGCAAATGATGGTTTTTATCAGTCGTTTGAGATCGTAACCGTGTTGAACAAAATCGTCCGCCAAGATTTCCAGCCCTGGCGGGAATGGACCGGATAGTGGAATGCTGTCAAGCGGTTCCACTAACGCCTTACCGAACAGAATGGCCCACATTCGGTTGACCGTCGCACGAGCAAAAGCTTTGTTTTTGGGATGCGTAACCCAGACGGCAAGGCGATGCCTAGGTTCTCCCAACTCAGGCATCAACTCTCGCAGATACGGAACCGTTGGCGAAACTGTGCTCTCGTGGTCATCGTTGAGATAGGTGATTCGATAATCTGGCTTTGAGTTGCGAAGTCCAACAAATGGGTTGTCGAGTCTTGCCCCGGAAAAAAAGGCCGCAAGCTGATGAAAATCGGCTTGAACACCGCCTCGACTAGAAGCTTCGTCTGTCGACGACTCTTCCGATTCCAATGGCCCATTACTCAACGCGTCAGAAAAATTAACTTTGCCCAAGTAGTCCTGGTGGCACTGCAAGCAATCGATACGTTGAGATAGAAAGGCTCGCGAAGTTCGGCCTGCAAGCCGGATAGCATCAGGTTTTTTCTTATCTGTATCGTCCATCGTCGCGGTCAGAAAATTGACCTGCGGCGCGTCGGTCCAAGATCCTTTTGCCTCCAAGAGATCCCTTACAATTACGTCGTAAGGTGTGCCTTTTTCAAAATGATCCGCCAACCAATCGACGTACTTGCGTCGACGAAATACAAGGAACGGGCCTTGGTTCGTACCTACCGTCGCGCGCGTCCAGCGTTCCGCCAAATAGTCGGAAGATCGCCGATCCTTGAGCAAATACTCTGTCCACCATGTTGGCCGTCGATCCTCCGGTACTTGTTCTACGACACGAATTTCTTCCAGCGACAATCCGTTTCCGATTAATGCCAAACTGATGCGGCGAGTAATCGTCCGCCAGTCTGCGGCATTGGCTGTCGCCAACTCGTGACTCGCAATGTCTGCGTTTATGGCATCGTCTACCTGCTGAGCGACCGATTGGATGGTCGGTTCAAAGCGGTAAGAAATCGAATCCGGTGTTCGAAGCAATTTTGGGCGAGGCGAGGTAGCCCAACCAATACCCCCTACCAGCGAAACACCAATCGACACAAGCAAGAGCCTCTTTCGCCAACGCGGAATGTCGTTATTACGCTTTTGCGTTTTTTTTGATGCGGAACTGTACGCCAGCACTGGCGGCAGCAGCGGTGGCGTATTCGCATTCAAAAGTGGAGGTGCTGTGTTTTGGCTCACGTTGAACTAACTTTCGAACTTAGCGATGGTTTTCTCGTTTAACCCCGTTTAACCCAATACCGTTCAAGGAAGCCCAATTTCGCAAAAACTTCGTTTAACCGTTAGCCGCAGGCGTACGTTACTGGTATCGAGTACGCCTGCGGCTGACTGTTAAGCAAATAAGTGAGCGGTATTGAGTTTAATCCGAAGCCATATGCGACGGTGGCAGCAATGCGTTTATTCGTAAGTATCTGTCAATGCTTGGACTAAATCTTTGCGAATCGGCCCTTTTCCAACGGACTTTTCAAACCAGTCTTTCACCTTCTTTGCAAAAAGGTCATTTCGGGCTGGCGACAGGGAAAAATAAACGGCCCGAGCGGCGATGTCGGTCGGCTCCTGCTCGCTAAGGGTCAAATCCGCCAAAGCGATCGCAATACCAGGCGGCAAACGATCCCAAGCGAATCGTTCGTTTTTCCCCTGCATTCGAACAATGAGTTCGTCGTCTTTGATTTCCACAATATTTACGAGCGTTTTGAGAACCGAAAGAGTATCTGCGCCTCGCATCTTGGATTTCGCCTCATGCACCGACTTGATGAAGATCTCATAGAGCTGACCCAACTGATCGAGCCTCGCATGCTTTGACGTCATGTCCGCGTTCGTTGAGAGCGGTAGTGCAAGCTCAATCTGCTTATGAAAAGTTGCGAAATCCGCCTTCGTAACGGCTTCCTTGGCTTTCAACATGGCCGCAACCCAATTCGCTTTCGATGCTCCGGTAGTCACGGGAGCCATCGGTTTTTCATCGCTTGGTTTCACAGCCGCGGGCTTCATCGCATCGGGTTCGGGCGTGGGTGATCGCATTGGTTCTTTCGGAGTCGAGTCCGGCTTCATTGAATCCGGCTTCATTGAATCCGTAGCCTTGGTAGCGTTGCCGAAGGGGTCGTTCTCGGTGAACGCAGCAACCGAGTCGCCAGTCGAATCATCCTTGGAAAGTGTTGGCAAGACAAAAGCTGGATCACTGCCGTTCGCTTTGGGGCCATTCTTCCCGCCAATCGTCCTAGGAATTACTTCCTTTGATTTCGCCAGTGCCTTTGAGGGAGTCGAGATATCCGCATCCGATTCCAGTCGTTTTGCGAATTCTTGCCGATTCCAAACGAATCGAATGCCCGCGTAGCCTAAAAAGGCCACCGCGACAATCACGAAGCCGGCTACCGATAACGCTTGCTTCCATTTTCTATTTCTCTTGAGTCGTTCAATCCTTGAAGCTGTGGATTCAACCTGCTCGGTGCGAGCCGCTTCGCGTGGATAAGTTCGAACGCTCTCAAATCGATCTTCGGCAACAACGGGTGCCATGGATGGTTGGGCAAGAGTGGGGATCTGCCTGCGCAGTTCATTCCAACGGTCATTGACACTACCAAACGAATGGACTGAGGGGCCCATGCCAGCTCCTACCAAACAGGCACTCGGATCGAAGCGTGCGAATGGGTCCGCTTGCGGAAAAAAGGACCTTCCGATTGTCGAGTCTTGGCCATTTAATTGTTCGTCGTATTCCTGCTTCTTGGAATCCTCTAGCAAGACGGCTTGGGCTTGTCGGATCAACTTTGCGACCTGCTGAGCCGATTCGGGATCGGTCTTTGTATCCGAGCCATTCCAAGTTGCTACGGCAGTGCGTAACGCCTGTTTGATTTCGTTCGAGCTGGCATTTTTGTCGAGCCCAAGCAGGGAGTAATGATTGAGCTGGCCCTCACGCATTCGAATGCCAAGGTGCTTTTTGATCGCCGACAGTAAGTCGCTCATAACGGTCTCCATGGTTCTCTAAGCGAATGGGCTGTCTGGTTCGGATTTTGTCTCGACAGAGTTATTTACGGTGACAAATTTGGTTAGGAACATGTGCAACAGTCCAACCCACATGGCTAACATAAGCGGGGATGAATAGCAGAATAACAAAAAAAACAGATGGGTTGAACGATCTGGTTTGTCTGGCTTGGCCGTTTGAGCGACACCCAAAAAATCATTCACCGTATTCGAGATGGCAGGAACACGCGAGGCAAACATAATCAATAACGAGAACGCCGCAAAGCCAATCAATGAGAGCAACAGCATCCACAAGCTGACGGTCGGACGGACCGGCACGGTTTCCGCGAATGGATTGGATTCGCTCGCTTTATTGGACATCGGGTGTACCGCGTGATTGCACTGGGGTATGGAAATTCAAACAGCTACTGCGTTTGAATTATAAGCCCTCAAAGTATCAACGTGAGTGCAATTGGCAAGCAATTCGTTGAAATGTCGGTCAATTATGACGAACGAGCGAAGGGCCTCGCTCGTCCACAGCGTCAATGTGTCAAACGAGCCGAAGGGCGTGGCGGGTCGGTAAGGTTGAGCGGGAGCTTGTCTCCCCTCAACCTTGTTTTGGCGTACTACCATGGACAGGCCAGGCCTACGTGTGGCACGCCCAAAGCGATTAGCGATGGGCGTGGGAAGTGTGGCAAATGACACTAGCTAGCTAGCGATTCACCACGCCCTTCGTACCTCAGAGCGTGCCACCCAGTTTATAAGTAGATTTCAAACTGCCGCACGCTTAGGACGCCAAAACGTCGTCCGTCGGAGGCAAGCTCCCAGTGGACGAAACGCCCTACGGCGTTGCCAAACGGGGTTTAACTATATATCTGTTTAACTACCATCGCACGTTTGGAGATCTAGATAATCCGATCGGCGGAGCCAGCGGCTGCAATGTCCTGGTAAGGAGTCATGTCCAAGCCATCGATGAAACTGGTCAAGGACTTGCTTCTTTGTGGGTGCTGCAACTTCTTGACCGCTTTGCTTTCGATTTGGCGAACGCGTTCGCGGGTCACTTGGAAAATCTTACCCACTTCTTCCAGGGTGTACGCGTAACCGTCAGCCAAGCCGTATCGCAACTTGAGGATCTCACGTTCGCGATAGTTCAACGTTTGCATAGCTTCATGGATCTGTTGTTTGAGGGTTGCTTGATTGGTTTCATACAACGGATCGTCATCACGGTAGTCTTCGAGAAATTCGCCAAAGAAACTATCTTCATGGTCGCCCACAGGTTGATCGAGCGAAAGTGGCTGGCGAGCCATTTTCAAAACGACCCGTGCATCGTCCAGCGAAAGGCCGGCTCGTTCTGCCGTCTCTTCGACCGAAGGTTCGCGGCCCAATTCTTGAGTCAGGTCCCGCGTCACCTGGCGGACTTTGCTCATCGTATCGATCATGTGAACGGGAACACGAATCGTACGGCTTTGGTCGGCGATCGCCCGAGTAATCGCTTGGCGAATCCACCAAGTTGCGTAGGTCGAGAACTTGAATCCTCGTTCGTACTCGAACTTATCCACGGCTCGCATCAATCCAGTGTTTCCTTCTTGGATCAAGTCAAGGAAGCTCAGGCCACGGTTTCGATACTTCTTTGCAATCGAAACGACAAGTCGCAAGTTGCCAGCGGACAAGTCACGTTTGGCTGCATCGTATTGAACGCGGTGCATTTGGACTCGTTGGCATCGTCGAGCCAGCGTCTTCGGTGTTTCGAACGTGATTCGCATCAAGTAGAAGAGCTCTGCTCGAAGCTTTGCGATTGGCGTCCCGTCCGAAAAACCAGTCGCTTGTGCGGCCTCGATTCGATCTCGCAGAACCACCATTTGACTCTGAATCGTGTTCAACTTCTGAAAAATGGGTTCCAAGCGGTTGGTTCGCAAGTTCATTTCTTCGATCAAACGAACGGCTTTGTTTCGGCGGCAAACCAATCGCTTCCACGCTTGGCGTCGTTCGTTCATAGGCAAGCTTTTGTTGATTGCAGTGAAGTAGTCTCCATGATTTCGCAAAAGCAAGTGGCGAAGTGTCTTGATATTGGGGCCAATGCGTCGCATGATCGCAATTTTTTCAGATGCGTTGGTGACACTCACTTCGATCGTGCGATCCAAACGCAGTTTGCTATCGCGAACCTGCTCGAGCAATTTCGTTGCACCCTGTAGCATGAAATCGCTAGCCAACATCCAATTGCGGTAATCGGTACGGGTCATTTCGATCCGTTTCGCAGCACTGACTTCTTCTTGACGTGAGAGCAATGGAATTTCACCCATTTGCATCAGATACATGCGGACCGGATCTTCTGTGGCATCCACCGACTCATGTCCGTCCTCACCGGGGAGGAAATCGTCGCCGGATTCATCCTCCAGAAGGCTTTCTTCGTCGGCCGAATGATCGTCATCAGCATCTTCTTCCTCTTCTTCCTCGAAGCAAAAACCTTCGAGTTCGGCACCCAAGCTGTCGCGATCTTCGCTAACATAAGACGATCCTGATTTTCGGCCTGAGGATTTGTTGGATCGAGGATTGAATCTCTTGGTCATGGCTGGGTGTGCGTCTCGTAGGAGTTGACAAGGGTAAGATGCGTGGGTTTCGCATCAAGTTCCGACTGATAAAAGAAATAGATTGCATTCGGTGTGCCGACGGATTAGGAAGCCGGACGAATCGACAGTTGACCCTTGTTATTCGTTGATGCAGTGAAAGCTGGACCGCAGTAGAATTATTCCCGTGATGCAGGAAATCCACACCTCGGACGTTTCCCAATCGCAACATGTTTCCAAAAAGCTACACCCTGAAGTCGATATTTAGATGGTCGCGGAAACGCGGCTACCGGCTTTGGGCTAGATTTCCCATGGTGGCGGTGCTCGGCATCGCCCTGACCGCCATTCCCGTACAGGAGTTTTTGGGAAATATCTGGTGCAGCCTATTGTTCATAAGCACGATCCTTTCAGCCACCCAAGCATTATTGCAAACCTGGGTTCGGCCGCAAACTCGGATGATTTGGACTCAGCTCAGCATCGGCCTTTCCATGGCACTTTTCTTCAGTTTCTATCACTCTCTTTACCAACGAGACGCCCAGCTTCGTTTAGACAGTTGGGAGAGGAGCTTTAAGGGATTTTCCCAGGATGACTCGCTTGCGTCCATTTCCTGGAACCCCATTGCCTGCCGCGGAATCGTCGACACGGCATTTCGATATCGAAAATCGACTCTTCCCGGGAAAACCACCGACCCGAACGGGGTTGATTGGCAATCCATTACGACGATCCAGGTTGAGGAGATTCGCACGGATGGGGTTTGGGAACCCAGGTTGCTACTCATGCCCCTTAGTATCGACGGAAGAATCGAAGGTGTCTTTCCCGGTGATCGCATCGAACTTTTCGGACAATGGCGATTACCCAGCCCACCTTCCAATCCTGGACAGTTCGACCAAGCACGCCGCTTTGCCGAGCTAGGGTATGCGGCACAGGTTCGAGCGGAGTCGGTCAATCAAATCAAGAAACGGATCCAGCCAACCTTCCTCCGACTGGATCGCTACTTAGCGATGGTTTCCGCCACGGCTCTGCGGTCCATCGAACGCTTCGTTGTTTTGGACCAAGCGGAACTGACAGCAGCTCTCGTTCTAGGCCAACGCGAACAAGTAGAATGGCGACTGCAGGAAGAATTACTCGCTACCGGAACCATCCACATGCTTTCCATTTCAGGCATGCATATTGAAATGGTGGCGTTGTCGCTGCTGCTGATAGGCATGTTGCTACAGCTGCCTCGCAAGCCACTGCTTGTGGGCATTTGTGTCTTTGTGATCGCCTACGGTTTGCTGTGCGGAGCCAACCCGCCAGTCGCTCGCGCGACGATTATGCTGACCGGGCTATGCCTGGCACGGTTGATGGGATGGAACTTTTTCAGCCTGAATTTCCTGGCGTTTGCAGGTGTCCTTCTGATACTTTACAGAACGACGGTCGTCTTCGAAACGGGCACGCAGCTTTCATTCATGGCGGTAGCCGTCTTGATATTGTCAACCCAATCGATGGTGTACCGAGTACCACCGCTTGAGCGACTCATCGAATCGAAATCTAGTCTTTCGGTGCGAAGCCTGCGAGGTATTCGGGAGTGGTCCATGGAAATGCTACGAACCAGTTTTTGGGTCTGGTTCATTACGGCCCCCTTGGTGTGGTCCGCCTTTCACGTTATCAGTCCAGTCGCCATCGCGCTCAACCTAATCTTGTGGTTGCCAATGCTGCTGGCTTTGATGGCGGGACTTGGTCTGATTGCGTTCGGCTGGTTTCCGCCGGTGGGTTGGCCCTTGGGGGTGATTTGCGGAGTCTCACTTTGGCTCGTTCAACTCTCTGTTAGCTGGGGAGAGCACATACCCCTTGGACACTTTTGGCTGCGATCGCCACCCGCTTGGTGGCTCTATGGCTTTTACACGCTGGGGATTCTTACCTCGGTTTGGACTGGTGTAAAGAAAGCATCGAGCCGCCGCCGACTGGGCTTCGTGCTAGGAATCTGGTTCGTCTTTGGGCTATCACTGGACCCGATAACGGATCGCTGGAATCAACTTCTTACAGGTGTCAACGGCAAACTCTCCTTGACTTTCATCGATGTCGGACACGGTACGAGCATCCTCATCGAGACCCCCGATCATGAGTCCTGGCTTTACGACGCGGGTAGGTTAGGGGACCACCAACGCAGCTATCAAGTCATCGTTGACACACTCTGGGCCATGAAGCAATCCAGGATAAAGGGACTCATCCTTTCTCATGCGGACTCGGACCACTACAACGGCATCGATGGGCTAACGAAGCGGTTCACGGTCGACCAACTGTTCTCGACAAGCAAAGTTTACTCGCATTCGAGCCCATTCTTGCAACAAATTCTCGCGGCGACCCGACGCCGAGGTGTGAAACACATGACTTGGAAAAAAGGGGCCGTTCTTCAGGGAAATGGCTGGAGCATGCTAGCATTGCATCCACCGGAACCAGGTGTAACGGGAACAGACAACGCAAACAGTCTATGTGTCTTGATGGAATTTGCAGGCCGACGAATCTTGCTCCCTGGCGACTTGGAACCACCAGGCATGCAAATGCTTGTTTCGCAATCGGCAACCGCTGTCGACGTCTTGATGGCACCTCACCATGGATCGCTCAATTCAAAATCCGACGCTCTTTTGAAATGGTGCAATCCCGAGACGGTTGTGATTAGTGGTTCGACTCGAGCAGTCTCGCCAAGAGTACTTAAAGCATTTGCGGCCGAAGATCGCGAAGTCTTTGTGACAGCTCGAGATCACGCGATACGCATCGAGATCGCCAAGGATGGATCCATTGTAAAAAAACACTGGGTGGCCAATAGGTGGATGGACCTATGACCTATTCAAATCGCAAATGCTTCACCGACTCACCCGAATTTTGCAACTCGACCAAGGCTGCAATACCGATGTTCAAATGCGCCGTGACGAAACGCTCGTTGACAGATCGATCACTGGCCGATGTCTTAACCCCCTCGGGTGTCATGGGATTGTCGGAGACGAGGAGCAAGGCACCCTTCGGAATATGATTTGCAAATCCAACGACGAACAACGTTGCGGTCTCCATGTCGATGCCGATCGCTCGTGTCTTGATGAGGTACTCTTTGAAAACTTCGTCGTGTTCCCATACTCGCCGATTCGTGGTGTAGACCGTTCCAGTCCAATAATCAAATCCCATCTGTGCAATGGCGGCCGACACGGATGCCTGAAGTCGAAACGAGGGTAGCGCAGGAATCTCTGGCGGAAAATATTCATTGCTGGTTCCCTCGCCACGTATGGCGGCAATCGGCAGAATGAAGTCACCGATCTTCGTTTTCTTCAGCCCACCGCACTTTCCAAGAAACAGAACGGCTTTTGGCTCGACCGCCGAGAGCAAATCCATCACGGTCGCAGCCATTGGACTTCCCATCCCAAAATTCAAAATGGAAAGATTGCCCGATGTCGCCGATTGGATGGGAAGCCCTTCACCGACTACAGGAACGCCAAAACGCTCGGCAAATACCTCAACGTACTGCGAAAAGTTGGTAAGAAGAATGTACTTGCCAAAATCGAGGAGCTCACGACCCGTATAGCGAGGCAACCAATCCCGAACGATCTCGTCCTTTTCCTTCATCCATCAGGCTCCTGGGGCGATTAAGGCTAAAGGCTAATTCGATCAATAACGTTCCGATTTTCTTGTAGCGGAAGTCGCCAAGACTTCCGCTACGAGCGGGTCCCAAAACTCTTGGCGAGTTTCGCTACGATACTAAGCACTCCAAGCACACGGCTCAGGCAAACGCCATTCCCCTGAGCCGCACACCTTACAACTTACACCTTACACCTTACACCTACTTGCTTCCCACAATGCCCGCCTCGGCCAACAGTTTTTGCACTTCCTCCGATTTGCCCGTGAGCTTTTCCGCGATTGCCAATGCTGTTTGCTTCGCGTCCTCTTTCAGCTCCTCAACTTTCACCGCCTTGATCGCAATTTTGAGCATTTCGACATCCGGAAAAAGCTTCAGAAGTTCTAGAACCAATTTTTGTTCCGCAGGTTGGCGAGCCGCATCGAACGCGTTCTGGCACATCACAACTCGCTCAGCTTGGCTCTTTGCAAACTGCTTCGCCATTCGAAGATAACCCTTGAATAGACGACCTTGAAACTTGTCGGCCGGTCCGTTCTTGACCAAGTCTAACAACACAGGTGCAGCGTCAACCGTCAACCATTCACCCAGTAACCGACTGCTGGCATCCCGTAGCTGCGGATCGGAGCTCTTGGCGGCTGCGTCCATCGCCGCCAAAGATTTGGTTCCTCCTACAGCTCCGAGAATATCCAACATGGCACTCTTGGTCGGTATCGATGCTGCATCCATGGACTTTACGATTTGCGCAGCGCAAGCCTCGCGATCGGGCATGCGGACTGCAGCCGTCTTGAGGGCTTGTTTGGCAGCCTCAAAATCCTCGGCAAAACCTGGCCGCTCCACTTGTGAAATCAGTACCGAAAGGCTACCCGCCGGAACAGTCGCACCGAGCGACTTGAGGGCGGAAGCACGTACCGATTTATCCGAATTGCTCAACGTCGCGACGAGTTCTTTGGTCGCTTCAATGCGTCTTTGTCCCACCACCGCGATCAAGACGGAAAGTACTTTGCCCTCGGCTTTCGGAAGCCTAGCTAGGATATCCTTGTTGATGCTTTGGTCCGGCAAATCCGCCAATGCAGTCAAAGCGGCATCGGTCAAGTCCGCATCTTGTTCCCCTGCGATTGCTACGAGAGGCGAGACACAAGTTGCGTCACCGACACGTGCTAGGGCATTGATGGCTGACAATCGAACTTGTTTCGGACCCGCTACAGCGGCTTTCACGATAGCAGCTAAATTGACGGTTGCTTTGCGATCCGCCATGGCTTGAATGACCAATCCAGCTCGATC
Source organism: Pirellula sp. (assembly GCA_043743995.1). GTDB lineage: Bacteria > Planctomycetota > Planctomycetia > Pirellulales > Pirellulaceae > JBKCUI01. The sequence goes on along the minus strand of JAYTVM010000186.1, from coordinate 37,840 downwards.
CGGTGTTGCAGTTGCCAGTTCGGCGGCCAAAGCACTATCGACCTCTTTTCCAGCCATTTCACGGGCCGTTTTTAATGCAACTTGGAACAGGACTTTTTCTGGACTTCGAAGGTTTTCCAGCAAAAGCGGGAGACCATCCTGCTTCCTGGCGAGAATGGCGCCGCGCGTTGCTTCAACAACCCTTTGCATTGGCACATCCGCTTTGCGTACGTCGTCGTAAATGGAGGCCGCAAGCGTCGTATTGCCTTCTTGAATGGACCGCTCAGCGCAAAGGACACAGCCCTCTGCTACAGCCGAACGAACATTCGCAGGTGCACTCACAATCGCCTTTCTAAGAATCTGTGTGGCGGCGGCATTACCGATGCGTCCAAGGGCCACAGCCGCTGCCGACGCAACATCGGCGTCCTTGTCTTTCAAGCGAGTGCTCATCACTTCGACCGCACCCGAATCTCGGCGGAAACCAATCGAATTGATCGTCCCGATAAGCAGCTTTCCGTCCAATGACTCACTGGCTTTTCGCAGTGACTCGTCGACCTTCGCCCCCGGGATGGCTTCCAACGCAATCCGTGCCCAGGATGCGAGCTGGTCGTCCGACAAGAGTTTGACCAATTCCGGTGCTGCTTCGGCTGTTCCATAAATGGCCAATCGCTTGCAAGCAATGGCTTTGTCTGCGCCGGGGCTATCCGCTGACTTCAGAATGCCAATCAGGTCGCTCTCTTTCTCCATGGTGAGGACTTGGCACAAGCCAATTCGGCTCGAAGCGATTGTCATCGCCAACCAGGTTGATAGGAAAAACAAACCACGCTTTAATCGTCTATTCATTATTCTGTTCCGTTCGTTATTTTTTGAGGGTGATGAGCCAGTAGTTGAGCCGACGCTGGCAGCGTCGGCCACGTTCAGCGTCGGCCACGTTCAGCGTCGGCCAGGTTTTGGGTTGGCCATATTGGTTGTGTTCTAGACCCGCCATGGCTCTCGCAACGCTTCGGAGCGCAAGCGATTGGCCGGTTCATCATTGATGAATTCGTTTTTGGCCAAGTCATATTTCACTTGATGATTTAGAAACAATGCGATGTTGGCCGCGTGGCACGCGATGTGCGCGTTGCAAGCTGCCTGAGCATTTCCCTTTGGCAATCCTCGAGTCTTCACGCAATCGATGAAGTCACGGACATGGAAGGTGGCTGGGTAACCACCGATTTCTTCGACTTCCCTGCCCGCGAGCAACGCAGGTGAACTCAACACCAGCTTGCCGCTGTCACCTGCCTCCACCCAGCCCGTTTCGCCTTCGAATCGAACCGGGCACGAACCTAATGGAATCCAGCCCTTCTCACGGAAGATGAGCTCGACACCGCTCTCGTAGCGAGCCACCAACTCACCATTGCTCGGAGCATTATATTCGATCGGAGGGGGACAATCGTCGACTGCCCATTGACACAGGTCCACGCAATGCGACCCCCATTCCAATACTCCTCCGCCAACGAGGCCACCACCCTTCTCAAAATTGAAACCGTCCTTGAGTGTCTTGGTGTTGAAGGGACGCCAAGCCGCTGGTCCAAGGTACATGTCCCAATCGGCGATCTGTTTGTCCGGCGCGGTTTCCGCCGGCAGCCAACCGCTCATCATGGCTTGCATGCCTGCCGGGTGCGCATACACCTTCTTGAGCTTGCCAAGCTTTCCGGTTCGAGCCAGGTAACAAGCGAATGCGAAGTGAGGCAAGTTGCGTCGCTGAGTCCCTGCCTGAAAGACGCGAGCGGTGCGTCGAATCGTGTCGGCCAAAATCAAGCTTTGGGAAATGTTCTTGGTACATGGCTTTTCGCAATAGATGTCCTTGCCCGCGCGAGCGGCTTGCATCGTCATCGTCGCGTGCCAGTTGGGTCCTGTTGCGATCAAAACGGCATCGATATCTTTCCTGTCCAAAAGCTCACGAAAGTCGGCGATCATATCGCAATCCACGGTGCCATATTTGCCGTCTACTTTTTTCTTTACGTTGATGCGTTGCGATTGCTTAACGTCGCAGACAGCAACGAACTGAACATCCTTTTGTTGCAAGAAGCAATCGAGGTCATAATTCCCTCGGTTTCCAATGCCGATCCCACCCACCACGACCCGTTCGCTAGGTGGAACGGCACCATCACGGCCAATGGCTGAACTTGGAATAATGGTTGGTGCAAGGACGGCGGCGCCGACTGCCGTCAAACCTGTCTTTAAAAATCGACGCCGTTTAAGTTGCTTTGCTTTTTGTATCATCGCTGCTCTCCGAACCCATGGCCGTAAGAATACCGCTAAACTGCCTGAACGCGTTTCAGGTCACCCTACAAGATGGTACCATAGTGCTGCTCTACGTGCATGCTCCATCCGTTTTTTTCAGTTTCGATCAAGCCACAAAACCGCAATTTTGAGTCTCAACATGGATAAGCCAAAAAACATCCTAATTTCGTTGTTCGGTTTGCTCTGCGCGATGCTCTTTTCGCTTTCACCCACCATCGCAGAGGAAACCTTGAATGTGTGGCCCGATTTGGCACCCAATGAAACCAGTCGCGAAACGGGAACACTGCTTGCCGCAAAGGCTGGCGAGGCCAAGCCTATCAGTCGAGTCTCGGGCGTTCGACGCCCAACCATCGACGTTTACCCGGCAAAGAAAAACCCGTCTGGCACAGCAGTCTTAATTCTTCCAGGTGGCGGGTTTACGTATGTCGTCCCTGACCTCGAAGGCTCCGAAGCAGCCCCGTGGCTCAATGATCTCGGCATCACTGTCTTTGTCCTGCGTTATCGGACCAAAGAATCGGCTCTGCCCGGTGAGCCTCTTTGGCAAAGACCCCTGCAAGACAAGCAACGCGCCATGCGGCTTATTCGCAGCCAAGCGCAACGGTGGCAACTCCAAACCGACCGAATCGGTATCCTTGGTTTTTCAGCTGGCGGCCAAGTCGGGGCCATCGCGCATGCGAAGGCAGACCAAGCGTCTTACCCAGCCATCGATGCCATCGATCAACTGACCTGCAAGCCTGACTTCTCCTTGCTGATCTATCCTTGGCAAGTGCTCGACCCCAAAACCGGCGACCTCCTCGAACAGATTCAAATAACGGATCAATCGGCCCCAGCGTTTTTGGTGCATACGCATGATGACGCCTCCAGCTCAGTCGGCGCTGCCAAACTTTACATTGAATTGAAACAACATAAAGTACCCGCCGAATTGCACGTCTTCCAAAATGGCGGCCATGGCTACGGGATTCGCGAACGTCCCGACTCGGTCATTTCCTCCTGGCCTGATCGAGCTACCGATTGGCTCAAAATCCGTATGCTTCTCGACCCAAAAAAATTGTAAAACAGTTGCCCGTGGCTGAGATGTTAGGCGAGCGGCAGGCGGAAGACTACTAAGCCAGGCCAGCGTGTGGCACGCCCAAAGCGATTAGCGATGGGCGTGGGAAGTGTGGCAAATGACACTAGCTATCTAGCGATTCACCACGCCCTTCGTACCTCAGAGCGTGCCACCCAGTTTAAGCGTGCCACGCAGTTTATAGGTAGGGAAACGCGACAATAATAAACGTAACAATAATTGACTCATCGCTGAAACCAATGGGACTGTATGTCCACCCGCTGTTCCCAACCCTTGCGTTCCAGCTCCGGCACTTCATCGACCGCATCCTCCGGAAAACCAATGCACAAATATGCAATCAGTTGCCAAGTCGAGGGGACATCCAGCAACTCCGCAATCACTTCCGGGCGAAGAATCGAGACCCAGCCGACACCAACCCCTTCACTTCTCGCCGCAAGCCAGAAATTCTGAATGGCCGCAACCACCGAATAGGCAATCGATTCGGGCATCGTCGCTCTACCCAAACCTTGGCCCTGCTGCGGATCGAGATCCACAAATACAGCCAGCTGCTCGGGCGATTCACGCAGCCCCGCTAATTTCAAAGCCCGATAACGCGTGGCTGTCTCGTCGTCGTATCCAGTGGCCGCAATCTCATTCTGCTTCTCAAATTCGACGACAACGTTTGCACGCCTGTGAGGGGCAGAAACGGATACGAAACGCCAAGGCTGTGAGAGACCAACCGAGGGGGCTAAACAGGCCGCCTCGATCCATCGCAACAGCGAGCCTTCCGGTATCGCGTCCCGCCGAAATCGTCGGACGTCACGCCGTCGACGAAACAACAAATGGAGCCCATCACGAAAGTCTTCATTCCATTCGGCGGTCGGCTGCGGTTGCCAGGATGCCAATTTTTTGACCGGCGAGTCGGGCGTAGAATCTCCTACGAGCAAGCCGGATGCAGGGATTCCCTGTTGCAAACCCAACAGCGCATGCACAAGTCGGAGATTGTGGACCGGCTCATGTACCGCAATTCGCAAATGATTTTTCATGCCAAACGATTGACAGTCCCGAACAACCAAACCATCTCGAAGCAGTGCATTTCTAACAACCGCGGGATCCTCCATCGGCAGCAAAAAGAAGCAGGTGTCACTCTCTAGCGGCTGAAATCCATGACATTCGAAACTCTCCAACATAGACTGCTTTGCATCGTGAAGCCGGCTCATGGCGTCCATATAATAAGCCTGATCCTTAATCGCAGCCAAACCCGCCGCTTGCGCGATTGAATTAACCGACCAGGGTGCTCGTCGACCACGAATAATGTGATGCAACGAGTCGCACATGACTGCGTAACCTAGCCGCAAACCAGCCATCGCGTAGGCCTTGGTCATCGACCGAAGCACAATCAAATTCTCAAATTCACAATCGATCATCGACTCGACAAGATCGGCAAACTCAATATACGCTTCGTCGATAATGAAAATCGTACGCGGGTAAACTTTAAGCCACTCAACCAATTGACCACGAGTGACGCTTTGCCCCGTCGGATTGTTCGGATTGCAAATCCATACACTTTTTATGGCCAACGTACCAAGCGCCGAATCGATGGCGTCACAAGGACATGCAAACCGTTTCTCGGCGACAGCCAAACACCGGTGCACGATCCCATTTGCCAAATGCGTGGCCCGCTCATACTCCGAAAACGTGGGCCCCACCACCAAAACGGGATCACCAGGCTGGATGACCGAACTCGCGATCAAATGAATCAACTCGCTGCAGCCATTGCCTACCAAGATGCGATCGGCATCAATCGAATGCAACTCGGCGATCGCGTTCCGAAGCGATCGACACTCGCGGTCTGGATACCGATCGATAGGAGTCGTCCGAATCGCCTCAAGCACACTCGGTGAGGCCCCAAAGGGCAAAATATTGGAACTAAAATCGATCGCGCACTCTGGTTCGATACCAAATCGAACGAGTTCCGCTGAGTCGATCCCACCATGGTACGCTTCGACGGGCGGATCAAACGGCTTGCTCATGGCGTTTGCCCCCAACCGCAAAGGGAAACCGTTGCAATGAAAAGCAAACCACCGGCTAGAGACGTTTCCCATAGCAACCGAATTGCTTGTTCGACCGTGGCAGCCGTAGGATTGGGTTCACCTGCTCCGAGGACATAATGCCCCTCTTTCTCTAAAACCACCCCAAGCACACCCGCCGCGGCACTCATCGGATGCCCTGCGTTAGGACTGGCGGTCAAACGATGATCTCGCATCCAAATCGCTGTCGCTTTGCGAAACCCACCATTTCTTATTCCTCCTACCAAAAGAATCAGGATTGCGGTGATGCGGGCCGGAAGCCAATTCAAAACATCATCGGTCCGAGCAGCGGCCTTGCCAAACCATTCAAGCTCCGCAGTGTGATAACCTATCATCGCATCGCAGGTGTTAACGAATCGATACACAAGAGCGCCCGGCAAACCCGCAATCGCAAAAAAAAACAAAGGCGCAATGACGGAATCGCTCGTGTTCTCAGCTACCGACTCGATTGTTGCTGCCGATAGTTTCGATGCGTCCAGTTTCGAAACATCTCGGCTGACAAGATGATACGCGACCTGATGTCGAGCTGCATCAATCTCCTCGTTGCGAAGCGCCGTGCTGACACCCTTCGCAGCCTCGGCCAGCGAACTTATACTAAACGAGCATTTTAACACTACCGCATGAACGACGATGCTAACCAAGGCAGGACAGGACAGGCAGGCACGTTGGACGATCCAACCAAGGACACCAATGAAAACCATACCGCCACAAACCAACGCCATTCCCCATATAAAGCGAACGCCGTCTCCCGATTGAGGTGCCGAGCGTCGAACTAGCCCGATCGCGTTGCCCATCCAAGCGACCGGATGAAACCGATTTGGTGGGTCCCCCATTACGATGTCACCCAGGAAAGCCAATACGACCACGGCAGCGAAGTGAAACTCAGTCATCGCGCACCGCGTTACTGCTCTCGGTGTCCACTCGCTGAATGTCACCACAACTTGGGTACATCGGCACCACAAATGGAGTCCCATGCACCGGATGATCGATAACCGTTACCGAGACGTCGAACGCTTGTCGAATCAAGCTAGGTGTCAATACCTCCCTCGCCGTTCCAAATGCGATCAACGCGCGGTTGGATAGCAGCGCCAATCGATCACCGAACATTGCCGCATGATTCAAATCGTGAAGCGTTACGACGACGACCAAGTTGCGTTCCCGGGCCATCCGACGGACCCTGTCGAGCACGTCAAACTGGTACTTCAAATCGAGGCCCGCTGTGGGTTCGTCCAAAAGCAAGACTGGGGCGTCCTGTGCAAGCGCTCTGGCTAAGATCATTCGCCGCCATTCTCCACCCGACAGTTGCGTGATGAGGCGTTGCCGAAATTCCGATAGCCCAGTAGCTTTGAGCGACTCGTCTACGACTTCACGATCATGCTTTGACAACGGCATCCACCATCCACAGTGTGGTGTGCGACCAAGCGATACGACATCTTGGACCGTCAATTCCGATTGGCGATTTTCGTGCTGTGGCATGAATGCGATATTCCGTGCCAACGAACGTCGCGTAAATAGCTTGATGTCCCGTTCGGCCACTTCAACGGTGCCGGCCTCAGGTCGAAGCTGGCGACACAGCGACTGCAGCAACGTCGTCTTCCCTGCGCCATTGGCACCGAGCAAAACAATGACTTCGCCGGCTTTCAACTCCATCGAAATGCGATCTAAAATCAATCGGTTTGCATACGAAAACGTCAATTCCTTGCTCGCAAGCTGACTCATGCAGCACCGTCCTGTGTTGCCTTGCGTGACTTCAGCAGGAACAAAAAGAACGGACAACCCAAGATGGCCGTAAGAATTCCAACCGGTAATTCCGCTGGCGCAACCACCGTCCTAGCCACCACATCTGCCACCATCATGATGGCAGCACCGACGCATGCGCTCATCGGCAGCAACCACAAATGACGAGGCCCAACCAGACGGCGGGCAACGTGCGGTGCGATCAAGCCGACAAACCCGATAATCCCGGCCGACGCGACGGCAGCCGCCGTGGCGATACTCGAACCCACCACCAACAGAATACGAAATCGAAACAAATCCAAACCCAGCGACTCCGATGTGACGTCGCCAAGTAAAAAGACATCCATCGGCCGTGACATACTCCACAAGATTGCGAAGCCGAAAAGCGATGAAGCCGTCGTCGCCATCACGATACTCCAGTCGTTGCCTGCTAGACTACCCATCAGCCAAGCCAAGATCACTACCACGCTGTCGTCATTCAAGTACATGAGCAACGAGGCGATTGCATTGATCATGCTACTGACCGCGACCCCCGCCAACAACAGTGTCAACACCGAACTACCTCGCCCCACAGAACCGATCGCGAATACGACGGACACCGCCAACAGTGATCCAACGACTGCCGATAACGCGACGCCACTCAGCCCCACAAAACTGGCTTGGAAACCTAAAACCACCGCCAAGGTAACCCCCAAACCAGCCCCGCTCGATGCCCCGATCACATAGGGATCAGCGAGCGGATTGCGAAACAAACCCTGAAAGCCGACGCCCGCAATTCCAAGCGAGCAACCCACCAAGCATGCCGTGATGACTCGCGGCAATCGCAATTGCATCAGAATCGTTCGCTCCGTATTCGTGAGCGATGGTGCTTCGAATCCAAAGAGCCACTGCAGGACGCCATAAGCAGAGATCGAAACCGCACCCGACACTAGGCTGACAATGGCCAATGCCAGCAAGAACACAAACGCAATTGCAAACGTAACGATGGGATACTTCAACGGTCCGCGTCCTGTTTTGCTTCGTTGCCCGATTCCGCACCTTCGTCATTCGGTTCCTTCGAAGGAGCTTTAGGTAGCTTATCGGGATAGACCGCACGAATCATTTCCTCCAAAGCATCCAGCATGCGTGGCCCGCACCGTGACACTTGATCTCCATCGATCAAGAACACTTGCCGATCTCGCACTGCCGTTATCCGGTCCCAGCCTTGACGTTTGGCAAGAATTTCCATGCTGACTTTTGCTCGATGCGTCGAGGGTGCAAGAATCACCTCAGGATCTCGAGCCAGAACCACCTCATCGCTGATCCGAGGATACCGGACCGTTGTGTCCGCAAAAATGTTTTTCATCCCTCCCATCTCAAGCATCTCTCCGATAAACGACTTGGGCCCCGCGGTCATCAAAGGTTCGTCCCATACCTCATAGAAAGCGCGTCGTCGTTGATCCATTGGCACGGAATCGACCCACGATGTCAAAGCCACCACACGCCGCTTCATCCGATCGATCAATTGACTAGCCTCTGCAGCATGTCCCGTCACTTGGCCAAGCAACTCAGCTTCCTCGTACAGTTCGGCCAGCGTATCGGCACCGATCGCCATGATCGGAACCTTGAAACGCTCAAAGGGCTCAATGAGTGGCTGATGGCTATCCCACTTGCATAAGATCAGGTCGGGGTTCAGGCTTAGAATGGTCTCCCGGCTTATTCCTTGCAATGTCCCGCCTCCAACTCGCTTGAGTTTGGTCGCCGCGGCTGGGTAATTGCAATGCTCAGTGGCTCCAACCAACTGTTCCCCGGCACCGATTGCGTACAGCAGTTCGGTGGTGGATGGTGACAAGGAAACGATTCTCTTCGGTGCTTCGGTGAAACGAACGGTTCTTTTCAGTCGATCGAAAGCCAACATCTCAAGTTTGATTTCTTCGGCCGATGGGCTTGCCGGTTGTGCGACGGAAAGCGGCTCACTTCTAAGGCAACCCAACGCAAGAACAGGGGAAAGCAAGAGAAAAAATGAGACTGCTCGTTTTGGAGTGCGGAAATTCATTTCCGCGTTAAGATTGGTGCGGCACAATCTCAAAACTCCGAGCAATCGGAGCACGCCAAATTCGGTTGCGTTCCCTGAGTTCATTTTTGTGCTCCTGTTTGAAGTTCTTCGGTAAGTTCTTCGGCGGCTCGTTGCACAGTGCATCCAAGGGACGATAATTTGATTGGTAAGCCTGCTACCATGAAGTAGGTCTCGTTTGCACAGGCGGCAAGCTGTTGGTTGGACCAGCCGAGCATGTCGCGAAATAATCGGCCTAATGCGTTTTCCGGAACCATGCCCATGCCTACCTCGCCTGAAACCACGATCAAATGGGTCCGGTGATTCTTGACTACTGCAATGAGATCTTTGACCTCGGCCTGCATCCGGCTTTCGATCGCAGCAATCCCCTCCGGCGCGTCGAGATCCGACTCGTTTTCCAACAGTACGTTGCTAACCAGCAACGTTAAGCAATCGACCAAAACAACCTTTGGCAACAACTTGAAAACATGGATCGTCTTGCCCGTTCTCAGTGGTTGTTCGAGCGTCCGCCAAGTGTCTGGCCGTGATTGCCGATGCTTGTCGATCCGGCGCGCCATCTCTTCGTCGCGTGATTCCGCGGTGGCAACGAACAGAACATCGTCATTGCCCAACCGATGCGCGAGCTCTTGTCCGAAGCGGCTCTTGCCGCTCCGCACTCCGCCCAAGATCAATGTCAGTGTGCCTTTGAGTTTAGAATTCGACATGGAAGTTTAGAATTCGACTCCACGCTGCGGCTTGATCCCGCGAGAATAGGGATGCTTAATGACTTTCATTTCCGAAACAAGATCCGCGATCTCTATCAGCTCAGGGCTGGCGTTGCGGCCAGTGATCACCACGTGCAACATCGGTCGCTTTTGCAGCAATTCCTCGACCACGGTGGCGGTCGCCATGTATTCGTACTTCGTCGCAATGTTCAGTTCGTCCAAGATCACCAAATCGATCGAGGGGTCACGCATTAACTCCACGGCTTTTTGCCATCCCTTTTGGGCCGTGGCGATGTCGCGATCGCGATCCTGAGTCTTCCAAGTAAAACCTTCGCCGAGTGTGTGCATCTCGATGGGCATGCCCAACTTAGAAATTTTTTCGATGAAGGCTCCTTCGCCTGTCGGGATGGCACCCTTGATGAATTGGACAATGGCTACCTTCAAGCCATGCCCAAGCGATCGAATGGCCATGCCGAATGCTGCCGTGGACTTCCCTTTGCCTGCCCCGGTATGGACGATGATGAGCCCTTTTTCTTCCGTGGCTTCGGCGAGCTGTCGATCCTTGACTTCGTTGATCCGGACCATTCTCTCTTTGTGTTTTTGATTGATTTCATCCGACATGGGTGGTTGCGAGCTCCTGGCTCCAAATGATTTTTTCGAGTTGGTTCATATCGATATGCGTTTCGAACGCATCCGCCAGTCGATCTAGCGAGCGCAAGATCGATTCGTTGGCGTTTGGTGATCGCGACTCCGAGGTAACAACACCCAGAGAACGGAGCCACGCCGATCGGAATAGATCGTTGTGAAAAAGCCCATGCAGGTAACATCCCCACACGCGGCCATCGTCGGACCTAGCTCCATCGAGTCTGGACAATTTGGTTTTCGAAGGGTCCGACTCCTCGGTTGCATTTTCCATACGAAGCCATGACGATGAAGAAGTCGTGTGTCCCACGTGGATTTCATAGCCGCGGATTGATTCGCCCAGCGTACCCGCCGCCATGGCGTCGTCCAGAATCTCGGCTTTGACTTGGCAAGTCTGCTTCACAGTTTGAAAGACGGTTTCGACATCGAGCAGGCCGAGTCCAGTGGCGGAATGCCAATCGTTTTCGACGCGATTCGGATTGCTCAATTGCCGGCCAAGCATTTGGTATCCGCCACAAATTCCGATGATCCCAACGCCTTGCACCTGCAATTCAAGAACCCGTTCCGCTAGGCCCGTCATCCGCAACCAATTCAGATCGCTGAGCGTATTCTTGGTTCCTGGCAAAAGGATCACATCGGGGCATCCCAGTTGTTGCGATGTTTTTACATAACGAAGCTTCACCGAGGGCTCGCTGGCAATTGGATCAAAGTCATCGAAGTTGGATATATGCGGAAAGTGAATCACCACAATATCGAGTTGTGGATCGGAAGCATCGGCGTTTAGATCGATGTTTGGAAGTGCATCCGTCAAGGCGACGGCATCTTCTTCGGGGAGTTCCAAAGCATCGAGCCAAGGTAATACGCCTAGCACCGAAACAGCACCGCGTTCCTCGAGGATTGCAACACCGCGATCGAACAGTTTCAAGTCGCCTCGAAACTTGTTAACAACGAGGCCCTTGATCAAAGCACGCTCCTCGGGCAGCAAGAGCCAAAGGGTCCCAAGCAATTGTGCGAAGACGCCCCCTCGTTCGATATCACCGACCAAGATAACCGGCGAGTTAGCATAACGCGCCACCGCCATGTTAACGATCTCGACCGACGACAAGTTGAGTTCGGCAGGGCTTCCGGCCCCTTCGATGACCACCAGCTCGTACTGCTCGCGCAATCGATCCAACGCCCCAGTGACGTGCGGCCAAAATTCTTTTTTACGTTGGAAGTACTCATGGGCTTGGAGCGATTTTAGCGGTCGACCATTGAGGATGATTTGCGAATGGGTGTCCCCCTCAGGTTTCAGCAAGATTGGATTCATGTCCGAATGCGGCAGGACCGACGCCGCAAAGGCTTGGAATGCTTGAGATCGTCCGATTTCGGATCCGTCAGCGCAGACCGCCGAGTTGTTGGACATATTCTGAGCCTTGAACGGCGCGACACGGACTCCGCGACGCGCGAAGCACCGGCAGATCGCGGCTGTCAGCAGGCTCTTGCCGGCCGAGGAACTCGTGCCCATGACCATCAACGTTTTCGCTGTCATGAAAGATGCTCCTGAGCCCAATCATTGGTAAGAGGTGTCAAGACGATGAAGCCACTCTTATTCGTAAGAGATGACTTCTTGACCGTTACGGCTTGCTAAGGCGACGAGTTGTTCGATCGGAATGGATTTGGCGACAAATCGGACGGATCCATCTGCCATCAGGATCATGGCTCCACCCGTGTGGAACGCATAGACCTCGTTGTCATTGCTGCAATTGATAGAGCAGGTGCCGGGGCGGATGAGCGTGTTGCCATCGGATTGTGATCCGTCGATAAGAAATCCTTTGTTATGGCTGGACCATACTCCACCCGTTGGAAAGGGTCGCGTGACACTGGCCGAGCCGCTCCACGTCTTGGGTGTCGCACCATCGGGAACGAGACGACCGATTTGATACAGATTGGGACGACCAGCGCATTCAACGACGAGGAACGTGTTGGATAGGCCATCGCTGACTTCGGCTAGCCTGACTGCAGTCCCTTTCAGAATGCCGCAATTGAGCGGGTCCGAAAGTTGTTGTCCTACCGGTAGGACAGCGTTTAACTGGGTACTAATTCCACCCACATTGGCGTAGTCGGTAGTCGCGCCCGGATAAAAACTGCGAGGACCGAAGGTTGCGGTGGTGGTGGTCGCGTTGGCATAGTCAACCAGAACGGTCCATTCAAATCCATCTCGCGGAATAGCCGAAGGACACGAAAGGCTCGGAACCGATGTCTTGACCGAAGTTAGATTTCCCGCATCGTGCCAATGGAGCTGTGGATTGAATTGCTGGTACAGACCGACTTGTTCAAAGTAGGGGAGCGAGGCGGTGAACCAACTCCCGCGACGAGCATTAAAATTCCGTCCTGGCTCAGGGCCAGTCGACTGCGATGGCCAGACACGAAAGGCGGATTCGTAGTTATGCAAAGCCAGCCCGATTTGCTTGACGTTGTTGCTACACTGCATGCGTCGGGCTGCCTCTCGTGCGGCTTGAACGGCGGGCAAGAGCAGACCCACTAAAATCCCGATGATGGCGATCACGACCAGGAGCTCAACCAACGTAAAGCCGAGCGGGCGGCTATTAAATTTTTTCATCATATTCCTCGATGATGATTCGGAGTCGAAACTCCTACGTAGCGCCAGCGAAAGAGAGGCGTGGCTATCGACGAATCAGGCAAAGCAGGAACTCGCCAATTCACGCGGACAATGCGCAGAGATTGAGGAGTACGAGCAAGCGAAACGCGACAGTCCCCAATTCCCGAGGGTACTACCACTAAAAAACAGACGATCGGGCAGGTCTTCTGACTTCCGGCATGATCCTCAGCCCACGCCTTCCCACAGTCGATCGACCGTAGTGGCAATTGTGTTGGCTTCGTATCCGGTTACAGCGGCGGGACCGCAACGGATTTTCACCGTTTTCCCTATTCTCCGAGCCAGCGACACGCTGGCTCAGCACCCGAGTCCGGAGGCGAGTCTAAACGACTCGCCTCATTTGTCAACGGCTAACCGTAGATCCGTCGCTCCGCCGACGGATGTCCTCTATGCTAAAACCTGACTAGATTCCAAACGAACGACGTATTTCGAGAAGGAACGGGGGCTCGGGTCGTGGAGTACACTGACCGCGAGTCGCGGAGCGACGTCGCCAACGTAGATCCGTCGCTCCGTCGACGGATGTCCTCTATGCTAAAACCTGACTAGATCCCATTCGTATTTCCGGCAAAAAACTGAGACCAAGAATGAGTATGAAAAGCACCCATCGAAACTGCGCAACTTTTTTGGCAACTATCGCTGGCACGGTCTTCCTAGGAACCGCGTCGCTCGCCGCAGGCGATAACGCCGCCCAGTCGCCCGCAAGTGAAACCGTCTGGGAGCCGCATGATCTCAATCGTCCGAAACCGCTCGTGCGTGATCCCGGTCCGGGCACCGAGGAAGAGTTTGCAAAGCCGCCAAGCGATGCGGTCTTGTTGTTTAATGGCAAAGATCTTTCGGAATGGATGCGTCGTCCAGGTGCCAAGGAACAACCGCCGGTAACAGACCCGAAATGGAGGATCGGGGACGGTTATTTTGAAGTCGTTAAAAACAGCGGCAATATCTACACCCAAGAGAAGTTCGGCGACTGTCGCATTCATTTGGAGTGGGCCACGCCGACCGAATTCAAACCAACAGCCCAAGGGCAGAATCGCGGGAACAGCGGCGTGTTCCTCCCAGGCCATCAAGAGTTGCAAATCCTGGACTCATTCGAAAATGAAACCTACGCCGACGGACAGGCTGCCGCCGTCTACGGCAAGTATCCACCGACGGTTAATGTTAGTCGCCGACCGGGCGAATGGCAGAGCTATGACATTACGCTTGAACAACCACGCTTCGACGTCGATCGCAAAATGACGAAGCCCTGTACGTTGACCGTCATTCACAACGGCGTACTGGTCCACGATCACGTTCCGATTGGCGGTGCGGCCACCTCCGGTACACTCGGGTTACAAGATCATTACACACCAGTCCGCTTTCGCAACATCTGGGTGCAAAAAATCCCGCCGACCCCTTGATGTACTGCCAAACTTCAACGGTTTTCGGCAAGAGGCTCTCGGTGCGACTTTCAAGATTATAATTACGTGTACGACATTCATCCGAAAAGTTTTTTGAATTGAGAGAAAATGCGAGTGACGCAGCGTTGGAAAACCTTACTTCTTCCTCTACTTACCTTAATCGCGATAACGCTAGGTCGTGGTGGTAACGCAGAGGATGAAGTCATACCGACGCTGTTGGCACCAAACGGAATCGTGCGACTGCTGGATGGTAGTTTGTTGATTTCCGATATCGAATCTCATCGCATTTTGCATCTCGATGCTTCGGGGCGTTTGACATTTTGGGGTGGTACCGGTCAAGCGAAGTATTTGGGTGACGGTCAACATGTATCACAAGCAGCGTTCAATGCACCCAACGATTTGAAACTGGATTTGGCCCATAGCGCAGTTTTGATTGCGGACTCCAACAATCATCGCATTCGCAAGGTGGATCTGCAAACGCTTACGATCACAACCGTCGCTGGCAATGGATCCCCGGAATTGAGCGGCGATCATGGACCTGCCATGCTAGCCGGTTTGAACAACCCACAAGGTATCGCGGTCGATCCTCTGGGCAATTTGCTCGTAGCCGACACCTACAATCATGTCGTTCGGCGAATCGGAATCGATGGAATCATTACTACCGTAGGTGGTTCGACAGCCGGACTATCGGGCGATGGTGGACCCGCAACCTCGGCTCAAATCAGTCTTCCGACTGCGGTTGCCTTCGGCTGCGACAACAAATCGTTCTACATTAGCGATTCCGGGAATAGCCGAATTCGACAGGTGTCGTCCGCTGGAATAATCGAGACGGTATGCGGAATCGGAAAAGGTTCAGATGATGCCGGGGCGGGCTTTTCGGGTGACGGCGATTTAGCTACCAAAGCAAAAATCTTATCGGCGCTTGATCTAGCCGTTGTCTCACCCAATTACTTCTATTTTTCTGACAGCGGAAACCATCGTATCCGAGCCGTTGTACACGGTATCGTCATTTCGGTGGCTGGCTCGAGTCACCCAAGCGTAGCGGTCAAAAGGTCGGCAAATACCGACAAGAATGACTCGACTCCAACACTGTTTGTGCCTGCAAAGATCGCAATCGCCCCCGATGGCGGCCTCTATGTTTGCGATCGAGGAAATAAAGCCATTCGACTTCTTACGAAAGATGGTAAGATCGATACTCTTACCATTCAAGCAGATTCTCCGACTGTTCCTTCGGACTTGGAAATCCGCAAACCGGAAAAGGAGGACTCGAAATGAGTGCTTTACGTGCGATCTGGCTCTGCGTTCCCTTCGTTTTCTGGGGGATGTCACCTTCCGTATTTGCTCAAGAAAATGCAGCCGCGAAAAAGACGATTCCAGGTTTGCCCAAGGACACAGACCATGCACCTGACAAGGTCAACCGAGCTCGACCCGACGCCGACATCAGCCAGCAGACTTCCTCAGTCGTTGCAAAACTCCCTAAGCCAGCAAATGCGAATCTTGAAATCGTTCGCCGCAATCATATCGACGAACATTTGTTTGCCGCGATGCACGAGAATAAAATACCTCACGCCCGAATGTCGGATGACACTACATTCCTACGTCGCGTTCAGTTGGATTTGACAGGAAGGATACCGACGCCTGATCAAATTGAAACCTTCGTCAGCGATGCCGACGCTACCAAGCGAGATCGGGAAATCGATCGCTTAATCGCTTCGGACGCATGGGTCGATAAATGGGCCTACTGGTACGGTGACCTCTTCCGCAACTGCGCCAATCGCATTGGCAATCCTTCGACAGAAAATTTGGACAAGTGGATTCGACAATCCCTTAGCCAGGACAAACCCTACGATCAAATGGTAACGGAGTTATTGACAGCCACAGCGTCCAACTCGGTTTGGATGCCTGATGCAGCCCCCTCCGGTTATTTGGCCCGATGGCATATTCCCGGTGACACGATGTATTCCGACCGACACGAGGATACGTCCGACGAGATTGTTATCCAATCATCGAAGTTCTTTCTGGGGCTTAATTTCCAATGCATCTCGTGTCATGGTGGAGCGGGCTTTCTCGAGAAAGTCGATTTGGGACTTTCTAAGAAGAAACGCGAGGACCTTTGGGCGCTGGCCGCATTCTTCGGCACGACTCGGGTCCGCATCGTACCGTTTCAGGATCGATTTACGATTTCCGAAGACGGTGTTGGTTACGATTCCCATTCCGCGAGCTCGGTCCGATTGCATCGGAGCGGAGAACCTGTTCAACCGACTTTTATGTTGTCCGGAGAGACCGCGGATCCGAATCGTCCTTTACGCGCTCAATTTGCAAAGATGCTGACCTCCCATCCGCAGTTCGCAAAAGCTACGGCCAATCTATTTTGGAAGGAATTTTTTGGGCTTGGAATTGTAGAGCCAGTCGACGGTTTTGATCTCGCAAGACAGGACCCTGCCAACCCGCCACCCGCTCCATGGACCATTCAACCAACCAATCCGCAACTTCTAGAAGACCTTGGGAAATACTTTGCGGAGAATCGTTTCAGTCTTAGGTCTCTCATGCGCGTCATCACCCAATCTTCTGCCTATCAGCTTTCTTCTCATTTTGACTCCGAATGGCAAGCCTCGTACACTCCGTACTTTGCCCGGCACTACGTTCGCATGTTGAGTTCGGAGGAGCTTCACGATGCCATCGTAGAAGCCACAGGAGTCTATCCGGACTACCCGAGGAAGCACATGCTTTATGGGACTCCTCAATCCCCCATACGCTATTGGACACAAGCTGCCACGCCGGAGAACATCGGAGACGGGGATGCGAAACAATTGTTTAGAACGTTCGGTCAGTCGAATCGCGAATGGGCAAATCCCGCCAAGAACGGGTCGATTCTGCAAGCCATGATGATGATGAATAGCAAGTTCATCACCAGTCGCGTGACCGCCAGCGGCACAAGTTTTTCGAGGACGATGATCGATTCCAAACTGACCGATGACCAAATTATTGAAGCCATGGTTTTGCGATCGCTGTCGAGGAAACCGACAGAACTCGAATCCGAAATCGCTCGAACTTGGATTGCCGAGAATCGTCAAATCGGTATCGAGGACCTTCAATGGAGCTTGTTGAACAAGCTCGACTTTCTTTTCAACTACTAGCGGATTGTTGATTCCAGCACTGGTGCCCTAGCATGACCCATTCTTTTGACAAACGATCCCCTTTTTATCTCCAACGTCGCGAACTGCTTCGTCTGGGTGGACTGAGCGTTGTGGGTGGTTCACTACCCTGGATGGCTACTACGCGCGTTAAGGCAGCCGACGACAGGTTGCCGCGCGGCACGGCGCGCCAAGTCATCTTCATTAACCTTGAGGGTGGCATGAGCCAGTTGGATTCGCTGGATGCAAAACAAGGCCCCTGGACCCCCAATTATTTTGACATCCAGCCTTGTGGCAACGGTTTGATGTTACCGATGGGCGTATTCCCAAATCTTACTAAAATTCTCGATAAAGTAAGTGTCGTACGATCGATGGCGGCTTGGGATGCGGTGCACGGTCGCGCTCAGTATTACATTCAAACGGGACATCCGCTAAACCCGGCACTGGCCAAGGAAGTGCCAGCTATTGGCGCAGTCGTCTGTCATGAACTGGCCGATCAGCGGCGAACAACCGATTCGCTGCCAGCCTATATCTCAATGAATATGTCCGGGAATCAAGCGGGTCTGATCAACAATGGATTTCTCTCGGCCGAAGTTGGACCGCTGAATCTCTCCATCGACAAGGGACCTCCTGACCTTGCGCCTCGCAAAGAGATGGCAGAAACGATGCAACGCCGCTGGGGTCGGCTACAAACCTTGGATCAAGGGCTACGACAGAGCCAACCGGGCCTCGACCGCAGTTTTACCGACTACCACCAATACTATCGTGGCGCGTGGGATATTATGAACGATCCTCGCGTCCCAGATATTTTTTCATTAAACGACGACGACAAAACGCGATATGGCCAATCCTCGATAGGTACTTCGCTCGCACTTGCACGAAACTTGTTACGGGCCGATGCTGGGACTCGATTTATCCTGGCCAGTCATGGTGGTTGGGACCACCATAGCGATATTTATAAACCAGGCTCACGCAATCACCCGGTGTTGATGAGCGAGTTGGACAAAGCCTTTACGTCGCTAGTTCTCGATTTGGCGGCTTTGCCAGGGAGCCGTGATCGATCCAAGTCGCTTTTGGATGAAACGTTGATTGTTTGCATGAGTGAATTTGGAAGAACGCCAGGCGAAGTTAGCGCAACTCGGGCGGGTCGCGAACACTATATTCACGCGCATAGTGGCATGTTCGCAGGTGGCGGAATCGTGCCAGGGGGCGTCATCGGCAAGACGGATGCCGTTGGGGGTACGATCACGGATTACGGTTGGTCCCCACGCAGAGCAATCTACATGGAGGATGTCGCTTGCACTATCTATTCTGCGATGGGAATCGACTGGACGAAAAAGGTCGAGGAAACTCCCTCGGGACGCGCGTTTCACTTCGTGGAAACCGCGTCCGGGACAAGCTATGTGGACTTTCAACCCATCAACGAATTATTCGCCTAACAACTCCAACCGACGCCATTCCATTCGCAAAATGGAATGACACGCTCGGCAGGAACCTCGCTCGCGCGTTGATTTTCAAGCGAGTATCCATCGCAAGGATTAGGTCCAACGCCGCCTAGCTTGCAATCCAAGAATGGGTTAGAAATAGAGAGGCAATGAGGTTTTTTCGAGCGTCTTGATTGGGAGTATGGTTATGGCATTAAGTGCAAAAAAAATGCAAGAGGTGATGAAGGAAAAACGGCGACGTGAAAAGCTCCCGCCACGACCCGTGATCGCCGAATTGACACCGCTGACCCTGAAGCCTCGAGAACTAAACCAAGTCACCGAGCGGTGTTCCAACGTTTTGCTGGCTATTGAGACAGCCCTGGTTCAATCCGCCAGGGACCTCTCCCAGGTCGACGACGAAATCATCAGACAAGCACTCACTTGCGCGATTCGCTATACCTCCAACGAAACCGAGGCGGTAGCTTTTGTCACGTCTCGATTGGCCGCAACAAGAGAACAATTAAGCGTGAGCGACGAAGACTGGGTATTGGCCCTGAGGGCGATTTGCACATCGGTAACCAACCATCGCAAACGCAACGCCGGTTCGTTGAGTTACCTGACGCATGCTCGTGCATTTCTCCTCAAAGCCAACGCGATTCGTAAATAACACTTGCGATTAGTCTGCTAGGAACCATCACGCGGAGCGTGATGAGAACGTACCCATCACGCTCCGCGTGATGTTGGGAACCCTAATTCTTGAACTTGATATACCACTAGGATGAATTACGTAATGACGTGCATGAGAAGTAAAACGATGCGGATTGCATGCGGTTTGGTTGCAATTGGTTCCGCAAATTGCATGTCGCAAGCCATCGCACAGCTAACCGAGGGTTCAATCCGTCGCACGCCCCTCGTCAAGGTCATCGAAAGTGCTGAAAAAACGGTGGTTGGGCTGTTCACGATCGATGCTGCTAAGTCCGCTTGGATTTCTGGTTCGGGTGCTATCGTGAACCCGAATGGTTATGTCTTGACCAATAACCATGTCGTGCCAAGCAAAGAAGGCTACGCTGTATACGAAGGAAAGGCCATTCCATTCCGCGTCGTAGGGCGATTGCCTGAACGAGACCTAGCCCTGGTTAAGCTGAGTGGAGAACACACATGGCCGGATTCGATTGTTGGCCGAAACAACGATCTGATGAATGGCGAAACGGTCGTCACCGCCGGAAATCCTGGGGGTAGAGGCATCGTTTTCACGGCTGGGATCGTGAGCAACAAAAGCATGATGACCAACGCAGGCAATGCGCTTGTGATGTCTCAATTCAGTCCAATCGACGGTCGCGACAAATACATTCAGTTTGACGCGGCAAGCAACCCAGGGAACAGTGGCGGACCATTGATCGACCTTGAAAGCCGACTGATTGGGATCGTTTCAGGCAGTTTCTCTCAAGAACAGAATGTCAACTACGCCATCCCCATTGATCGGGTCCGCGCGTCTGCGATGGCCCTAATCGAACCTGAAGTGCGCCACCAGCGAAGGACGGGGATCACCATCGATCCTAATGCCGATGGTTGCTTGGTCGAGAGCGTTGAGGCAAAGTCAAGTGCTTCGGAAGCGGGCGTGAAAAAGGGAGACGTCATCGTCAGTGTTGGCGGAAGGAAGGTAAGACAGATTCTCGATTGGGTTATCGCCATGGATCTAACACTCCCTGGCAAATCGAAAATGGAAATGGAGATTCGATCTGCTGACGAAATCCGGTCGGTATCCTTTCTTCCTCAAGCGGCACTCCCCTTTAAACCAGTTATCGTCGAAGAACCTCAGCCTGGTCTCCGATACAAAATATATGCAGGTAGCTTCACCAGAATGCCCAATTTTCCTCCAATGAGCATAGAACAAGAGGGAACAGTGGATCAATTTCTTCTTTCCCTGGCCGCCAAAAAGGGACGCGAAAATTTTGCTGCGATCTTCGATGGATTCCTAGATATTAACACCACCGCGCTATATCGGGTGGCAATAATCTCTGACGATGGAAGCAAATTGTTCGCTCACGAGCAACTACTGGTCGACAACGATTTCAATCACCCGCCTCAACCCGCGAGTCGGCTGGTACGATTGGAATCGGGGTTACACCCAATTTCCATTCAATATTATCAAGCCACAGGCGGGGCGGAACTGGCCATGACGTTGTCCCGCGTTGACGAATCCACTTGGGAGGAAACTCCCGTGAACCCGATTTTCGTGCGAGCAAAGAAATAACCTAATCGAGCGGACAAGCATTCAAATACCGAGCCAAAGCGATGGAACCTGCCAGTCGCTTGCCTGCACGTCCCTGGCAATGTGCATCGCCTGGCACAACATGAAGGGCCGCAAGCAATTCGTCAAGCGTGCCATTCTTCTTGCCTCGGTGAAGCTGAACGCTCTTTAAATAGACTTTCAAATGCGTGGAGCTGCCAATCACATCCAGTAGACGTGTGCAGTTCGAATAATAATAAGCCAGCGTGTCGGTTGGTTGCAAGAAGGATCCCCATTCACGCCGAAACGTGTCCATCGAAACGGCCTGGGAGAAAGCGCTTTCGGCCAGTTCTAAATGCCCGAGAAACGATTCGGGCAAAACACTCGACGGTCGAATCGCTCGCTCAAATCGTTCACTTGTGCCAAGCCTCTCAGCAACCCAAAACACCGGACTGCGACCGTTTTCATGACCCGCTTGGGCAGCGGTGCCGGTCCCAGGAGCCGTTTCTCCATACAAGACAACGACGTTTCGCAAGTTGTTTCTCAGCACCTTTGGGATATTCAACGGGGCACGTGGTCGGTGTTTTCTTCGTACGCTGTCCGCCGACTTGGGGTGCGCTAACTGGCTCGCAACCATCGAATCAAATGCAGCCTCGAGTTGGTCAAAACCTTGCGTTTCAGGCTCCAAACAACGCAGTGCAGCAACCGTCGCCTCGAGGGTGGATAGAAACGAAACATGCGGCTCCCGCCGAATCCCGTAGCGACTTGGTTGCGCTGGCGCCAATCGCACCTTTCGCAAACCTCGAAGCTGCGGAATGTCGCGAAACAGAGTCTTGGTGTGGTGCCAAGTACCATCCAAAACGACAAGCTGTTTCGGCATCTCAATAGGGCTCAACTCTTCCAGCAACTCCGCACCGTCGCCCGGGTACAAAAGTCCAGTCTCTCCGGTGAATGACATCTGAGAAAAGGCTTTCGCAAGGTTTTCCATATGATCGACTACAATTCTTGAATTCAACAGAGACTTGCGCAAAATGCGAGCGGTGTTGAACGCGTGGAATCGTTCCCGCATGTGCTGAAATATCAGCACATTGGTCCGATTATCGATCGCTGGAATTTCGTCGCAAAAGCAACGGTCTACTGGCCGATAGCAATCGTAGCATCGAGTGCGCCAATCGTCTCGCCAATCTTCTGTCCGTTGTTCCACTTGCGCACTCAGCATCTTACTTGAGACCAGTCCCCAAGGGGCGAGCGCTCAACGCACCTCGAACTCCGATCTGACCAGGATCTCTTGCAACTTTGTCGGTGAAGATACGAACGTCGTTCAGAATCGGCTGCAACTTTTGAGTCAGAATCTCCACATTCCCAGAAGCGGCTTGAATGCTTCTAAGCGTTTGCTCTACCTTAAACGCGATTTGCGGATTGTCCACCAACTGGGAAATGGTCCCATTGCTGTTGTTCAGACGGTTCGTAAATTTCTTTAAGTCGACGGAGAGTGCGTTCAAATTATCAAGTGCACTGACCGCATTGGCCACTAGGGCCTCGCTATTTTGACTGATAGGCTCGGTAATCTCAGCGATATTTTCGATCGCCACGTTGGCGTTGTTCACCGCCTGGCGAATGGTTTCTCCGATTCCCTCGAACTCCTTGCCTAACCCTTCGAGGCTCAAGCTGAACTGTTCGAAGCCCTTGAGGGTTCGCTGCGTTTGCGAGAGTGTTACTTGGGCTTCCTTGAACAGTTCGGGCAGGATCGTCAATGCATTGACAACAGCCTCTGGAATTTGTGCGTTTTCCAACTGAGTCGCGACGCGATTAATCGTATTGACGGTCGTCCTAACTTCCTCCGCCGTTGACTTGATGGAAGTGACCAGCTCCCGAACTGGACCGTTATCTCGACCGACAACTTCTTGGACGGACGCTCCAATCGATTCAAATCGATTGAGTGCACGCTCGACCGTGGACATCATAGGTCCCATGGTTTTCTCCATCCGAGCTAACGACTCAAAAGGGTCCGTCGCCACTTCACCGCCATCTAAAAATGACTTGTCTGTGATAATCTCGTTGATGGCTGCGACTTCACGTGCATCCAACAAGCCATCCCGAGGTGTCCCCATCGTCCCGTCGAATCGACGAAGATTCGATTCGGCTGTGGGTTCGACGAATTCAATGACCGCGTCTCCCGTAATAATCGAGCCACTTACAATCCGCGGTACTTCTCCCGTTCGCAGCTCGACCTTACGATCGAGTTCCATCTGGATGATGACCCCCTCGCTGCCTGGTCGAAGTGTAATGCTCGAAACGCGCCCTATGAGAACGCCGTTCTTTCGAACGGGAGTATCGACGGCAACACGAGGGGCACTCGGAAAGTTAACGCTGACTCGATTGCGATCAACCCATAAGGTGGGCACAGCACCGAAAAACGCGATCAATAGTACCCCGATAATCGCGGACGCCAAAACCAAGACTCCGACCCCAAAACGATAGCCGCTCTCTTCCATTATAATTCCTCGTCTGTTTCAGCATTAAGATTTGGATCGACCAAATTGAATGTGTCCGGATGCCCCTTGCTTCGCGATGCGAGCATTTCCATCAATCGCTCGCCTGCTTCTCCGTTCACAAATTGTTTGACTCGCTTGTCATGCGTGTTGTCGAGTTGCTCGGGTGGGCCATCGAAAAGAATTTGTGACTCGCCATTTTCCAACCTCGAATAGGGATACAGCATGATGACTCGGTCGGCGACTTTTCTCGCCGAATGCATATCGTGCGTTACGAAGATACTGGTTACTGGATAGCGTTTTCGAGTGCGCATCATCAATTCGTTGATGACGTCGCTCATGATCGGGTCCAAGCCCGTCGTGGGCTCATCGTACAATAGTAGATCCGGTTCTAAAATCAAAGCCCGCGCGAGTCCGACCCGTTTGCGCATCCCACCCGATAGCTGTGATGGACGTTTGGTCAAAACGTTGCTCGGCAATCCAACTTCCGACAAACGATCCGAAATAAGATTCTGTGCCTGTTTGCCTTTGGGGACACCATGCTGTCGAAGTGGGAAAGCAATGTTTTGGCTGATCGTCATGCTGTCAAAAAGCGCTGCATTTTGAAAAACGAAGCCGAATCGTTTCCGCAAGTTTGTCATATCCCGATCATTGAGTTGCTGAATGTCCTGTCCATCAAAAATCACGCTACCCGCCGTTGGATTTAGCAAGCCGACGAGAGCTTTGAGAAACATGGTTTTACCGCACCCGCTTTCACCAATAATCGCAACGGTCTCCCCTTTGCTGATCTTGACTGATATATCCTTGAGCACAATTTGGCGGCCAAATTGCAACGACATCCCGCGCGTCTCTAAAATCGGACGAGTCGCTGGTGGACCGCTGGTCGCTAATTGGTTAAGAATCGATTCGTCCATCAAAACAGCTTTGCCCCAGTTGGCCAAATGGCAAAGTAAACTGCGTCTAAGAATATATTGAGCACGATGTCCAATGCGAGGATCATCACGAAGCTCTGAACAAAGGCGGCTGTGGCCGCTCGACCAACCCCTTCTGCACCGGGCTGGCAATGAAAACCGCGATAACAGCTAACGATTGCAATCGTAGCGCCAAAGAAAACGCTCTTAAACACTCCGGTGAATAGATCGAAGCCACCCACAAAATCACGACTGTTCCGCAAATACTGAGCGTGGTCAATTCCCAATATGATCACACTGTAAAAGTATCCACCCACTATGCCCATAAAATCGGCCATGACAGTTAAAGCAGGTATTAAGAGCACACAAGCCATGAAGCGAGGCACCACCAAGTAGTGGATGGGATTCGCTCCCATGCTCACCAGAGCATCAATCTGCTCCGTCACACGCATGGTGCCGAGGACCGCAGCCATGGCGCTCCCTACGCGCCCCGCCAGCATGGTCGCGGCAAGCACTGGGCCCAACTCACGGACCAACGACATGTTGATGACAGCCCCAAGACGTGTTTCCAGTCCTATGTTCTTGAACTGGTGGTAACTCTGAATCGCTAGGACCATTCCAATGAACGTGCCGGTCAATGCCACAACGGGCAGACTCAACACCCCGACCGCATAAAAGTTGGGCATGAGCGTCTCGCGTTTCGGCCGAGCACGAAACATCCATGCAAACATTTGAAAGGCAAACAAGGAAATATCCCCAAGCGTTGAAATCCCTTGAACAACGACCGAACCCCACGCCGACGTGACTCGGTGCAGGTTCTTCAATAGTCGATTCGAGGTCGAGTTCTTGTCTGGGAACGGATCGGTTGCCATTGAATTCTGATCGGCTGTTAAGAGGCGCAGCTTGAATCGACTTTACCGAAAAAGTAGATTCTAACGCATGAAGTTCGCTAGCATTGCAGGTCCGCATGGCTGAGGCGGAAATTCATGTAGATACGCCTCCTTCGCTACGTGTTTTTCTTTTGGTAAGGCGAGCGGCAAACAGAAGACCTTCAGGCCAGGCCACCGCGTAGCGCGCCCAATGCGATGGGTGCGGGGACTGTGTGGCACATGACTCTAGCTAGCGATTCACCACGCCCTTCGTACCTCAGAGAGGCTGTGATTTTATAGTACCAATCACGCTCCGCGTGATTTTCGCAGTTCAAAGACCTTTGGTTTCTGCGTCAACATCACGCGGAGCGTGATGAGTACTTTCTTCAGATTCGAAAAAATCACAGCCTCAGAGCGTGCCACCCAGTTTATTGGTAGATTTCAAACTGTCCCTCGCCTAAGGGCAAGATTGACTACCCGAAACCCGGCTGAAATCGAAAAAATCGTTGAAATCGGAACTCTTTAGACTCCATTCCGATGTTTTGAAAGCTAGCCAAATGCCTGCCCCTCCATCTTGAACTACGGTGGAAAAGTCCGATATCCAGTTTTAGTTTTGTGAGGTTGCCATGTTCTGCTGTTTGATACCCGCTGCGGCTTGCTTATTCCTTTGCCAATCGCCTGTAGCCGAAGAGGTTGTTGCGGCAATCCACGAACCCATTTTGCAGGCCGAATCGATTCCTTGTTGCGACGGTTCGGATGCTGGCAGCATCCGCCACGATGAGATGACTGACGGCTTTTTTGACGAACCAAGTATCGTTGATGCCGAGGAATGGGCCGATCTTAATCCCGAATTCACCCAACGCTTGAAACCAGGTTCGATAACGCTCATCGGCGCACCACCATCCGGATCGGAACGCATCACCGGTGGCAGCCGATGGACAAAAGTACCGTATCAGCCTCTGCAGTTTAGCCTTGCACTGCCTCAAGGCATGAACCCCGATGCTGTGCGCTTTTGGTTAAATGGATTGCCAGCCGCCCCAGAAATGTTGTCACTTCTATCGGATTGGTCGTCTATCGATCCTCGCACTGTGTCGGCCACGTATCAATGGGACTGTCCACCGCTTGGGAAAATCGTGTTGCAGGTGGAATACTTGATGGGTGATGTTTGGAGCCAATTGTCGAGTCCATTGCGTATCGAAGTGATGCCCCCTTCTATCCCACAACCTATCGCTGCGGGAGACTCGGTTTCAGGCTTGATTCCAATTTCTATTCCGGCTCCATCGATCGAATGCTTGAACAACATCGTGGTCAAGTTTGCCAACGTGGCGCCCGGAGCAAGTGTCGTTGCCGATGTTGAGAGTTACGGACATGTCCTCGGTGCAGATCAATCCAACTGCTGTTACTCTTTTGATCTCAAGTCGCTGCTCCCAGTCGGTCGCCATAAAATAACCTTTCGACACGTGGATTCAAAACACTGTGGCTTGAGCAGTTATGCTTCCTCTCCGGTCGCGATCAACCTAAGCTTCGACCCGAACGTAGAAGTGGCCATTGACAACATCAAAAGCTCACGACGCGTTGCAATGCTGAACTACTCCGAACACCTCATTCGCGAAACACACGGTCAAGAAGTGGAATGGATGCGTCAAATAATGCGAGAACCGTGCCCAAAACTATGGCCTTCGGCGGGCCAGCCTGCGGTTGAAAGCAACGAACACAGTTCTAATAATGAAAAAGTTCCTAACGTGATTCTACCGGAAACCAACGAACCTCTGCCTATGCAAGAGGAAGTTCCTGTCTCCGTACTACCTAGCCCTGCGATGAACACGACAATCGCCAAGCCACCACAGGTTGATGGTGACTGCAAACGCCCCGAACTTTTCTATGCACTTTCTGGCCAAGCCAACCTGTGGAACAAGCGTTCGCAACAAGCAAGTGTATTGTCAGGCTATCTCGAATCGCTTGAGTCATCCCAAGACTCCATAATGACCAGCTTTAAAACCCCCAAGACTGTCTCCAAAATCGATTTTGACACCCCGACCGTCTTTAAGTCGAGCAGGAAAGTCTACTCCATCGACGGTGCCGTCGCCGGCGATTTGACGATCTTAGAAGGGATGCGAATCTCCGCTGCCGCAAACGGTTCGTACAGGATCGAATTCAAATACATCGCGCCTCAAACGCCGGCCATTTTCCATCTGCAAATTCAGTTTCTCAGTGATCAGCCGAGCGGTTGGAAGACACTAACGCTTGCCCCCATCACGGTCAAGCCGATTGACTATGACGAACCGGAGACCGTGGTGCATCAAGTCGTGCGAGAAGGATACAGTCCGGCTTTGGAACGAGTCAGTGGGCATGTTATTCAGGTCCGCCGCCGAGGCTCGGCAGTCTCCGGTTATAACCTGTCCGGTGCAACCGAGTCGGTTCAGTTCTAATTGCTATTGGCACCTGAGAATGTGTAGAATAGGGCGTTTACTGGATCGCTTCGCAACGCCTCGGCTCGCCATGTCAATTCACTTTCGGTTCCACCTAGCCCTATCTTTTGCCGTCGTTCTGCTTGGTGTTTTCGGCTCAACAACTCGCGCTATGGAGATTGAGTCGGATCCTCCCACACCGCATTGGATCTGGATAGCGGATGAGACAACGCAGTCGAAGGAAGGGACTCCCGACACACCCACGTTTGTCTTTCAACGTTCATTTGACATAAAGCTCCCGGTTAGAACAGCTACGATTCGATTGGCTGCTGACTTTTGCCATGCGACGGTTGTCGTCAATGATCGAAGACTCTTCTCCGTGGAACCCTACAGCCAAACCATTGATGCGGACATCACCGATGCGATGGTCACTGGCAGTAATGTTGTTCGCATCGAGGTCACCGCCCGTGCTGGTCCATCCGCCATCGCATCCAGTCTTTCCATCGGGATCGCCAACGAACCTCGAATTCAAACGATAGCAACCGACGGCGCATGGTCCTATACGTCTCGGTCAAACAAGGCCGTAGGCGATTCAAAAAAGACGCCGGTTATTTCTTTAGGGACCGTGAAGCCCGAGCTCTGGGGGATCGGTCGACGCTCCTCCAAAGTCGAACCGACCGAAAACTACGAACAGTGGCGACAAGCCGTTGCAGGGAAAGCCATGGACGAAAACCGATTTTGGACTGTACCCGGTTTTGAAATAGCGCTCGTTCGAATCGCAACTCCGGAGGAGGGCTCTTGGGTAAGCATGGCATTCGACCCAAATGGACGCTTGACGATCGCGCGCGAAGAAAAAGGCTTGCTGCGAATGACTCTGGACAAAGAGTCCCGTTCCATCGAGAAAGTCGAGGTGATCAACGATCAGCTACTGGAATGTCGGGGTTTGCTTTATGCCCACAATGCGCTGTATGCCAACGCCAACAATTCCAAAGGGCTATATCGACTTCGAGATACCGACGGAGACGATTCCCTCGACGAAGTTCAACTCCTAAGAGAATTCCCGGGAGGTGTGGGGCACGGCCGGAATGATTTGTCGCTTGGAAAAGACGGTTGGATTTACTCCATCCATGGCGATTCCGTTGAGGTACCGACCGACAACGTGGTCGATCGAACGTCCCCCTTTCGAGATACGCTTTTGGCGAGACGGACCGGACAAGGCCATGTGGTAAGAACGGACCCAGAGGGCAAGCAATGGGAGATCTTGTGCTCTGGTTTACGGAACCCGTTTGGATTGGCATTAAACCCGGAGGGCGATTGGTTTACTTACGATGCGGATGCAGAATTCGATATGGGGTCGCCGTGGTACCGTCCCACTCGCGTTGTGCAGTTGCTCTCAGGGGCGGATTATGGCTGGCGAGCGGTAACTGGGAAATGGCCACCGTATTTTCCTGATCATCCAGACAATGCGATGCCAACACTCGATATCGGCAAAGGCTCCCCAACTTCGGTTCTGTTTGCACAGGATGCCAAATTCCCAGAAGCATATCGTCGATCGCTTTTGATACTCGACTGGACCTACGGACGTATCTTGGCGGTTCACTTGTTGCCGAGAGGAGCAGGGTATCGAGCCAGCGCCGAGACGTTCTTGCAAGGCAGACCGCTAAACGTCACCGATCTAGCGATCGGCCCAGACGGAGCGCTTTACATTGTAACGGGGGGCAGAAAGACGCAATCGGCTTTGTACCGCATCGCGTACATTGCGGGACCTGAGCCCGCGTCGTCACCCTCGCTTCACGAGCAACATTGTGCGGCACACGCTCTCATCGCCAAGCAAATTCGCTCCCACTTAGAGACCATGCACGCTGCAAACAGCCCTTCCAATATCGAGTTGGCATGGTGGCAATTGGACTCCCTAGACTGGAACCTTAGAAACGCAGCCCGCGTCGCGATCGAGCATCAACCGATCACCACGTGGCGAGAACGGGCACTCTCCGAATCGCGAACAACGGCTGCCATCGAAGCATATCTTGCCCTCGTTCGGAGCGGCGATCCATCAATCGCAATACCTGTCTTGGAACGCTTGCTTGGCATGAAGTCGGCAGATCTCTCCTTGAGCCAAGCCTGGGGTCTTGTGCAATGCTATTCGCTGCTCGAACAGTCTTCTGCCGATAAGCTCGAAGATCGCAGACTTAGAATAGTAGAGCAACTTGAATCCCTCGTTTCTCGCTTAGCATCGAACGGAGACGAATATGGGCGATGTGGATCTAGCTCCAATCTCATGGGAGCGTGCACCTCACTCCTGGCGTCGTTCGGTTCCGCCAAGTCGGTCTTGTATGCCTCAACAATCTTGCTGAATAGTCCGATTCAAGAGCAACGCCTACACGCTTTATTGGTTTTGCGAAACGAAGACTCAGGCTGGACCATCGAGACCCGAAGAAAGTATTTTCAATCGCTCAACGCGGGATCGAGTTTTGTACGCGGTGAAGGGATGGAGAAGTTCTTGAAACAAATCCGGAGCGACGCCACGGCCAAACTAACCGACGGCGAACGAATCGAACTGGCCGATTTGCTTGAACCAAACGTCGACACCTCAGATATGCCGCCGATGATTGTCTCGCGTCCGACGGTCAAGCAATGGAGCATGAACGATCTCGTCCCCAGGCTGTCGACAGATACGTACAAGCCTGACCGCCAGCGGGGTGCTGTTGTTTTCGTTGAGGCGATGTGTAGTCGCTGTCATCGAAGCGGCGCACGCGGCCCTGCGGTTGGCCCCGACTTAACGCAGATTGCAAATCGTTTCAGTCGCAAGGACATTTTGAATTCGATCCTCGAGCCGTCGCATGTGGTTGCCGAAAACTACCGCAAAGTTCAAATAGCGACGAAAGATGGACGAGTCCTGGTTGGTCGGGTACTGATCGAAGGGGACTATCGTTCACAGAAGCTGCAAATTGCAACGGACTCACTCAAAGCATCGGAAACGATTGAAATTGAGAAAAGCGAGATCGAGTCGATTCAGGAATCGACGGTTTCACCAATGCCGTCCGGTCTGGTCGATGGATTTCAAACCGAAGAAATACTGGATCTACTCGAGTATTTATCGGTGGGAGCGGATGCGGCACGCCCACAAGAGCGATAATGTTGTGGACGGGCGAGGCCCTTCGCTCGGTGAGTTTGCACCAAACCTGAGCGAGGGCCTCACTCAGCATCGCCAGTTACCAATAGATGCCCCTGGCTTCACGCCAGGGGTTATGACCATCTAAGCTAGAGGGATGCTAAATATCCCCCGAGTAAAACTCGGAGGCATTCACTATCCGTTCGTTTTGTCCTAGCCTTCGACATCGGTTGAGTCCGTAAAATCTCGATCCGCGAATGCTTCGTCAACGGACTGAATCGACCGGCTGGTGATTTTCGATAGCAACTTAGATAAAGCACGAGAGCCCTTGTCGGCATCGACTTTGGACTTCTTAGACAGAGACTCATAGTCGCTAGAATCCAACTGCACCAACAACGATCCATCCACCAACGAATCGACTGTCGAATCGATGGCCCAATCCAACAGGTCATTTCTTGGGGAGCTGACCGATGCGAGTCGTTCTTCGGCGGTATGGAAATTCCAGGGTGTCGCCAACGCGTGTTCCGTTTCTTCGTCATCAAATATCGAATGGTCATCGTCATCATGCTCGTGCGCCAAATCGCCAACAAAGGACTGGCCGTTGATCCAAGTCACGACCGGTACCGCCAGTTGCTCTTGAGTGAGAAACTCGGGTGGCGCAAACATCCAGAATGGATCGGCTACGGCGATAAGTACTTCATCCTCTCCGTTCGTTGCTCCAAGCCCGACTCCGTCGTCATTGACAATCGTTCCGCTGGCGGTTGCAATCGCAATCGTTGCCCCGACGGCATTAGATAATGTAACCTTGAAGGCCTCGTTTTGCTCAACGGTAGAATCCGCTTTGACATTGACCACAACACTGATGCTGGTCACGTTGATCGCGAAATTGACCAGCACATTGCTCGAGAACCCACCGACGATATCTTTGCTATTGGCCTTATTTGAACCAGTTCCCGATACTGTGTAGTTTACGCTTGAAGAGGCGGAAACGTTACCTGATCGCGTGATCGTGAAAACAAATGGGGTCGGAGCGCTACCGGTCCCTTCGGCTTTCGACGCATCCGTTGCTGAAATAGCAAACGTTGGCGGCGCGGGTGCTGAGTCATCGTTCACGATAGTACCTACAGCAAAGCCGACATTGATGCTCGTTAATGCGCTAGGTGCCGACAGTGTGACCGTGAACCCCTCGTCGCTTTCCACCGTCGTATCGCCTTGAACATCAATCAAAATGACTTTGGTTGTTTCATTCGCAGCGAACGAAACAATCCCACTTGGCAGTGAACCAATTACAAAATCCGATCCAGTTGCCGGGGAACTGCCTGACCCGGTCACCGTGTAAGTGGCGGAGGATGCGATTGTCGTGTCGCCGGTCCGGTTTACCGTAAACGTGTAGGCGTTGCTGAGGCTGTTGCCTTCATTTTTGGAGGCATCGGTAGCAACAATACTGAGTGAAGCACCGCCCATCGCAACGATGGAACCGCTGATAGCATATTGCCCGAGACTAGCGTAATCTGTGTACCCTGTCGGCGGATTGGTAGTTGGATTGCCGGCACCTACACCATCAATTTTCAGATAGTACTGACCGGCGGCCAAATTGGCACTTAGACTTGCATTCAACGCTTGAAATGGATCCGAGGCAGTGACCAACACGCCGCTGCTGTCGTACAAACTGGCTTCGATGTCCAAATTCGCCCCGACTGCAGCAGGATTCACATTCAAGGTAACGGTTCCAGCCCCTGTCGTAAACTGAAAGTAATCGGAGTCTGTACGAGTTGAAATCAATCCACTCCCGGTGACGGTTGCGCCGACAATGGAAAGGGCTGATGCCGTCGCTTGTGTGTCGCCATGATCATCGGTTTGGTAGCCGAATCCGTTGTAGCTGGTGATAATGCTTAAATCGTCAGGACCTTTGTTGTAATTGGCGCCTGCCCCTGCGTTGTTCGAACCAAAATACTCCCCTTTATCCCATTGAGACACATCCACGTAGTAGCCGACGCCCATAATGGTCGACCAGTAAGTGCTGTCGGTTCCCAAACCATGCCCTGAATAATAACCGGACGTCGCGGTCCCGTCGTGCGACAAGCCAAGGGAATGGCCCACCTCGTGACTCGCCGCTTCCGCGACCCCAACCTCACCCGTATTGAATACGAAAACGGGTGTATCGGTATTCCAATTAAAACTGTTGATGTAAGCGATTCCACCGCAACCGCAATTGAACGCTACGTCGGCAGTCACTACCGCACGAACGCCCCATTTGGCGTC
This sequence comes from Pirellula sp., assembly GCA_043743995.1. Classification (GTDB taxonomy): domain Bacteria; phylum Planctomycetota; class Planctomycetia; order Pirellulales; family Pirellulaceae; genus JBKCUI01. The sequence continues at coordinate 4,409 of JAYTVM010000186.1, read as the reverse complement.
GCCACTGCCGGTATTGCGGAGGTCCTCCACTGTGGGCGCAATTGTGGTTACGTTGACTTGAAAAGGTGCAAAGTCCTCCGACACTCGCTTCCATGTTCTTTCGATATTCGTTAGTTCCGCGGTGGTGAAGTTCAATTTATCAGCGTCAGTGCTATAGGCTGGCGAATTGATGTTTGTTACGTTGTAGGAACTGTTCCAGGAAGTTCCAGTCGTCACGTGACCATCGAAGTCGAGGTAGATCGTATGGTTCGCGCCTGGCAGACTCGCAAAGGCGGGAACATCTAACGCCAAGTTCAACCGGGGTTCGAGTAATTCGAAGGCAATCCGCCTCGTTGCTTTACGTGATCCTCGACGTCCGAAACGTTGCCAGCTAGCAGCCTTAGGCATGGTGAAATCCATTTAGATAGGAAGAGAAGAGAAGTAGAAGCTAGGATTATGACAAATAATTTCGACGGTGTCAAACTTCCAAAGGCGACAATTGTGGTCGAGCGAGGCCCTCACGCCAGGGGTCTTGACCATCCAGTCTAGAGGGGTTGCAAATATCCCCCAAGTAAAACTCGGGGGCATTCACTCGTGGACTTTTGCATTGAGAAACCGAACTGAGTACACTGTCGAATAACGGAATAGTGACTAGCCTAGCTTCCCTATAAAGTCTTTTCTTCAAGGATCTGAATTGAGCAAGCGGATGCGGACGTCTTTGGCTAGGTTCTGGGGGCTTCGACTCTCGCTGACGTTGTTTGGATTACTTCCTTTGTTTCCGAGACTGGACTGGTCGGTGATCAATGGCTTATCGATCACGTTCATCCCCGGTTAGAAGGTCATCAAATGCTCGGTGGACATCTCGCAGAGCTATTGATTCAAAAGGAATGGATCAGGCCCATTGAAAAGGACTGGCAAGGACATCGTACCGTTGTTTATCGCGAGCGACTGCTAGAACTCGGCGAAGACTACTTTTTTCATGGAAAACAACGCAACAAGTTAAGGCCTTCACTTTGGGAAGAGTTCTGTTTTCTCGCGGTGCATGAGAAAAAATGGTGGCTTGTCCCGATCTTGATTTCTCTTTCTTTGATTGCCGTAGCTGTCGCATTTCGTCAGACTGCAACCGTGCCGTTTATCTACAGGCTTTTTTAGGGACCTTTGAAACTCCTCGTAAAACCTCGGACCTCTCTGTTTCGTGCAGTCTTTCGTGTAAACTGATTTCTCCTACCCGTCCACGACTTCAGCAGGAAACCATTGTGCCTCCCTCCCATCGCAACTGGCTAAGTTTGGCTCTCTTGATTGTTTATAGCATCTCGATCCAACGCTCTAACGCGGACGATTTTCCAACTCCGCTCAATTCGGAAAAGTCGACTACGAGTCCGATGCTTCCGGAAGCGGTCGCCAAGTCGGCAAAGCTTCCACCTGGATTCGAGCTTTCGGTTTTTGCATCGGAACCCAACGTCCAAAATCCGATCGCGATTGCCACCGATGAAAGAGGCCGCCTCTGGGTAGCGGAGAACTACAGTTGGGCGGGTGGTGGAGCTGGTGGCTTCGACGCAAATCAACGCGATCGAATCGTCGTTCTTGAAGATCAAGATGGCGATGGGAAACATGATAAGCGAACTGTCTTTTGGGATAACGCTCGAAAACTGACGAGCATCGAAGTTGGCAACGGAGGTGTTTGGGCCATTTGCTTGCCCCATCTTCTTTTCTTTCCCGACAGAAATCGAGATGATATTCCCGATGGGCCTCCTGTCGTCATGCTCGATGGCTTCGATGAAGGGGTCGTCGGTCACACACCTGCCAACGGTCTCAAATGGGGACCCGATGGTTGGCTCTACGCGCGACACGGGATCCAAGCGACCAGCAATATTGGCAAACCGGGCTCAAGCGACTCGCAGCGCATCAAGATCAATACCGGTGTTTGGCGATACCATCCAATCCATGGAACTGTCGAACCTGTAATGTACGGAATGACCAACTCGTGGGGATTCGATTTCGATCAGCACGGCGAAATGTTCGTTATCAATACGGTTATCGGCCACCTCTGGCATGTTGTCCCCGGAGCGCACGTAGAACGCATGTACGGTGTCGACTTGAATCCGCATACGTATCAATTGATCGAACAGACCGCCGATCATGTTCATTGGGACAACGGAGAAAAATGGAATACCGTTCAAAAAGGCATGTCGGATAAGACCAACGAGGCAGGTGGTGGGCACGCCCATATTGGCTTGATGATCTACCAGGGAGACAACTGGCCGGAAGACTATCGCAATCGACTTTTTACTCTGAACTTGCACGGACTCCGCATCAATAGCAATCTCCTGGAGCGACAGGGGGCCGGCTATGTCGGCAAACGTGCTCCCGACTTCTGCTTCCTGTCCGATCCCTGGTTTCGGGGCATGGATTTAATCACAGGGTCCGATGGCGGAGTCTATATCGCGGACTGGAGCGATACGGGCGAGTGCCATGATCACGATGGCGTCCATCGCACCAGCGGTCGCATTTACAAACTCACGCATGGCCAAACAAAATCGAACAAGTCGCTGGATCTGTTCACCAAGTCGGACGCCGAGTTGATTGCGTTCCAGTCTCATTCGAACAGTTGGTGGCCAAGAACGGCCCGGCGGATTTTGACGGAACGTTATGCGAATAATAAATCGGCCTCGGATCTTTTAAATCTTCGCAAGCAGATTCAAGCGAGTCTCGATACTACGACGGATGTCCCTAAGCGACTGCGATTGATTGAAACGTGTTATGCGGTCGGCGCTGCGGATGAGGATTGGCTGCTGGCACGACTATCGGCGAACAATGAGCATGAACGCGTCACTGCGCTTCGATTCATAGTCGATCGATTATCGCCCAACCGAATTCTACCTTCCAAAGGGTTGAAGGATGCATTGCTCCAACTTGCGAGTCAAGATCCCTCGGGCTTGGTTCATCTCTATTTGGCTTCGGCTCTTCAGCGTTTGCCAGAAGCCGATCGATGGCCGATCGCGATGAAGCTCGCATCGAAATCGGAACTGCGAAATGATCGTATGTTTCCGTCGATGCTTTGGTATGGTATCGAATCGGCAGTAACTCGCGATCCCGCACAAGCGATTTCGCTAGCCAAAGCATCTTCTATCCCTCGATTGACGGAGAACATCGCTCGCCGATTGACGCTTGAAATCGAATCAAGCCCTGAAATCGTGGTTCCATTTCTCGCTGCTGCCGAAAGCGAAAAATTTCCGTTTCCGGAGCAAGTGGTCGTTGGAATGGCCAAGGCGCTAAACGGTTGGCAGAAGGCAACACCGCCAGCCAATTGGGCTTCGTTCGCGAAACGATTCGAAAAAGACGAGTCGAAAGAACTTAATCGGGACCTACAGGGTTTGCGTTTGGTGTTCGGCGATGGCCGAGCCATCGTCGAACTGACGAAGATCATCGACGATGCGAACGCAGACGCGGAGGCGCGTCGTCAGGCCCTCCGTTCCCTTTTGAGTGGACGCCCGCCCGAGTTTGCCCCCAGGCTGATCCAATTGCTTGGCGACCGAGTGTTGGTGCGCGAAGCGATCCGTGGGCTTGCACAATACGATCGCGAGGATACCCCAAAACAGATCCTCAATAAATCGAAGGGTTTCGGTCCTGCCGAACGCGTCGAAATGATCAATACCCTTTCGTCGCGACCGTCGTTTGCAAAGGCACTGCTGGCAGCGATTCGGGAGAAGACGATTGCGCCCAGTGAGGTCTCGGCATTTCATGCTCGTCAGATTCGTTCGTTCAACGACGAGGCATTGAACAAGGAACTGGCGGAGCATTGGGGAGACGTCCGAGCGACTGCGGATGACAAAAGAAAGCTGATCGAGCATCTTCGAGCAGAACTGCCCAACGAAACGCTTGCCAAGAGCGATCTGCGAGTCGGTCGAGGCATTTTTCAAAAGAACTGCGCCAATTGCCACGTGCTCTACGGTGTAGGAATCAAAATCGGTCCAGATCTCACAGGTTCGAATCGAAAGAATCTGGACTATCTCCTAGAGAACATGGTCGATCCAAGTGCGAGCGTCGGCGCCGATTTCCGAACCGTGATCGCGTTGCTTGACGATGGCCGAGTTATCAATGGTGTCATCACAGCGACGACAGAGCGAACTCTAACGCTGCAGACAATTCAGGAACCGGTCACCCTCGATCGGCAGGAGATCGCATCGATCAAACAGTCGACGACCTCGCTCATGCCGGATGGTTTGCTCCAGAATCAATCGAGCGAACAGATTCGCGATTTGATTGGCTACCTGATGTCGACGGATCAAGTTCCATTACCCTAATAAGCACCAAGGCGGAAATTTCCTGGCGTAATGAGCCAAACGAGCGTCGGCTCACGGTTCGTTCGGACAATGCCCCCTTTCGTAGTGGACGAGGCTACGAGTCCCGCAGTTCAGGACTCGTAGCCT
>JAYTVM010000185.1:0-23789 GCA_043743995.1 Pirellula sp. | reverse complement strand
ATCCTTCCATGGATAGGGGCCAAGCGGAAAAGTACTGCAAATCGCTGGCCCAACGTCATTACGAGAACTTTTCCGTCGCCAGTTGGCTCTTGCCTTCCGCCTTCAGGCAAGATTTTTTCAACATTTATGCTTTCTGTCGATGGTCGGATGATTTGGCCGACGAAATAGGGAATTCGGCCGATTCCCTCCGACTGCTGGATTGGTGGCGAGCGGAACTGCGTGCTTGTTTTTCAGGGACGGCAAAACACCCAGTCTATATGGCTCTCAGGGAAACAATTACAAAACGTTCGTTGTCGATCGAGAACTTCGAAAAATTGCTGGACGCTTTCGTTCACGACCAACGCATAACCCGTTATGGCTCACACCTAGAGGTCTTTGACTACTGCCGCGGTAGCGCGAACCCCGTGGGCCGCATCCTTTTACAACTAGCCAATGTCGAGGAGCCGGTGGCGCTGAAACATAGCGACCAAATTTGCACTGGTTTGCAAATTGCCAATTTCTGTCAGGATCTCGGAACGGACGCACTGCAGGGACGAATTTATTTACCTCGGGACGTATGGCGACGATTTCAACTCTCCGAATCCGAAATTTTGGCGGGACAAGCCACCGACAATCTTCGGCTCGCTTTGAAAGGTTGGGTCGAATTGGCTCGAACCCAGCTAGTCAGCGGACTACCATTGGTTCATTCGACTCCCCGCTGGTTAGCTCGTGACATTCAGCTATTCGCTCGTGGCGGTTTGGCAATATTAAACAACATCGCGCGGGCTAACTACGACGTCTGGTCTCGACCCATCCAAGTCTCCAAACGACAGAAACTAGCGTTGCTCCTCCGATCCGTTCTTTCCCCACGCTCAATCCAAGTCGCTGAACTCGCTTGCCCAAACGGCTCCCAATTGGCATGATGAATTCCTTGTCCGCGTCTCATGCCCGTTGCGAATTCATCGCCCGCAATAGTGGTTCCAGTTTCTATCGATCGTTTGCGATTCTCCGACGAGATCGACGCCAGGCGATGACGGCGCTTTACGCTTTTGCAAGACTGGCTGATGATGCCACCGACTCGGAGGATTCCAAGTCGCAATCTGACTCAGTATGGTCCGCACCGGCTTGGCACGAGTGGCTCAATTCACTCTCCACCGCTTCGCCGCCGACCTCGGAAGCCACAAAAAGTCTGGATCCCATCTGGCCGGCGCTGGCGGATTCTGTTTCCAAATTTTCGATTCCAGTCGATTCGTTGCATGACCTCGTGCGAGGTGTTGACTCCGACTCCGCTCGATCTCCCGCTGAATCAAATACCGGTTCGCTGGTCGCTAGCGAAACCCTTGCCTCCATTCGAATAAAGAATTGGGACGAAACCGAGACCTATTGCCATCGCGTCGCGTCGAGCGTGGGTATCGCCTGCTTGTCCATTTGGGCCAAGACAATCGGAGAGTCCCCCTCTCGCTCCGCAACACAAGCTGCCTTGGATTGCGGCGTTGCATTTCAAATGACGAACATTCTTCGCGATCTTGCCGAGGATAGCCATCGCAATCGTATCTATTTGCCCGAAGACGAACTTGCTCGGTTTGGAATCGATTCAAAGCGGTGGCTTGGATTGAGTGCGAAGCCAACCGTCTTCGCACTCAACGAACTCGGTGACTGGCGAGGACTGATACGCTTACAAATCGAACGGACCAAGGCCTTGTACGAGAGCGGCTGGCAAGTTGCACATACCTTATCCCTTGATGGACAACGCATGTTCTCGCTGATGTGGCATTCGTATCGCCAGCTTCTCTCGGCCATCGAAACGGCACCTGAGTTGGTCTGGCAATCGCGAATCCAATCAACCAAGCTGCAAAAACTACGGCTTGTCGGCCAACATTTGTTTACACCCTCATTCCAACGATTGCTTGCAACTCGCCCCCCAATGCGAAAACGCAATGCGAGTGCAGTTCGCCAAGCGTGGCCTTGGAAAGGACCCAACGTCGCCGTTATCGGAGCGGGGCTCGCCGGTATCAATGCCGCATTGCACCTGGCTCGTCACGGTTGCCGTGTGACGTTGATTGAGTCCAAGAACCGCATCGGCGGTCGGGTCGGATCGTTCGTGGATTCCGAAACAAGTCAACCCATCGACTACTGCCAACACGTCGGAATGAATTGTTGCTCAACACTCAAGCAATGGATCGAAGACACAGACCAGACACCGTTTTGGACTCAGCAGGACTCGCTCCACTTTGCAGCTTCTGGAGGAAAGCGCATTCGCGTTGCAGCTTGGCCACTTCCGGCGCCGTACCATCTTGCTGGCCTATTGTTTCGATGGCCACAATTGCGATTGTCCGATCGGCTCCGAGTTGGATTCGGTTTGTGGCGAATGACAAGACTCAAACGCGACACAATCGAATCGTCGCAGATGGCCATCGATTGGCTTCGTGACAACGGTCAGACCGAAGTCTGTATTCAGAATTTCTGGGGGACGATCTTGGTCAGCGCGCTCGGCGAGCAGGTTGATCGCGTTACCTTAAGGGCAACCCACAAGGTTCTCGTCGACGGCTTTGCCTCTCATCGCGACGCTTTCCATCTTCTGGTTCCATCTCGCCCGCTCTCGGAAGTGTTGGACGAAAGAGTCTCCACCAAGCTTCGAAAATTAGGCGTTGCCATTCGCTTAGGGCAAATCGTCAAATCGATTCTCAAGTGCCCGTCCAACGAGTATCAGTTGAAGTTGCAAGGGGAAAACGCGGTCTCAAGCGATCTCTATGATGCCGTTGTGCTCGCGCTCCCGTGGAATAAAGTATCAGACGTATTACCTGTCGAAGATAAGCCGATCGTTCAGCTTTCGTCGCTTTTGCTCTCCTCTCCTATCACCGGCATACATACCTGGTGGGACCGAGCTTGGTTAACGGAACCTCATGCGATTCTGATCAACCGATTTTGCCAATGGGTTTTTCCAGCTCCCGAATCGCATCGTTCCACGAACGCCACGGACCTGCCTATCGGAACCAAAGAACACTATTACCAAGTCGTCATCAGCGCATCACGCAACCTGCCAACTGGGGACGCAGAGTCGATTCTCAAATGCGTCAAGCAAGACCTGGCGGAGATCTTCCCTGAGTCCGCTGTGGCTACAATGCTGCGAGGACGCGTGGTGACCGATCCGAACGCCGTCTTTTCGGTATCGGTTGGGCACGACGCAGGCCGATTGAATTCTAACCTTTTGGCCGACAAAAAAATTTGGTTGGCTGGCGATTGGACTGCAACTGGCTGGCCAGCAACAATGGAGGGAGCGCTTCGTTCCGGAGCCTTGGCTGCTCAAGACTTGCTATGCGCTTTTGGAAGGGATGCATCCTTGATAGAGGACAGCCATTGAAGAGTCTACCGAATTCGCCAACCCCAACGGTTGAAAGCCAAGTTGAGTCCTCGCCACCAACCTGTGTGATTTGCGATGCCGCGATGGTGGCTTGGTTGGATAACGAATTTTGGAGATGCGAACACTGTTCCCACTGGTCATCCCGGCTGCATCACAGCCCCTTGAAAGAAAGCATCCTCGAGCTTGACGAGGCGCAACGACAATGTTCTTTGAGGGAGCTGAGACGCACCAACGCGAGACTCATCGTCAAAGAAATTTCCAGCAGAGTGGACTCCAAACATCCCACACTGTGCGATGTCGGCACGGCGTACGGATGGTTTCTCGAATCGGCACAATCAGCAGGGATTGAATCACTGGGAATTGAGCCCGAAGTGGCGGTAGCGGAATCCGCCATTCAAAATGGCCTGGCCGTCCGGGTCGGCAAGTTTCCAGCGTGTCTGGCTTCGACAGAACAATTCGATGTGCTAACATTCAACGATGTGTTTGAGCACTTAGCAGATCCCGTTCAGGTTCTTGAGGCATGCCGAAGGCATCTTCGACCTCGCGGCCTGCTCGTCTTGGTTTTGCCATCCAGCGATGGGTTTTTGTTTCGACTTGCGCGCGTTCTACGATGGTTGGGGATTCGCAAACCATGGGATCGATTATGGCAACGCTCTTTCCCGTGTCCGCATGTGCATTACTATTCGCCACATGGACTGAAAACGCTGCTTTTGAAACGAGGATTTCAATTGGAATACGCGTCCGACTTGCCTTCGTTTCACTATCGCGGGCTATGGAATCGCATCCGCATGGAATCCAACATTAGCTTCACTCGGGCCTCTATGTCTTACCTTTTGCTGATCGGTCTGTCACCGATAGTGAGGCTTGCTCGATCCGATATTTCGCTTCAGATTTATCGCTCGGGAGGGTGAGTCGCTACTCACCTGCAATGCCCCCGCAAGCTTAAGCTCCATCTCTCGTCTGTCGGCAAGGGCAGTTTGCAATCGACCTGTAAACGGGGTGGCACGGGTGGCACGGTGGCACGCCCAGAGCGATTCGGGATGGGCGTGGGAAGCTTGGCAAATGCCTCTAGCTCGACTGTACTCGATAGGTACTCATTCGAACGGGAAGGCGAGGCTCCTGCCGAGCTTTCGCAGGCATTTAGCTCGGCAGGAGCCTCGCTCTCCCGCTAATTCCGGTCGCGAAAACCAATCTGGGACAGTCGTCCTGCGACAGTTATTGATCGAACGATCCTTAGCAGACATTGCGAAGCGTAAAAGACAACAGTTACGCAAGGATCTCTTTGATGACTCGGCCAGCGACATCGGTCAAACGATAGTCACGACCTGTATGTCGGTAAGTCAATCTTTCGTGATCAAGACCCATAAGGTGCAGAATCGTCGCGTGGAAATCGTGGATGTGGACAGGATCTTTAGCTACATCGATACCGTATTCATCCGATTCACCATAAGTCATTCCAGGCTTGACGCCCGCGCCTGCTAACCAGGACGAGAACACCCAATGATGATGTTCTCGGCCCGCAGCCGCAGCCGCTGCATTGAATGGCGTACGCCCAAATTCGGTCGTCCAAACGACCAGCGTGTCCTCAAGCATTCCCCGCCGCTTCAAGTCTCGAAGTAGTCCGGCGATGGGTTGGTCCACATTTTTGGCTAGTGGAACGTGCGTCATCATGTCTCCGTGCGCGTCCCAATTGTTAGAAGAACCAACATCAATCAACTCGACAAATCGAACTCCTCGTTCGACTAGACGCCGAGCCACCAAGCATTGCCAACCAAATCCGCTAGTGCTGCCTCGTGTCAGTCCATACATTGCCAAAGTCGGATCATCTTCCGTAGAAAGGTCAAATACCTCCGGCATTTCCGTTTGCATACCATATGCTGTTTCAAAGGAGGTCATTCGAGCAGTGAGTAATGCATCGCCTCGTCGGGATTCCAAGTGGCGCTGGTTCATTCTGGCCATCGCCGCTAGCTCTAGTTCTTGCAGTCGACTACTTGGAACACGACGCTGTATATTGGCTACTGGCTGAGGACCAGGCACGACCAACGTTCCCTGGTGTGAGCCCGGTAGAAAGTCGCTGCCCCAGACTTGACCGCCTGCATAGGGGGAATGAGGGGCAATTACAACAAACGATGGCAAATTGCGATTGACCGTTCCCAACCCATAACTCAGCCATGAACCAAGACTTGGCCTCGCAAAGGTAAACGAGCCGGTATGGATTCCGAGGGTAGCCTCATAGTGATTTGTATGATCTGATTTCATAGAGCGTATCACGCAAAGATCATCGACGCATTCGGCCATGTGTGGGAACAATGAGCTGACTTCGGTACCAGACTGGCCGTGCGGTTTGAATTCAAACTGCGGGCGTTTGAGGAACATATTAAAGTCCCCTTTGCGTCCTTGAAATTCGTTGACTGGTATCGACTTGCCGGCATCTGCGGACAGCTTCGGCTTGGGATCCCATGAGTCGACGTGGGAAACGCCACCACTCATGTAAAGAAAGATAACTCGTTTTGCCTTAGGCGGGAAATGTGTCGGGTTGGGTGATAGCGGATCCGCCGAATTCGGTGCCTTGTCCTCGGCAAGCAACTGAGAAACAATTCCAGGCAAAAGCATCGAGCCGCCAATCATGGATCGCAAGGCACCGCGGCGTGATGGGTCGTAGAGTCGATTGGATGTCATCGTAGTCTTTCAGTCCACATGGAGGAACTCGTTGCTTGCCAGTAGCGTTCGCAAAAACGCAGACAAGGCCAGATTTTCGATGTCATTCTTGCCGAGTATGGTCAACTCGGAACGATAGTCGATCAGAAAATCGGCTGCATCGGATTGTTCCGCAGTCGTGGCAGGACGCGAAAACGCACCTTCGTAGGCTTGATTGATTTGCACCGCCTGGGGCGGGTTATTGGCGAGAAGTCGTTTTGCCCAAGCATCTGCAGAAGCGTGGACAAAACTGTCGTTGAGAAAGTACAACGCCTGGGTCGGAACCGTAGTCCCCAATCGATCCGCGGTCGTCGCATTCGGATCGGGGCCGTCAAAAAGGGCTAAATAGGGATGCCGCTTGAGCCGTTGAGTCATGAGATAGACACTGCGTTGATTGTGTTCGTACACAGCTTGGAACGGACCGTGCTGAGTGAATCCCCATTGAAGTGGCGACGGAAAAGGATGAGCCTGTGCCGGTTCGCGATTGAGTTCGCCGCAAACCGCCAAGATCGAATCTCGGATTTCTTCAGCGCTCAACCTACGACGCAAAAAGTGCGTGCACAGATCGGTCGTTTTGATATCGGTTGTTGCAACGGAAGAACCGATGCCGATCGTGGACGACTGCTGGTACGTCGCGCTGAACATTATCAACCGATGCATGGCTTTAATGGACCAACCGCTCTCTATGAATCTCGTGGCCAAATAGTCGAGCAGCTCGGGATGCGTCGGTGGAATCCCCCTCACTCCAAAGTCATTGGGTGTCTTCACTAAACCGACACCGAAGTGATACTGCCAAATGCGATTCACCATCACACGCGCGGTCAATGGATTGTCCGGGCGAGTTAACCATTGAGCAAGCTCGAGTCGTCCGCTACCTGGTAAATCCTCCGGAAGCGAACTGCCTCCAAGAACCTTGATAAAACCACGAGGCACCAACTCGCCCGACTGGCCAGGTTCCCCTCGCAAATGGACCGCCACTCCATGGGGTGTCCCTTCGGCCATTCCATAGGCCATTGGGCACGGGCCGTCCGTCAGCAATGAATTAAGCTCCAGTAAGGCCTGCTGAGCCTCCAACTGGTTGGTGGCGAGCTGTCGCTTGATAGTTCGTGCTCGTTCCTGGCGCGACGCATATTGAGAAAAATCGACCGGTTCGGGGCCTTTTTCCGTAGAAGGAAAAGCTGTCTCACGGATAACGTAATTGTCCGCATCCAGCGATGGACGCACACCGCCAATGTGCCCATAACTATCGATGAACGAATAGTCAATCGTTTCATCCCAGCCACTTGCTAGCTCACCGCCAAAGTCCTTTCGCGAAACATCCGAATTTAGCACACCGGTGTACGACTTCGTCTTTAAGTCGATCGCCAACTGGACTTGATACCATTTTCCAGCCTCTAACTCGCATACCGGCTCGCGCAGGTCGCCACTGCGTCGAAAAAACTGTTTGGCATTGAAAAACAACTCAACGGCGGCGGAGTTTCCGGGACCGTGTCCGACATAGTAGCGCCACGTCCCGTCGCCACCCGCGGAAATCTCGGCACAACGAAAATCGAAACACGCAAATAGTCTTTCTGTTTGGTCTGATTTCCAAGGCTTTGGCAAGGTCAATCCAAAACCGTCGTACTCGCTGCGATTCGGCATATGAATGCCAAGTTGGCCAATGGGATACAAGTTTTGAAAAGGACTTTGCGATCGATTGGCAACCTTCACGACACTATTGGGGCCAGCATTCCATGGACTCGACAGCCCAGTGTTTGGTTCTTGCAACTCGAAGTCTCCTTCCATTGCAACCAACTCCATAAGTTCCTTCGTTAGGGCGGCCCGATCGAGTTCCCAGCTGGCTGACGACGGGTATGTTATCGGAGTAAACGCGGAGGGTATGATTTCCTCTCGCACATCCAAATTATCGAAATCGATCGCGGGTGCAGCAACTTGTTCGCCATTCGAAGATTCAAAAACGACCAAATCCAGCGTGCCGGTCCACTGCGAGATCAGCGGCTTGCCCGAAAAAGAGGTATGGTTCAACGCTGTGCCTATGTCGCCCGAGACGTTTCCGCCGACTAGGTCGATGTTCAGTTGAAGATTTTGCCACTCATTCGGCTTAAATTGAGCAATGCGTTCTAATCCGTGATCTGTTTGCATGGACACGGAATCCGATTCAATTGTCATGAGCAGGGCTGGCGAAGTAATCGTGTCTCCGATCCAAAATCGGTGAATACCAGTCGTATTGCTATTGGAAGCCGCTACACGGAAATCCAAATTAATGTGAAGCGTGCGACAGTTCTTGTAGGTTCGGCGAGGATAGAGCGACTGCGAGATGCGATAGTAGCCGGCTTCGGCGGCGATACTCACCCCCACGTTTCCACTCGCGTGCACGTTTTTGTAGGGGCTTTGAGCCGTGTTGGTAACTGCGATTTTGCCCTGAAAGAGCCACGGCGGGACGAGGACGCCAGTGCTTCCACCAGCGGCAGGTGCCTGCATTTCAAAATCGCCGTCCATTCCATTCAGCGATCGCAAGACAGCGGATGGACCAGGCATCTTGGCTTTTTCCAATTTAGCACGCAGTGACGCAATACGCTCTTCGAACGCTCGCCATTTCGGAACCGCTTCGCGGGGTGGCAGCAAAGGTACCATCGATCGAAATTTCTGCTTCTGCTCCGATCCAGGAAAAGAATAGCGACTACTGTCAAAGATAGCGTACAATCCGTAATAGTCGTTCCTTGATATTGCATCGAATTTGTGATCGTGGCAGCGCGCACAACCAAGACTCAATCCCAACACGGATTGTCCTAAAGTATCGATCGTATCTTGAATGGTGAGATGATGATAGTTTTCGGAATCGAATCCGAATCGTCGTGAAATAGCTAGATAGCCTGTCGCCGTTACTTGTTCGGCATATTTCTCGGGCAACTCCGGATCGGCAATAACGTCGCCCGAAATCTGTTCTCGTAGGAATTGATCGTACGGCTTGTCTGAATTGAATGCGTCGATCACATAGTTTCGGTATCGCCATGCTAAAGGAACTGGATGATCTGCTGTCTCGCCAGCGGTGTCGGCGTATCGCACCACATCCAACCAATGACGTCCCCATCGCTCTCCATAATGAGACGAATGGAGCAATTGATCGATGACCTTTTCATAAGCCTCAAGCGATGTATCCTTCAAGAAGGCTGCGACTTCAACGGGCGTTGGAGGCAGACCGGTTAGATCGAACGTCGCACGACGGATGAGTGTCCGTTTGTCGGCCTTTATTGAAGGAATGGCTCCTGCGTCTGTTTGCTTTGAAAAAAGGAAAGCGTCGATCGAATTCAATCCCGAATAAGCTCCCTTGAGTTTGGGTGGCTCGCCAGTGTTTATCGGTTCAAAAGACCAGTGTTTGGGACCTTGAAACTTTTTGAAGAGTGCAGGCCAATGCGCTCCGGTTCGGATCCACGTTTCAAAGGCGGCAATCTGATCTGGTCGAAGGGCCTTTTCTTTGTCCGGTGGCATGGCGGATACCTCTTCATGCCGACGTATGGCTTTAATCAGTAAGCTCTCTTCCGGCTTTCCAACCAGAATCGATGCTCCCGACTCGCCACCTGTTATGAAAGCTTCCCGCGAGTCAACTCGCAGCCCGCCAGAAGCCTTTACATCGCCATGACAACGAAAGCATGTCCCAATCAATACGGGACGAATGTACGTTTCGAATAAGTGGTCACCATGCTCGTCGGACTCGGCCGCACTAGCACAAACGAAGGAGCAGAGGATAGCTATGCAGTGTCGATGAAACGAGTGCATGAGTTTTCGGGAAGTACCTAGGAGAGTCATTCGTGGAGCTTTGAGAACTAACGAAATCCAATGTCCAAGAAAATCAGTCGGATTTTTCTTAAGATACAGAATAGCATCAATTGAGGTGCAGATCGACCATGAAGTCGAACTGCAATGGAATGCTGATTTGAAAATGGCCATCTTGGTTCGTGAACAATCAACGCGTGATCGCTGGTCGCTCTGTCCCTATGCACAGCCAAGAATTGCAATCGTCTAGATTCATTTCCAGCTTTTCTTGAATGTTCGGCACGTCTTTTGCTTTTGGCTAAAACATCACTCAGTCAGTTGCCAACGAAAGGAAACTTAAAATGAGATATTTTTCAATTGCGATTTTTATCGCTATGGCGTGCATTGGTTGCGATCAACCAAATAACCGAATGACAGACAAGCCAATGAAACAGGACGGCACCAAAACGGTGGATGCCAAAACGGTGGATCGTGACAACACTGCTGTCAACAAGCGGGATCGCGATAGTGCTGCAAAGACACCCATGGACCAGAACGAAAACAAGCTGGACATCGGCATCACTGCGGATATTCGAAAACGCGTAGTTGACACCAAGATGTCAGTGAACGCACAGAACGTCAAGATCATCACGCAGGACGGGAAGGTCACTCTTCGTGGCCCGGTGAAAACGGCTGACGAAAAGAAGCGGATTGAAGAAATTGCTCGGGCAGTCGCGGGCGAAAACAATGTGGATAGTCAATTGGAAGTAGAACAAACCCCTTAATTTAGGTTTATACCAAAGGAGTAGAGTTATTATGGCTAACGCCGTATTTTGTACAGTCAAGACATCAAGTCAAGCACAAGCAATGGTCGACCGTTTGAAGGCCTCAGGCTTCACCGCAAGTGATATTTCGGTGCTTATGCCCGATGCAGAGGGCACGAAGGATTTTGCTGTCGACAACCAGACAAAGTCCCCTGAGGGAGCTGCTGCAGGTGCGGGCACTGGTGCTCTGCTGGGTGGCGGATTGGGTTGGCTGGCCGGTATTGGCGCGCTCGCCATTCCTGGCGTCGGACCGCTCATCGCTGCTGGCCCGATCATGGCCGCACTCACTGGAGCTGCGGTTGGTGGAACGGTCGGGGGAGTGACCGGTGCTCTCGTTGGTTTGGGGATTCCCGAATACGAAGCAAAGCGGTACGAGGGTAAGCTTAAGGGTGGTCACTGCCTCGTCTCGGTTCATTCTGAGAATTCGCAGGAAACCGAAAAAGCAAAAAAGATTTTTGAAGCAGCGTCGGCGGAAGACATTTCGATTTCGAGAGAAGCCTCGGTTAGTGAACGCAGATAACTCTATTTGTCTTCTAGGGCTAGCGGCGGACAGAAGACTACCAGGCCCGGCCACCGTGTGGCACGCCCAAAGCGATTAGCGATGGGGGCGGGAAGTGTGGCAAATGACTCTAGCTAGCGATTCACCACGCCGTTCGTACCTCAGAGCGGCTGTGATTTCGAATCTGAAGAAAGTACCCATCATGCTTCGCGTGATGTTGCCTTAGAAACCAAAGGTTTTTGAACTGCGAAAATCACGCGGAGCGTGATTGGTACTATAAAATCACAGCCTCAGAGCGTGCCACCGGTGCCACCCAGTTTATAGGTAGATTTCAAACTGCCCCTCGCCTAGAAAATCGAAGCTAGGTGTTCTTCTTCGCGAACGCGACGGAGTCAACACTGGTCTCGATTACGTGATTATGAAAGCTAGACGCTTCGTTCTAACCAAAACATCGGTTGGGATGCGAAGTTATGTTTTTACTTGTTTTTAAGGAGTTCTGAAATGGCTAAAACAATCTCGGAAAAAATGTCCGATGTAGGGCTCTTTGTTAGTGATGCTGCCAAAAGCTTTGGAAGCAAGATCGCCAAGGGAGCAGACGAAGCAGTCGATTTCGTAAAGGAGAAGACTGGAATGGGAACAGTTGAAGGGGACGATGTGGGTGTAGATGGCATTCGAGACCACATGAACGTGATTGCGTCTTGCGGCAAAAAAGTTGGGGTGGTTGATGGTGTGGAGGGGGACTCCATCAAGCTGACGCGAAAAGACAGTCCCGTCGATCAACATCACTTCATTCCGCTGAACTGGGTGTCGCACGTTGATAGTCACGTTCATTTGAACAGAAACTCAAAGCAAGCCGCCGAAGGTTGGCAATCGAGTGCGGGATTTGCGATTAGTGGCACATAAATTGCATTGTGTGAGTAGAACAGGTCGCAGTCGGTAGATATGCGAAATATTTCGTTACTTAACCCATCGGAGAAAAAACGATGCATCGTCAATTCATTGCAGGAGCACTTGTGTGCTTTGGTTCTAGCCTGTTTGGTCAGTCGGTAGAAAATGCTGCCAATCAAGCGCAAGGCACGTTGGACAATGTTCAGAATACGCTTCAAAATGGAAATACGCAGACAAGTTCTGGTTCATCCATTTCGGGCGACGCCGCCAGTCGTGCTTCCTTGACTGCACAGAACCCGTTGGACGGAACGCCGGGACTTTCCGGGAATGCGGGCGTTCGAGGCAATGCAAATCAGCAAAACAATTTGGACACACAGTCGGGCAAGTTAAATTCAAACCTGAACACGCAAGTGCAAGGGCAAGCCACTGTGGATGGCCAACAGCGTGGTAACAACGGTCAACAGAATCCCGCGAATGCGTACGGCAATAATTACCAATCGCCTCAAAACAGTGGATTGCAGCCACAGACAAATTTGCGTCAAGGCCAGACCCTTCAACCCGGACAAACAGTAAATCAAGGGTGGAGTGCTGGCTCGGGTCAGAGCAATGGATCAATGCAAAATGGATCAATGCAAAATGGATCAATGGGCCAGTCAGGCGGTTTTGCTCCGGGCACAAGCATGCAACAATCCTCGTACTCGCAAAAAGCGGGTCGTGTCTACGTGCTTCGTTTTGACGCAAGTGGTCGAGAGTTCATTTGCGTAGATGGGACTCAAGTATATTTTGACAATGCAGTTTCGGCCTCGACTCACGGGAATGCAAACACGCAGAATCAGTACCGTGCAGGTTACGGTAATTACGATTCAAGAAATGGCCAGAATTCTCAAGATTCTTCGCGAGGAAGAAATTTGCAACAGCCTCAACAACCATCTTTGGAAAGTGGTGAAAACTTGCAGAGAGATCGGCAAAACATGCGGAACGCGGAGCCAAACCGGTCCACCGAAGCGAGCACGGCTAAAGAAGCCGCTCCGTCTGTGCAAGATAGAGTTGGGGCCGATAAGCAGCGCGAGTCAAGCGAGCTCCAAACCAAAATTGATTCACGATCCGATATTGATTCTAAATCTGACTCGATTAAGCCAAGTACGACGACAACCGAGGATACTTCGCCTAAGCCGTAAAACGGTTCGGAATTTGGCGTTGGACCTGGTTTTTTAGTCCCCAAAGTTCTTGCTTATGAAGTGATTGGCGAGGTGGGTGACAAACATTTTAGTATGCGCTTCGTGCTAAGTGAGCACGCAGCGAGATTCACTTTGGGAGTTCGTGATGACTATCACTGTTGAGCCTACTTTCAAGCGGCTCCCAATTGCGTTCTATGTATTGCTTGCGGTAGCGTTGGTTGCTTTCGTCCAGACCTTCACGCTCTTGTCGCCAATCTATTTATCGTTTTTGCTGACGGTGATAATTTCTCTCGCATTAAACCCTTGGGCTAATCGTTTAAGGACGTTAACGGGCGGAAGAAAGGCCGCTACAGGCTTAGTCGTCTTATCAATGGTCACGGTTATTGCCTTGACGGGTTGGGCGTTCTTTAATCCATTAAAAGAGTCGGTCACCAACCTATCCGAGGTACTCCCTAGCTATTGGGAAAGGCTTCAGAAACCCCTCATTAAAATGGAACAACATGCCAAGCTTTCGGAGAAACGATTGCAAGCGGAGGTGGCGACGGAAATTGCGAAAGGTGGGGTAGTTGACGGTGAGGCAGACGGTGGACTGCCGCCCGAAGAGCCGGACCAAGCGAGTGCTCCCAAAGAGTCGAACACGATTCGATCTAGTTTAGCGCAAAGGCTGCGTGGTGTTGTAGGAAATTTCACCAAAGTGGCGTTCAATGGAGCGCAGATGTTGGTGGTGTTGGTTACGGTTTTCTTTGGGGTGGTCTTCATGCTATTGAACCCTAGACCAATTATCGGTTGGATTTTCTCCTTGGTGCCAGAGCGGCATCATAAACAGGCCGTAATTATCATGCACCGCGTTTGTAGATTCGCGCCTGCCTGGGGAGGGTCGACGCTTGCAGGGATGCTAACCATTGGCTTGCTTGTTTTCGTGTTGATGTGGCCATTGCTCGGGTTTATGGACGCACTGGTTTTGGGGCTGATAGCGGGCCTGCTTGAATCCGTTCCCTTCTTGGGTCCAACTATTAGTACGGTCCCCGCGATCTTGCTTGCTCTGGGAAAAGGCGGGCTGACGCCGCTGTGGGTGCTGCTCGCTTACGTGGGAGTGCAAGCCTTGGAGAACAATGTCGTTCTCCCCTTGATCATGGCTAGAGGAATGAAGTTGCATGCTGTCGCAGTTATTTTTTCGATGCTTTTATGTGTGTCTGCGTTCGGTGTGTTAGGTGTACTAATCGCAGCTCCTTTAGTCGCGATTATTAGTATCATTCACGAGGAACTATATCGAAAACAATTCCTTCCAACGGTCTCAGATGCGGATCTAGACGAGTTGGCAAGAAAAGTTTTGCACGAGAAGACCATCGCGAGTGACTGACCATCCACGAAACGCAGTTTATCCCATACTCACTCGCCAATTTTGCCTACCGATATTGTGGCATGGCATTTGCCGCTCGAAGGGGGCTAGAAGGGTCACCAAGCCGATTATCGAAGCTACCGTACCGGCGGTCGGGCGGTCGGATTTCTCAATCATGGATTTCACCACCTCGGCTCCGCTGCAAACCACACACTTGGACCAAACGCCGTTGCAGTTGCCTCCGAGTTGAAGTACTCGCTCGGACATGCCCTGGCCCGAAATATGTACCTAAACTTCACATAACAAAAACGGGACGACTAAGCTTGCGCTTCAAAATTGACCGTTTCAGCAAGTTCCGACAGCGCTTCGTCTGTTTCCTCTTCTTCGTTAAGATTCTCTTTCAGCAGTTCCAGAGCATCCGTGTAGCCAAGTAGTCTAGCCCAAGTGCAAAGCGTCCCGTAGGTAGCAATTTCATAGTGCTCGACTTTTTGAGCGCATGCAATTAAAGCTGCATCCATAACATCTGCCGGAGCTTTTTCCTCCATCATGGAGGATGCCTCTTTGATCAAGCCTTTCATGGCTTCGCACGTTTTAGCGCGCGCAGTTTTACCGGTATCGGCAAAAGCTTTCTCAACCCGCGTTGCCTGAGTGCGCGTTTGCTCCAGATGCTTTTCAAATGCTCGGCGTAGTTCCTCACTCGATGCCTTTTTAGCCATCTTTGGAAGAGCCTCAATCAACTGTCGCTCCGCGCTCAAAATGTCTTGTAATTCTTCGTGAAAAAGGTCCGCTAGGTCATTAAGTGCCATTCGTGGTCTCCAAAGTGAAAAGGGTTCGTAGTGATGCGTTGCAATACCGATACGACGCATTGGACACTTACGGAAGCAAACGCTGCGCCAAACAATCTGCTACTACCGCGGTCTAATCCGAGTTCGTTCATTGACTCTTCCGTAAGCGTCCTCAGCGGCCAATCTTGCCTGTTCCCATGTCATGCTGGAAGCACCTCCCTCGGATTCCCAGCGCTCTTTTGCGATGGCCTCGCGATCTTTGAAATCTGTATGAAGTGAAGCATCGTAAGATTCCCAGCCGGCACGGTAAGCAGGTTCGTAATCTTCGTACTTGTAATCGGCCGAGTAATATGGCTGCTCGGTGTAAGCATTTCGCCAATAGGTCGCTTCAACGGTCGGATCGATATTTTCTGCCACGGCCTTTCCGGCATAAGCGCCCGCAATGCCACCAACAATTGTTCCAACAACGGTGCCGATAGGGCCAGCAACCGTTCCTGCCGCAGCTCCCGCTGCCGCTCCACCCAAAGCTGCCCCGAGTCCTGTCCCCATCGGATGAGCGCCGGGCTCGCCCGTTAGCGGATCTTCATTATTAAACTCGTGCTTGGTCGAATGCATGGGCTGTGATTTCTTTTCCATTGTAATATTCCTTAAGGTTTGAGACCGATCGAATGCGCTCCGACGGGTAGACAACAGGAAATCGGAACGCAATTACAGTGCCAATTGTTTTAGTCTGCTCAGTAGGACAAGCATCCACTCGATGCTGAAGATCGTCTGAATTCAGGAAACCATTCATTGCAGACGATTTCAACTACGGCAGTTTGGATCTGCCGCTAGCCTCAGCAACCGGATTATTCAGTTGTGTCTGTTTTGGGCTCAACTTGACTTATATTCGACCAATCCCGCCAGTAGCACAGATGGAACAACTGCCATATGGGGAATTGTTGTTGATTGATGTAGCCCCAATCCAATCGGCATCCCGTTTGCTACATAGGCTTGAACGTTCTTCCAATGAAAAGTCACACCAGTTTGGATGGTCCGTATCGGCATTGGTGTACAATCATCGCATGATTGATAATAAATCCTTTACGAATACGTTTTGCGGCCTATCCGACACGGAAGTCGCAAATCGAGTTGAAAAGTTCGGCAAGAACGAGCTTCCAGCATCCAAGCCTAAGAGTATTTGGGTAACCGCCTGGAATGTCGTTCGCGAGCCAATGTTCCTGCTTCTATTAACTTGCGGAACTTTGTACTTGTGGCTTGGAGACGTCCAAGAAGCGTTGATGTTGTTGGGGTTTGTATTCGTTGTTTTGGGAATCACACTTTATCAAGAGCGGAAAACCGAACGAGCGCTTGAAGCCCTTCGCGACCTCTCAAGTCCCCGCGCGCTGGTAATTCGAAGCGGAGAACGCAAGCGGATAGCGGGTTGCGAAGTCGTGCCCGACGACATTGTTGTTTTGGCGGAAGGGGATCGAGTTCCTGCCGATTCCGTTGTGCTTTCATGTGATAACTTCTCGACGGACGAGTCGTTGCTCACTGGAGAATCAGTGCCGGTTCGCAAGGTTGTTTGGGATGGTAGCCTACAGATGACTCGTCCCGGTGGTGACGATTTGCCTTTTCTATATTCGGGCACATTGATCGTACAGGGCCAAGGGATTGCCCAGGTAAGATCCACCGGCATTCACACGGAAATGGGCAGGATCGGCAAAGCACTGCAAGCGGTCCAAGTGGAAGGCACTAAGCTTCAAAAAGAGGTGGGTTTGTTGGTGCGCAGAGTTGCAATTCTTGGATTGCTCTTATGTGTATTCGTTGTGGTACTCTACGGAGTATCGCATGGCAACTGGCTTCAAGGATTCCTGGCTGGCATCACATTGGCTATGGCGATGTTGCCAGAAGAATTCCCGGTCGTACTGTCCATCTTCATGGCCTTAGGTGCTTGGCGATTATCTAAGATTAACGTGTTGGCAAGACATGTTCCTGTGATCGAGACGCTGGGTTCCGCAACGGTCCTTTGTGTCGACAAAACAGGCACGCTAACACTCAATCGCATGTCGATTCGAAAGCTGGTGGTGGACGGAGCATTCCATGATGTTGGCGAAAATGCTATAGCGCTGAATCGGACGTTACCGGAAGACTTTCATGAGATTGTCGAGTTTGGAATCTTGGCAAGTCAACGGGATCCGTTTGATCCGATGGAGAAGGCATTTCATGAATTAGGCAATGCGCGACTCGCAACGACGGAGCATTTGCACGCCGATTGGTCTCTAGAAAAAGGGTATTCGTTGACTTCCAACCTACTGGCCATGTCACACGTTTGGAAGTCACCGACTGGCACGGACTATGTTCTAGCGACCAAGGGTGCTCCCGAGGCTATTGCGGACCTGTGTCATTTAGCTCCGGAACGGACACAGGAGATCGGCGCACAAGTTGCCCTGATGGCCTTGGATGGGCTGCGTGTCTTAGGGGTCGCGAAAGGCAGTTTCGGCAAGCAAGCGCTGCCAGGCGATCAACACGACTTCACTTTTGAATTCCTGGGGCTGGTTGGTCTGGCCGACCCAGTTCGTCCGACCGTACCCTCTGCCGTGAACGAGTGCTACGCAGCTGGGATTCGAGTTGTCATGATCACGGGCGATCATCCGACTACGGCCAAGAGTATCGCTCAACAAGCAGGAATCAAGCCAGTTAACGAGACCATCACGGGTCCGGAATTGGACGAAATGGATGACGTGGAATTGCAACAGCGTGTGCGGACTATCAATGTTTTTGCTCGAATGGTTCCAGAACAAAAACTGCGTTTGGTGAATGCATTGAAGGCGAACGGGGAAGTCGTCGCGATGACAGGGGATGGCGTGAATGATGCCCCGGCATTGAAAGCTGCTCACATTGGTATTGCGATGGGAGGGAGGGGGACCGACGTGGCTCGAGAAGCTGCGTCGTTAGTGTTGTTGGATGATGATTTTGCATCCATTGTTCATTCCGTTCGAATGGGCAGACGCATTTATGACCATCTCCAAAAGGCCATGACCTACATCGTCGCGGTCCATGTTCCGATCGCAGGCATGTCGATAGTCCCGGTTCTCATTGGCGGCCCTATTGCACTTATGCCTGTCCACATTTTGTTTCTGGAACTGGTGATTGATCCCGCTTGCTCGGTCGTTTTCGAAGCGGAACCTGAGGACGAGGACGTGATGCGGCGTCCGCCACGAAATCCAAAGAGTCCAATGTTTGGTCTTAGGCTACTCGGTTTCGGACTTTTGCAAGGCGGGAGTGCGTTGCTGATCGTGTTGTCTATCTACTTATCTGCACTAGGGGGTTGGCTCAATGCGGCAGATGCCACGGCTTTGAGTTTCACGACTCTGATCGTCGCCAATGTTGGGCTTATCTTTGCAAACCGATCTTGGACGCGAACTATCTGGTCGACGCTGCGATCACCTAACGCTGCCTTATGGTGGGTCATAGGCGGCGCCACACTTTTCCTTGGTCTTTCGCTGTATGTTCCCTTTCTGCAAGGCGTATTTCATTTTTCGACGCTACACCTGGATGACCTTGCGCTTTGCGTAGCAGGCGGCTTTTTGAGTGTGATCTGGTTCGAAGGACTGAAATGGATCAAGCTGAAATGGTGACTATCGCAAACACCATGCCATGCCCCAACAAGGCCATGAGTTAAAGTTTGGTGCCTTGTCGCTTGGCTTTCCAATTCTCGATTCGTTTGGTTCGAACCGCGTCCGAGTTGGCCGGAAGGAGGACCGAATCCTCTCGAAATCCCCATAACCCTAGTGGTTGGATTTGCGGGAAAGTGGACGAATAGTCCTCGCCAGCTAGGTGCATTGAAACGAGCAACGCGATATCGCGAAACTCCACCGTCTCCTGTGCTTGCGGCGCAAGCGGGTTGCCAAAGGCCTGAGCTTGAACTTCAACGCAGACCGTCTTGTCATCCAACCACTTTTCAATCTGGGGCAAATCGGCTGCAGTTCCGAAACGATATACGGCTTGCATCGACCTTACAAATGCAATCGTTTCCGTTTTGATTTCCGGTAATTCGAGTATTCTAAGAGCGATGTCCTTCGCTTGTGGATAGTCTTTTTCAATAAAGAGCATCAAGCATTGTGGCAGCCGTTCCTCGATTCTTTTCGACCATCCTAACATAAGACGTTCAAGTGATTTCTTGAATTGGGGATCGGACATGTGTTGGCTGAACGGTGATGTGGAAAATGTGCGGACACTCAATTTCTCTAACGTTCGATCGGTCACGTCGTCTGCAATATTGAGGCAATACAACATAGCCAGCGCGTCGGGCACGTCGTAGCCGGATAAGTTGGTTAGTTTTTCATTGATCGTGGCTGCAATGTCCCTTGCCTTGATCAAGGCTTCTTGCTTGGAATTCAGTTCTGCGAACACTAGTTCAGGGTAGGCCTCAAGAAGTTTCAGAAAGAGCATTTTTGCGTTTCGATTGACTCCACACACGCGGGCGAAACTCTTCCATCCGTCAAATCCCATCGTTTGAGTTTGGTCGTTCGATCGCAAAAAGGTCCGAATCTGATTTAAGGTTCGATCATTCTTAATTTTGGCGATGATGCCACTCAAACGGATGCGGGCTTCGAGATCTTCGTCGGTCAGTTTCTTTAAGGCCAGTTCGAGCTCCGGTAGCAGCTTCTCGTCGGATTGCGAGAGGATTTCCATTGCCGATTCTCTCGCTGCAAACTGGGGACTGCCCAGTCGTGAAACCAAAAAGGCGATTTGGTCTTCTTGGATCTTTTTTTCAGCAACTTGCCCTATGCATTTTGCATGAAGTGAAATCGAGCATACAACGCAAATCCAACAGATCGCCAGACCTGATGAACAAGGAAACACTCGATTTTTTGCAAAAAAACAGGCCATGGGCTAGTACTTTATGTTGCTCGGGAGGGTGAGGCTTCTGCCGAACTGTTGCGGCCAGAACTCGGCAGGAACCTTGCTCACTCGACGCATTTTAACAGTTTGTTCGTCATGGCGGTCCCTACTCCAAGAAAAACTCCTTGATGAAGCGATCGACACCAGCTAGACTTTAGCAAGTTCAGGGATTTGCGGCCGCTTGCAGCCTAACTGCTAAATAGCCACTGTTGTTCCAGAGCTTCCTCGATGTCGAGCTCACCCCCAGCTTCCCATTCCAGGATGCTTTCTAACTTCAGCGACCACTACTTACCTCGCATTTCGAGGCGCGTAGTCTGCTCCAAGTCGCAAATCCAAAGGTTTCGATCGTTCTACTTTTTGGATTTTGATAGCACATGGAAAACGCAACCATTGTGGATAAGCACCCGATTGCTCAGCCAACTAGCCCGAATGCTCAGCCAACTAGCATGGAAACTCGGCCGGAACTCGCAAGCCAACGCGCTGGATTGAGCACAACCAGTGTGCATGCGGGAGAAGCTCGCCGCAAGCCGAGCGATGCCATCACCGACTCTATCTGCTGTAGCAGTACTTTTACGTTTGAGTCGACTCAAAGCATTATCGACTACATCGAGCAAAAGCAGGATCGTGAGGAGTACGGTCGATATGGGAACCCGAACGAAAAAGTCGTCGAACGAAAACTGGCTATCTTGGACTCAGCGGAGGAAGCGATCGTTTATTCCAGCGGTATGGCAGCCATCGTCGGACTTTTGATGGCCAAGCTAAGCGCAGGGGACGAAATCGTCATCTTCGACCAATGCTATCACCGCAGTCGTGAGTTCTGTTCGAAACACCTATCTCGATTCGGGATCGTAACGCATCAGGTTGCGACCGGCGACTTCCAAGCCATGGACAACGCCATCAACAGTCGTACGAAATTGCTGATCAGCGAATCTCCGACGAACCCACATTTAAGCGTAATTGATCTCGAGCAATTTGTCGCCTTGGGCAAGTCTCGTCAAGTCGAGACTTTGATCGATGCGACTCTTGCGACTCCTTATAACGTTCGTCCTATCGAATACGGCGTCGACTACGTATGGCACTCTGCAACCAAATACATGGGAGGTCACAATGATTTGTTGGCTGGCGTCATTTGCGGATCGAAGGAAAAGCTATCTGAGGTGCGTCAGTTGCGTGGAATATTGGGCGGAATCAATTCACCGCACAACATGTACCTGCTAGAACGAGGGCTTAAGACGTTCGCCCTACGCATGGCGCGTCATAACGAAAATGGACAGCGGATAGCGGAGTTTTTGGACCGGCACTCGCGAGTTGAAAAAGTCTATTATCCAGGTTTGAAATCCCATCCGAGCCACGAAATCGCCAAGCGAACTATGAAAGGCTTTGGCGGTCTCATCACTTTCTTGGTTCGCGATGCGGACTGGAAACAAACGGCCGCCATTGTTGACGCTTGCTCGATCCCGAAGATCGCACCAAGCCTTGGGGGAGTTGAATCGCTGATCGAACAGCCGTTCGTGATGAGTTACTTTGACTACTCGCCTGAGGACCGAAAACGCTTCGGTATCGCGGACAACATGATCCGCATGGCATGTGGCATCGAAGATACCGAAGACTTGATCGCCGATCTTAAGCAGGCACTGAGCGTATGAAGTTTCGAACGCGCGCCATTCATGTTGGCAATGAACCCGATCCGGCAACGGGAGCCGTCGTAACGCCCATCCACCTGGCAACCACGTTCATTCAGCCTGGCGCGGGTGTATGGGGACAGTTTGACTACGCGCGTAGCGGCTCTCCAACTCGATCGGCAGTTGAAAAAACGGTTGCTAATTTGGAGGGTGCCGCGGGGGCCTTGGCATTCTCGTCAGGTATGGCAGCCACCCATTGCGCGACCATGCTTCACAAAAGCGGTGACCATATCGTGGCAGGTTCCGATATCTATGGCGGGACGTATCGACTTCTACACAAGATCTGCAACCGAAGTGGCATTGAGGTTTCGCTTGCCCCGGCTGATGATGCAGTACAAATTCAGGCGGCAATGAAGCCCCATACGAAGATGGTCTGGATCGAGAGTATTGGCAATCCGCGGATGACAATCCCCGACATTCCTGGGATTGCAGAAATTGCGCATCGCGGTGGAGCATTGCTCGGGGTCGATAGTACTTTTGCGCCCCCATCGATTTTGCGTCCGCTTGAGTTGGGTGCGGACATTGTGATGCACTCGGCGACGAAGTACCTAGGCGGCCACAGCGATTGTTTGGCAGGTATTTTAGCGACGCGAGATTTGGAGCTGCATAAGGAACTGTACTTCATCCAAAACGCTACCGGAGCCGTTCTTGGCGCACTCGAATCCTTTCTGTTGCAAAGAGGGATCAAAACCCTTGATTTGCGGATGCGGGAGCAATGCAAATCGACTCTCAAGATTGCTCAGTGGCTCGAACATCACCCTCGAGTAACTCGTGTTTTGTATCCTGGATTAGCCAGCCACAGCAACCACGAGCGAGCCAAAAAATTCATGGGAGATCAGTTTGGGGCCATGCTTTCGTTCGAAATTGACGGCGATTTTGCCAGAACCAAGGTCGTTTGTCAGTCGACGAAACTGTTTGGCTTGGCAGTAAGTCTTGGTGCAGTGGAATCGCTCATCGCACAACCCGCTTCTATGTCACATGCCAGTTATGACGTGGCGGCCAAGGCCAAGTATGGAATCACCGATTCGTTGATTCGAATCTCTGTTGGTCTCGAAGACTCCGATGATTTGATCGCGGACTTGGATCAGGCCATTGTTTCGGCTGTAGGCAATTTCGGTTAGACGCAATGCGTCATCCGAGAGAAGCCAGAACTACTTTGGAAAAAAAGTTGCGAGCTGAGTTCAAACCTGTTACGTTGAAGAAACCCAGCAAGTGGACGTGCAATAGTTGCGATCCATATGCTAAGATACCAGACTCCCACTAGCCAATTGGCGAGGTGTTGTGATGACTTCTGTTGGAATCGTCCGTGTCGTGAATAGCGCATTCATGAACGAACTCAAAGAATGCAATTCGCCTCTTTGGGAGGATGTGAACACACTCGGTTCTTATACTCAGGAACCCTTTTGCGCCGACTGGATTGAACAGGAAGCGGGACTGTTGCTCCGGCGTCTTCGCGATGAACTCTCGGCTCAATTTCGCGTGGAAGAAACGTTTGGCTTCGTGCCGGGCGCAAGCCAACATCAAGATAGAAATGTTACCAAAGCGTTGGACCAACACTTGGGAATCGTGTTGATGTGCGTCGCGTTGAGTGAGCAACTCGACGACCTAGAGTATTGTGGGACCTTGTCTAGCGAAACACTCGGGATTTGGCATGAAATGAAACGACTCTACGACTTGATTATGGAACACGAAGCCCTCGAACGCAGACTTTCAGCTTCCGCTTGGGCGCCCATCCTACCGGAATCTCGCGAAGCGAACGAAGTGACAACCGCAAAGTCGTAAGGCCGTGGAAGTTTGAAATCTACCTAAAAATGGTGCGGCACGCTCTGAGGCTGTGATTTTTTCGAATCTGAAGAAAGTACCCATCACGCTCCGCGTGATGTTGCCTCAGAAACCAAGGGTTTTTGAACTGCGAAA
>JAYTVM010000184.1:0-23938 GCA_043743995.1 Pirellula sp. | reverse complement strand
CCCATCACGCTCCGCGTGATGTTGCCTCAGAAACCAAAGGTTTTTGAACTGCGAAAATCACGCGGAGCGTGATTGGTACTATAAAATCACAGCCTCTCGGCATAAGGCTTAATGCCTGGAACCCGCTATTCGTGCCCGCGAGCTAATTTTGCCTTGAGCCAAAGTGCATTGCCGACGACCGTGATATCGCTTGCCCCCATCGCAAATGCAGCCCAAAGCGGACCGCTTTCACCGAGCAACCCAAATGCGGCAAGTGGAATCGCTAAGGCGTTGTAAAAGAATGCAAAAAACAGACTCTGCTTGATGGTTCTAAGCGTGGCGCGCGATAACTGAATCAGCTCCGGTACCGCATTGACGCGTTCGCCTGGGATCACCACCGCGGCGGCTTCGATGGCCACATTGGTTCCCGACGCCAACGCCACTCCCAGGCCCGAGGCGGCTAAGGCCGCGGCGTCGTTAAGGCCGTCACCCACCATGATGACATCGCTTCCTAACGACTGAATGTGTGCCGCTTTCGATTCGGGCGTTGCACCGTAGACGACATTTTGTGGATCCAGCCCAAGTTCCTTCGCGATTGCAAGGGCTGTCTCTTTTTTGTCTCCTGAGAGCATCGAGACGATGATCCCGATCCCTTTCAGCGCAACCAGGGCTTGCGCGGCATCCTCTCGCAGTCGATCCGTGAGTGTCAAAGTTCCAATGCATAGTCCATCCACCAACACTCGTGAGGTTGCGTGCTCATCGCGATCCACGACAATGATTCGACCATCCACCTCGCCTTGAACACCTTCGCCTGGAATGGATTGGAAGCTCGCAACGGGCAAGAGAGCAAGGCCGCGGGCTGTGGCTTCCTTTACAATGGCTTTGCCGATGGGATGCTCGCTGGGTGCTTCGACCGAAGCGGCAAGCTGCAGCAAATCCTCTTCAGCGTAACCAGTTTTTGCAGAAATCGCGGCCATGATTGGTCTGCCACTGGTGAGGGTACCTGTCTTGTCAAAAACGACTCGGCGAGCTCGCCCGATACGTTCCAGTGCTGCCGCGTTTCGGATCAAAATTCCTCGTTGGCTAGCGGCACCCGTCCCCACCATGACGGCCATGGGTGTAGCCAACCCCAACGCACAAGGGCAGGAAATGATCAACACGGTCACTGCAGCGATAATCCCTTTGGAGAAATCACCGGCGAGCCACCAACCGATCAGCGTCAATGCGGCAATAAAGAGTACGGTCGGGACGAAGACCGATGACACTTGATCCGCCAGCCGTTGGATGGGCGCGCGGCTGGTTTGGGCTTTTTGGACGAGTTGAGCGATACGAGAAATGGTGGTATGCCGACCATCGACAGTCGTCTCGATGATCAGACGTCCGGTGGTGTTCATCGACCCTGCAACCACGGTTTCACCTGGCCGTTTTTCGACGGGGATCGATTCGCCAGTTACGATCGATTGATCGACTGCCGATTCGCCTTCAATAACGAACCCATCGACCGCGATTCGGCCGCCCGGTCGAACGATCAGTTTCCAGCCCGCCTGGACCTCAGCGCTAGGTA
The DNA here is from genome assembly GCA_043743995.1 of Pirellula sp. Taxonomy (GTDB): domain Bacteria; phylum Planctomycetota; class Planctomycetia; order Pirellulales; family Pirellulaceae; genus JBKCUI01. The sequence continues at coordinate 22,395 of JAYTVM010000184.1, read as the reverse complement.
CGATTCGGGTTGTGCCATCCTTGTCCAGAATCTCACCTGTCTCAGGTTGCAACCGCAGCAATTCGCGAACGGAACTGCTTGCTTTGGCACTTGCGCGGGCTTCGAACCAGTGTCCGAGGCTGACGATTCCCAAAAGCCCTGAGGCCTCAGCAAAATAGGTTGGCAAATCTAGTTTCAAGAACATGACCAGGGTGGAGTAGACAAAGGCCGTCGTCGCACCGATAGAAATGAGGGTATCCATGTTCGTCGTTCCACGAACCGCTGCTTTCCAAGCCGATCTGTAGAATTCGAGACCGGCAAACAGGATAATCACCAATGCGCCCGCGAACATAGTCCAAGGCATCCAAGGGCCGTGCCAGTGCATGGCGGTTGCGGTCCAGTGAAGCGTCTCCAAGGGCGCCCAAAGCCCAATTCCGACAATCGCTCGATGACGCCATGTGCGTTCGTTGGATTGTTGCTGTCGTTCGATATCGCTTTGGTCGTTTCCATTCTCGTTAGTCGGTATCCATTCCGCTTGGAAGCCGCGTCCCTCAACGGTCGCAATAACCGATGCGGGCTTTAGATCGCGTCCAACGATTTCAGCCACGCCCGATGCAAAGCTCACGCTCGCGGAAGTAACATCGGTACGCGCCTCAAGAGCGCGTTGAATACCGGCCGCGCATCCGGTGCACGTCATGCCCGTGATTCGAAATCGCAATCCTTCCAAATTCGATGGAATCGATGGTGCAACGCTGTGGTCTTCTGACGTGGATAGTATCGGCAACTTGATCAAGCGGCACCCGCTGGTGAAATGGAGTAAGTACTAAGGCGAGGGGCAGTTTGAATTCTACCTGTAAACTGGATGACACGCTCGGAGGTACCCAGTTTGTAGTAGGTAGATTTCAAACGACCCTCCTCTTACCATCCCTCTCGAACAGTTGGTCAGAACCCCTCGCGTAAGGCTTAGAGCCAGAGGCATGCGTTGCGACAACCACGAATGCAAGGACTACTTGGCTATTAGACGTAGTCGCGGTGGAGGTGCTGGTGGGGCAGCAATCTCAACCCTTTGCTCGGCCTTGCGTGGCCGATTTTTCAAGACCCCAATGGCAACGATGTTGTACTTTCCGACTAGAACATTTGGCAATCGAAACATTCCACGAACGTCGGTGCTGGTTCGCTGGACGATGGCCCCCTTTTCGTCTTCCAGTGTCACTTTTGCATTGGTCAGTGGGTTGTCCGAATAAACGACGGACCCCGTCAGTTCTTGCACCGCGAGCTTGAGTCGGTCTTGCGACTCTTGTTCGGAAATGATCGAGAGAACGGTTTTCGAGATTTCGCTTTGATTACCTACTCGATCGGTTGCGCGGACCATCAAGGTGGATCTGCCAGGCAATTGGTCTTTGGTTGGAAGTGTGATGGTCCATGCTCCATCGGATTGCCGGTCGCATCCTTTCGGTACGCCTGCGGCTTCCGTAAATTTCCCAATTCCCTTGGAATCCATCAAGACCTCGACCTTTCCAATTCCACTTAGTTTGGCGTCATCGACCCCAATACGTAATTCCAAGTCGACGCCCTGCGCGAACGTCGTGCCTGGCATAATCTCGACTCCAGTGATCGTGGGTGCGTCGGAGTCGGCAATCATCTCGATCGGATTGCTCCAAACGATTTCGCCGCCCGAGGACAATTTGGCCAATAAATTGACTCGTTCGTTCTTAAGTGTGGGTGGTGCTAACTCCACAACGATATCACTCACTTTGGCCGTCATGGATAAATGTCCGTTGACAATAGCATTGATCACTAATTCAACTTGGCGATCCGCCGCAAACTTCAAAGTCGTTTCGTTTGCAAATTCGCGATCTCGATCTAGATCCCAACCGACTTCGACGAAATCACGTTTCGTCTCAAACGACCCAGGAATCGCATCGATTTTCAAATGAACTTTCTGAGAATTGTCTTTCGGGCCGATGCTCAGTCCCGCAATCGGGTCAACGATCTCAATCCTCTGGAAATCCGACGCGACGGGAATATCCGTTCTGGTACGCCAACAAGGAACTTTCAAAACGAATGCGCGAGGAAAACCATCGACATCCAATTCAAAAGTTAACTCTCGGGGCCCCACGGATGGCACTTGGCAATAGAGCAAGGCAGTCTCGCGTTCCAAAACCGTTCCTTCGAGCCTCATCTCCGTTCCGCGAGGGAGTGGTTCCACGATGCGTCCTACAACAGCAACCCCATTTGGTGGTATGGACTCAGATTGAGTCGATTTCAACCGAATATCGACTCGTTCGGAGTTGGCATCAAAGCTGACTGTGGGCTCGACATAACTGCGAGGATGACGAACGCGAGTATCGATTCGACGCCAAAACTTCTGGCTAGTTGTCTTATCGGTGAACACTACGACGGTGCCGTGTTCGGTCGCAATGGGTTTGGCGGGTACGTCTTTTGCCGGAGGGATAGCCGCCGCGTCCATTCGTTCCATCCAAGGTTGGAACGGCAGCCAAAACGTTTCGGATTTGGCCAACAACGTCAACTCCGGTATGGTGGCGATCAATTTGGTCTCTCCAAGATTATTCGCGATCTCTTGGGAAGCAACGGAAGTCAAAAATCCGTCTGGAAGGGTGATGTCTTTTCGCTCCATCAACGCTATCAACTCAGCGGAAAGAACACGAGACTTTCCACTATCATTTCGCAACCCGAAACGAAAGTCGGTTGGACGGTTTGGCCAGGGATAGAGAACAATTCCTTCGTGGGTGGGTGCCCAACTGTTGGGCGAACCGTCGGCCAACAACTGGAGCTTTTCGGATTCCGGCAACTGGATCATTACCTCGTGTCGAACATACTCGTCGTCTCCTACTAACTTCCAAACCAACTTGGTCTGTGAAGGGCCAAGTCCAATGCGGCTTACCTTGAATGGGAGCGTAAATTCTTGGCCGGCGGCCAGTCCCATTGTTGGGGCGATCATTGCCGCTAACGGATCCATGGGATAAATCATCGCCGACTGCAACGAACTCAGTCGTTTGCGGGCTTCTAAAAGGTTGCTGGTTCCATCCCGCGAAGTTGCTCCCGCAGCAATCTCGCCAATCAAATTTTGCTCTGCCTTGCGACGTGCATCCTCAATCGTGTGCGGGATAGACCGAACTGGATAGAATTGGACGCCAGATGGACCTTGTAACTCCAACAAGTCGGGATCGAAATCGACAAGAACCCAGGCCTTGTTGATCGCTTTTCCAACGTTTTTGAAAACAATTTCTCCGGTGGATTGCGGCTCCGCCGTCAGCGAAACGGACGATGTACCGCGAACATTGAGTCGAGAACCTTGCCGCGGATAGACTTGCTGCACGCCGTTCAAGGCGTTGGCCGCCAGCGACATCCGTTCCGTCGCGTTGCGTAGAAACGGAACCTCTAGCGGCAATGCATCATGAAAACACCTCTGGGTAATTCTCTGCTTGCTTTGGACGCAATGGAAGAATTCGATTCGCCAAAGTTTGTCCTCCAAAAGCTTGCCGTTGAAATCGTGAGAGTCCAACGGCGAAAGCATACGAAGCGACTGGTCCGCAAGGCGTAGCCGAATCAATTGGGAAGACGCGGTATCGTTGGTTGACGAACCATCGATTTCCTCTTCCGCAACGCGGATTCGATCCGCTAGATCGCGGTAGAAGCGATCGATAGCGACGGCAGTTTGGCTCGCTGTGATGTCGACTTCCGGTTCATTGTTCTGGCCCAGTACATTCAGTTGCAGAGGCGAATTCAAAGTCATTCCTGCAATTCGTGCAGCCATGATCTCGAATCGAATCTGTTCGCGACGGACCTTGCCGTCCGCAAGGTTAGGCGAAAGGCTAGGAAGTCTTGAATCGACATCCATAATGGATTCCGCTGGTGTCGTTGTCGCAATCGGAAGCACGATTAGGCGACTTCGAAGCGGGCTTCGAACGAGCGAGGTGGCCAACAAAGAGTCAACGATCCAGTTGGATGAAACGTTTTGCGTTGAACTTCCAGCAAGCAAATTATTGGTCTCTTCTAGCCAGTGGCTTTGCACACGTTTGACCGAAGACTCTAGTAAGCGATGGCAACGAACTACATCACTTAGAGCACACTCTTCCCGCTTTTGTAGCAACTCACATAAATCGGTTAGGCTGACCAGTGTTTTCTCGATATCCTCGTCAAATTGATGATTTCCAAGCCGACTAACGGCAATTTCTCGCCATTGGAGAATCGATGGCAACTCAAGCAGCCTTTGGTTTCGGGACTGCAATGCTTGTCGCAGTTGATTCTGTTTGACGGAACTCGACTTAATGGTCTGCTCGGTTTGGTCCATCGCTTGCAGGCACCGGTTCATCCAATCGGAACCAATCTGGTCCATCGCGATTCGAGTCGCTTCCAGCAAGCGCTGTTGCGTCGACAACAAATCCTGTTGAACGCTCACGTTCGAATTGAAAGGGTCATACGAAAGTTGCTCGAATTGACGCCAAAGCCCAAGCATACGACGCTTCATACCCCAAGGGGACGATGGTCGAGACGAAAATTGTCGGGCCCAAAAGAATTCAATGTATTGATTGGAGAGTTCGTCGGGGAGTTGTGCGAGCCATCGATCATGCAATTCAGGAGACTCCATTTTAATCGCGGTGTCGAACTGCTTTATCTGAGCCGCGAGGGTGTTTGAGATGGTCGGGCTGCCAAAGTTCGCCAAGCTCTCCACGAGTCCAACGCTGGGAAGTGCCAACCGCGGTAGCGTTAGGTTAGGCATCTGCGCTGCAACTCGCTTAATCATCGTGCCCACCCTGGCCTGATGCGTTGTCGAGAATTGAAGGCTACCGACAATTTCCGCGGTCAATTGTAGGCGGAGGTTCTTGGAATCTACGATAGCATCCGTTCGCTGTCGCTGCTCAATCCCATGCAGGTAGGAAATGAACTCGCCCCACGCATGAGGCGCAAGATCCATCGGTCGCATCTCGCTGTTTTGCGCTTTTTCCAAATTCTCACATAACTGCCAAGCGAGTTGCAAGAGTTGTTCGTTCGACTGGTTCGCGGCTCCCAATCGGGAGAGGTCTGGCGTTGTCTGAACCAATAATTCGACCCCTTTTGAGCCGGATAGGTCATCAGGTTCCTGCGAAGTTTGGCTAGCGTCGCTATTGGTTTTGTCCAATTCCACCGCGGCTGTGGAAGAACTTTGGGATGTGTCTGTTTTGGACTTTCCGCCTATCGGTTCCGATGTCGCCTCTTCGCCGAGCCCAATCGATTGTTTGACACGTTTCCCCAAAAACGTTGGAAGGAAATTGATGTTGTCTTCTAATTCTTCTAGCGCCCGCTCTTTAACCCGATCTGACTTCTTGACAACCAACGAGGTTAACCAGTTTTTTTCGGCCTGTGCCTTTTCGTCCTTTTCGTCTGCGGATGCAACATTCGGCTTGTCATTGCTGGCCCCGCCCCAAAGGCGCGGAACATAAGTTAGCAAAGTGGAATGCACCGCGTGACGCGGTGCGCTAGCGATCGTCCGAGTATTGAGAGGGATGTTCCTGTTGGCTCCAGTCGCAAACAGAACGGGAGTTTGTTGTGTGTTTCCACCTGACTCACGCTCCACATGCGATTGTGTGAAGCCAACTATCTGGCGATAGAACTCATCCAAATCAATGGCTGAGTCGTGATTGAGATCCGCTGCTCCAAGCAAGCCATTGGTGACTGCGAATGAGAATACCGAAGCACGTAGTTCCATGGACGCATAGGAACCTTCCGACGAAGAGTTAGAGACAATCATCCAAAGGTTTGGATTTGCTCGCGATCTCAGCAAGTCTCGAACTGAGACCAAAAAATTGTCGCGATCGACATTGCTGAAATGTTGAAGACTCGAATGGCCAATATCAAGACAAACGACGATTGTTCCGGCCGAGATACGATCGAGTCGATCCAGCAATTCCTCCATCGAGAAGGAGCCTCGCTCGGGGCTAGTTCGGTTGAAGTTGGTGCATTGCAAAAAGGGTCTCGGACCAACAAGCATTGGATGTGCACTCATACTGATCAAGGCAACATCGGATTTCTCAGTGACACCCTCTGCAATTCGACCTATGGACGTCCGCACTACGTCTGGAGATTCCATCAGAAAGAATTCATTGGAAGCATCTTCCCGCCGGAAAGCGCCATCGATGGAAAGAAAGCGAACTGCGTCTTCTTGAAAGTACGGAATGGCATCGATATCCGCCATGTCATACGATCCAGCCGTCAAGAAAAACAATCGAGTCCTTGGGTGAAAGAATGGGCCGAACAGCAGATAGCCAAACACGCAGGCTAGGATTGCGAGTCCCCCGGTAAACGAAAGCTGCTTCAGGATTCGTCGCCGATTGGAGATTTTTTCTGCGCTTGCGGAATCTGGGCGCCAGGATTCTCGCAGCGCCGCCGGTTTAATTGCTCGATTGGGCATCTCAAAGGGACCGTCTAGGCTGGAGGAGGAAGAGTGCTGGCTTTGCGAATACGCTCGATGAACCCAAGGAGTCGCTTGGGTGAGTCGGCCGGATTTTCGAGACTGTCGGCAACGATCAGCGTGGAGCAGACACATCGACCGGTCAAACGATCATCCGGTGGGATGTCCGGCTGATTGCTTGGACCAAGGCTACCGCCGCTCCATCCAACCGCTGCTGCCAACATTCCGCCTACTCCCTCATACCGAGACGCTTCGGCCAGCAGAGCTGCGTTGGAGCGATTCGTTTCATTGGGATCGTTCGCCCATTGCACAGCCGCTCGATAGGCGGCTCGTTGCACCGGATCCGCGGCCGACTGCATGTTCGCTTCCACGCAACGACAAGCCCACAAAACAGCCTTTGGCTTTGGCATCGTGTGGGAATACCAACGCAAAGCGTCCTGCAGCATTGAGGATTGCACCAATACATCACCAAATCGCGTCGGATCCAAAGAAGTCCGGGCTAGCTCAATTCCCGCCTCCGACAAGCCTATGTATTCGGCAATTTCTCGTGTTTCATGTTCGTTGGAAGACTCGGAAACCGCTGCGCTCGATGAACCTTCCGGTCGACTTGCATCTGCAGTTATCGCAACGTCTTCTACATTGATAATGAACTGGCTTGATCCCGCATCGACCAAGTCGCCATGGTGAAGGATCCCTTTTTCCATGGCACTGCCGTTAACACGCGTTTCTCGGTCGACAGCCAACGCCTGAATCATGGCGCTGTGGACACCGCAATGAACTGCAAAGTGTATTTCCGCCATTGCTGGATCTTCGGGAAATGCGAAATCGGCCCATTCCGTTCTTCCGATTCTGGCCACTTGGCCGCCTCGAAGAACAATTCGTCGGCCTGCTGCGGGCCCTGTTTTAGCGATGATCGCGATTCGCATATAGGATCTTCCTTGAAAAGGTTGCTGTGGAAAGGAATCAGTTTATCTTGACGATTCCACCTTCCAACTTGAGCACCGCACTGCCGATGACGTCGGTCATCGTTCCTTTGACTTCTGCTTTCATATCTGCCTGAACGGATATCTGCGGCGACTTGATCACAATCTTGGAGGGACTGATTTCGATACTGCTCGCCCCGACGGTAAGAACAATTTTTTTGCCGGCGGTTATCTCGCATTGTCCTGTAGGGATATCAATCTTTTGATTTCCTACTGCAATCGTTAGCGTATCGGATCCTTTCTTGATATTGGTTATGCGATCGCCCGTTTGGATTGTTTCTGTTTGATCCTTCCAGATATCTACGGTTTGCGACCCGTTGCTTTCACTGGTGCCTACTTTGAGGTCCTGATTCCCAAAAATTGCAATGGACTGGTTTCCCTTGTCTTTCTTTTCAAAACCAACTTTCAAAGTGTCATTGTTTTCCACAATGCGGTCGAAGTTCTTTTCCGCATGGAAGTAAATAGCTTCTTCGCCTTTTTTGTCTTCAAATCGAAGTTCGTTGAATGTGCTCTGATCGCCTTTTGGCGTGCTTCGCGATTTGATCCCACTTTGAGTTGCAGATTCAGGCAGTTTGTAGGGTACGGTTTGGTCCGCGTTATAAACCCTGCCGGTTACGAGCGGGCGATTCGGGTCCCCCTCCAAGAATTCAACGATAACCTCTTGTCCAATGCGGGGGATGTGCATCGCCCCCCAACCTTTGCCGGACCAGCTTTGCGACACACGGATCCAACAAGAACTGCTTTCATCGTTTTCCCCCTCTCGGTCCCAAGGGAACTGAACCTTGATCCGCCCCATTGTGTCGGTCCAGATTTCTTCTCCACTCTTGCCGACCACCATTGCGGTTTGAGGCCCAGCGATCACAGGACAAGCGGTCTCGCGGGGAGGTCGATAAGTATGCTCCTTTGGAATCGCGACGAAACGCAACTCGGATCGGTTTTCCGACTTCGACGTGAATCGCTCAACCTCTCCAGAAGTAACTTCGACGGTCGAGGAGACTACGGTGTAGCTTGCGTTTTCGTTTTCCCGCGGATGTTCCGCCAACTTGAACTGCAATCCAGTACCCAATAGGTTGCTTCGCGCATAGCCTTCGATTTGAGAGTACTTTGCATCAAACTCCTCTTTTCGAATCTTAAGGTACCGATCACCGTCTGTGGTGGCGGAGTAGTCACCTGGATAGTCATACAGTTCTAGCCCCGAGTGGGGATGCCGCCGATCCGCGTTTAAACGGACTTCAAGATTGGCGTTCGGCTTGTTGTAATCAAAATCCCTAAGCACAAGCTTACCTGGCTGAACAGCAACATGGTGTTGCCACTTGGTGACTTGCTCATCGCCTGACGCGACGTCGGGCGGACGAAATAGCAACGTACCGTCTCCGGCGATACTCTTGTGCGAGGAGGGGGAGTCCGCCAAGACCAAAGTATGCTTGCTCTCTTCATGTTCAAAAAAGTAGTACATTCCTTCCTGCTCGAGCAATCGACTTACAAAGTCCAAGTCCGACTCGCGGTACTGAACGCAGTAGGATTGCTTGGCATAGGACCCGTTCAGTTTTAAACGATAGTCTGAAAATCCGTTCTTGTCCTTAAAGACTTTTTCTACAATTGCCGGAATCGTGAGCTCTTGAAAGATTCGCGAGTCAAGCGAATGGGACATCAACCAAATCCATGGCCGTAGCTGCACCTCGTACAATTGATAGCCACCCGATTTCCCCACATTCAGGAACTTACCGATAATGCCGTGATAAAAACGTTTGCCGCCATCGTTGGTTTTCACTTCGACCGACATCGACTTTCCAACAACGTCGTATGGCGATAGGTCATCGTTTGGGCTCAGCACCTCGAGATCGTAAACAAACGGGCGCCCCAGTTGGTCAGCCCCTTTGAGACGCCGAAAAATCGCGTCAGCGCCTAAGGGTCCATGCAATTCATGCAAACTCGCGCCAGCCATTTATTTTCCCTAATGAGAATACGCTAACCTGGAATCAATCAACTAGTCGTTTCGGCGTTTCGACCCTTTGTCCGACCGGGCCATATTGCCGACACGTTTGGACATCTTGGAGAAATCGTTCTTTTTGTTGCGAATGGCTTGTAGTTTGCTTCGAGCGCGTGAGCTCTTGACAGCCAGAGCAGCATGAATGTTCTTTAGAAACGAAAGGCCTGGGATATTCTTTAGCTCGAAAAGGATGCTCTCAAGGAATTCAAACATGGTTGTCCCTTTGGACAAAAATGAAACGGAAGCAAATTCTGTTTTTGGTTCAAATTCGGATTGGGTTGCGATCTGCGACGGAGGTTCAAAATCGCCCCGAAATCAGCACCGGTTTTAGGATCGACAATTCCAGGAACCAGAACTCTAAGCATTTGAAAAATAATAATTAAACTATACTTCCCAGTGAGGAACCAGGAAAGATCAATGCCGCACTATCAAGTATATCGAAATTCGCAAGGAATTGCTTCGGAGCTGGGGCCATTGTTCCAGAGCGTCGAGGAATCCCCTGGAAATCCTCGGTGTCATTTCGACCTTGGGGTGGCGGCGCAACAAAGAGGCTTTTCGCAATTGGCCATGGAGTGCTTTTCGCAGGTTACCCAACTTGCGCCTGACGTTGAGGCAGGTTTTTTCAATCTTGGAAACGTGCTCTTTGACCTGAAGCGGTTCGACGAAGCGAGAAACGCCTATGAGCATTGTCTCAAAATAAAACCGGAAAGCGGTACCCTCAACAATTTAGGGAATTGCTTCGCAGCTACGAAAGATTGGGAGCAATCCATTTGGGCTTTCGACCAAGCTTTGAAACTGCCGGGCTGCCCACCGAAAGACGCCTATTTGGCTTTTCGCAACAAAGGAAAGGCATTGACAGCATCCGGCGACTGGGAAGCCGCATGCGAGAACTACCAAGTTGCATGTGGTGCGTTTCCAAACGACCTCGATTTCCTTAGTCGCAAAGCCAAAGGCCACCAGTTTTGCTATGAGTTTGGCAAAGCCATGGAGTGCTTAATGCAGGCCATTGCCGTCTCGCCAAACCACCCTGATTTGCTTTGTCAGATTGCGGATCTCAATTTCGCGAAGGGGCGAATCACGGAGTCCTTGCTATGCCTAGACCACGCGTTTGCCATTCAACCACCGACATGCGCATTGCATAGCCAATGGCTTCGTTTGTTGACTCACTACGAGCATGCGTCACCCGAAAGACTACTCGCCGAAGCCAAGCGATGGGCCCTTTCGCTTTCCGAGCCCAATGCAAAGCCTTTGACAGTGCCCAAAGGCCAAGCGGGGAATCATCCGTTTCGTATTGGAATCGTTTGTGGCTCGCTGCAGCCGCGTGGACTTTGCGACTGGCTCCTATCCGCGTTTTCTCAACAAGATCCTTTGCGATTCGAATGGACTTTTTATTGCGATCAAACGAAATTCGGAGTAGTTTCTGAAGGGCTTTCGTCGACCGCCCACCAAATTGTGGAAACTGCACAATTGTCAGACGACGAGTTTGCCGCTTTGATACGGTCGGGCCAGCTCGATGTTTTGATCGATACGATTGGTCATGGCCATCAAACTCGATTAAGAGTTTTCGCGATGAAGCTTGCACCCATTCAAGCGTCGTGGTGCGCCTCTCCGATGACATCTGGCTTAAACGAAATGGACTTCATTTGGGCGGACGCCATTACTATTCCGCCAGAGTCTGAGGATTATTTCACGGAGCAAGTGATCCGGTTTCCCCACTCGCTTTACGGCTACGTTCCTCCCTGTTCGCTGGACTTGAAAATCGCACAAGTGGAAACGGATTCCCGTTTTTCTTGTGGTTTTCTTGGCTTGCCCGAGACCCTGACCGAAGTCTTCGCGGCGACTCTAGCAACGATTTTATCTAGTGTCGTCGATGCGGAACTTGTATTCATCGGGCCAGCATTCCGAGACGCTGCATTCCAAGAGGAAATTCGGACAAAGATTGCGAGGCAGTCAATTGAACCAAGTCGAATTCGATTTCCCGTCGTCAAAACGGCACAGGAAGATTTTCATGTCTATCAAAAACTCGATGTTGCACTCGACGCTTTTCCGATGGGCTCGCCGGGTCGCGCCTTGGAATCCCTGTGGATGGGGGTTCCTGTAGTGACCTTATTGGGCGAGCGATCTTGCGGGCGGGGTGTAGCAAGTATCCTAAATTCACTCAAAAAGAACGCATGGATTGCCAATTCACCAAGCGAGTACGTCGAGGCGGTTACACAAATTGCGGACAATCGAAGCGTCCACCGATCGCAACGCCAGTTGCTTCGTTCCGAGTTGCTTGCAAGTCCTTTGTGCGATATCGCGAGGAGGACCCAAAATATCGAGGATGCGCTGACCGAAATGGTCCAACGCACCAGATTCCCTAAGGTATCCACTAAAACATGAACACGCGAAGTATTTTCTCCCTGTTGGCTGCGATCCGTATCGAGCAATTGCAATCGTATCTGGCTAATCGGGGATGGCTGGAGCAAACCGCTAGCGGAAGACGGACCTTCGAAAGGTCGGCGGAACAAGGTGGGGAACTCGATATCATCTTTTTACCGGCAAATCAGGCACATCCCAAATACCGCAGTTTTCTACAAAACCTAATGTTTTCGCTGGCAGTGATCGAACAACGCGAACCTTGCGAGATCGCTAGTGAAATCATCGACATCCATATCCCGGCACCAACTCTGCCCGTCCCCAGAGACACATCAATGCACGAGATCGCGTCGTTGATACTTGGATTGGCTCAACAAAGCCAAGAATCGGAGCAAGCAAAAGGAAGGATCTTTGCTTTAGCCAAAATGCTGTTGGCCCCCATGTCCTTGACACTCGCGGACGGTCCGACGAGCACCGAAGACCTTTGGAGCATGACTCGTTCCGACCATGCGGACCTACCAACAAGAATGATGGAATGGCTGCATGACAATACGCAAAAGTCTATTCCGCCGCCCGCCTAAGCGTCCTTACAAATCCGAGATTTTGCCAATCACTTTGCATAGCAAGTTGTTAAGTTGGTGGCGTTGACTACAATCCGGTCGGAAACAAGTTTTGGATTCGATGTTTGCCTGAATCCATCGGTGCCAATGGTAATCGTGCTTATCGCGGGAGACACTGCAATGGTTCAGTTTTGTCGTCGACTCACTACATCGGCTGGTTTCGGTCGATTCATTATTTCGCTGATCGTGCTCTCTGGAATTTTTGCCGGTGCAGAAACCTATCCTGAATGCAGCGATGGGACCTTTTGGGGCGACATACTTCAAGTCGCCCAGAATCTCATTTTGTTTGTTTTCTTTGTCGAAATCGTATTGAAAATTATCGCTTGCGGAAATAAACCTTGGTCCTTTTTTCTCGAACCGTGGAATGTATTCGACTGCATTATTCTTTCGGTGTGTCTGCTGCCGTTGAACATGCACTCTGCCGCCGTGATTCGAATGGCTCGCATTCTGCGTGCTCTTCGAATGATTACCGTTCTTCCGAGGCTTCGTCTTTTGGTGAGCGCGTTGCTCAAATCGATACCTTCGCTCGGTTACATCGGGATTCTCTTAGGTTTGCACTTCTATATCTATTCCGTTATCGGAACTGTGATGTTTAGCGAGAACGACCCTATCCGATTTGGAAGTCTTCATTCAACGGCGTCGACGTTGTTTCAGGTTCTGACACTGGAGGGCTGGAACGAAGTCCGCGATACGCAAGTGCTTGGATCCGAAGTGGCCTACGATGACGCTTGGAAGGTGCTAGCTGAGGGACGTCGTGTTTCCCATGCACGCCCTCTGGTTGCGACGATCTACTTCATCTCGTTTATTCTCCTTGGGACAATGATCATGCTGAACCTGTTTACAGGGGTAATTATCACGAGTATGGAAGAGGCACAGGTGGAAGCCAAAACAGGAAGCCAAAAAGAACTGATAAAAGAACGCGGTTTTTCAACGCTGCACGATGAATTAATGCTCGTAAGCTCTCGACTTCAAGAAATCACAAACCAAATGAGCGACCTGCAAGAAGGTGCATCCAATTTAGCAGTCAAAAATCAACCCAAGGGAGACGATTCGTCGCCAAGAGAATCTTATTGAGTCTAAGCACTGCGAGTTTTGTTCCGCTTTGCGATCTGGCTTATCAGGTCTGCGATCTGGCCTTTCAGATTGGTCGGCAGGAGCCTCGTCCTCCCATTGAACGCCAACCAAATTCTTAACTGCAAAAATGGACTGGTTTAGCACGGTGGGGACCACCGTGCAAGCTCAACCAAAAAGTGGAGCGATGGGCTTGCCTTCGTCGAGCAGATTGTAGGGTCGTCCCTGTGCGTCGCGGGCATGAAGATCTTCGATACCCATGGCATGATATACCGTCTTGGTGAGATCGGCTGGTGTTACGGGATGTTCGGCTGGATATTCTGCATAACGGTCGCTCGAACCATAAGTTTGGCCACCGCGAACCCCACCGCCCCCCATCACCACGCTCATGCAATGAGTCCAGTGATCCCTACCTGCACCGCCTGGTCCGCCCGACCGCGGATCGCCAATCTTGGGCTTGCGCCCCATCTCGCTGGTGACCATCAACAAGGTTTGGTCCAACAAGCCGCGTTGGTGCAAATCGTCGACCAAGGCCGAAAAGGCTTGATCGAATTCAGGCAGTAAATTCTCTTTTAGACAGCCAAAGTTATTGCCGTGCGTGTCCCATCCCCCTGCGCTCTTGCATTTGTCGGCGATGGCTTCGTTCTCTTTCCAAAAAACCGTTACGAATGGAACTTCCGCTTCGACTAATCGACGAGCTAAGAGCAAACTCATCGCATTTACGGTCTTTCCATAGCGGTCGCGAACCGATTCTGGTTCGCTGGCCACATCGAATGCCGTAGTTGTACTCGAGGACATCATCAGGTCGATCGATCGAAGCTGGTGCTGTTTCCAAGATTGCACCGACTCCACGCCGCCGAATTCGCGACGCGCGCTATCTAACTTTTCTAAAAGCTTCTTCCGCGATTGCAACTGTTCCGTTGTAACATCACCTGCGAGCACTAGCGACGGAGCTTGAAATTTCAACGGTTCGTCCAGACTTCCATGCACGTACAACGGATCAAACTCCACCCCCAGCCTAGCTGCGAATTGTCCGGGGCGCGTGTAAGGGGCCTTGCTCGGCATATGCGGCAGAGTCATCACGTTGGGTAAACTCGGATGGAGCGGGCGGCGCGATCCGACGACGGATCCCATGAAGGGCCAGTCATCGGAATAAGGCCGACGATCGTTTCCCTGAGACTGGAAAGTTGGATCGGGAACGTGACCTGTCAACTGATAGTAGTAACCTGCATGGTGATCATTCGTGTTGACACTGCCGGAGACCGATCGAATCACCGCCAAGTGGTGCATCTGTTTGGCGATCCGAGGCAGATGCTCCCCCACCATGACGCCGCTGGCGGATGTCGCGATTGGAGCGAAGGGACCTCGATATTCAGATGGCGCCTCGGGCTTCAAGTCCCACATGTCGATGTGTGAGGAACCACCGCATAAAAAGAAAAGAATGACCGATTTGGCTTGGCCTCCACCACCGTTCTTGGCTGCGCCGTTCTTGGTTGCGGGTTTGTCGTTCGATGCCAGCAAGGGTTTAGGCATCCCAAACGGGAGTCCAGCCAACCCGGTCGCAGAAGCGATCAGGAAGGCCCGCCGTTGGTCAATGGATCTTTGATTGGAACGCGACATGTTTGACCTTTACCTTTCTTATTTCCTAGTGAATTCTATCATAACCAAGTTGAGGCAACTCAGGGGCCGTTCTCCGGGGGTGCGCCGCTTCGTGGCGACCCCAGGCTACTTGCTGTAATTCCAATCGAGATAAAAACGAGCTTGCCACCGTGTAGCGTCGCAACGTCAATCGCAGTAGGATATTTCGATTTTTGAACGGCAGGGGATTGCCCAAGTTTCCGTTGGTTGCATTTGCGTTTGTCGATTTGGAATGCGGTATGTTGTTTTTTGCGAAGATTGTTATTGCGGTAGTTGTTTTTACGTTGGTTGCGGAGCTTTCGAAAAGCTCTCCCCGGTGGGGAGGCCTGATCAGCGCAATACCTTGGATTACGTTGCTGGTCATTGTAACGCGTTATCAGATCGACCAAGCGACGACCGTCGAGTTAATCGCCTATTTGATGGCGACGTTTTGGTTCATTTTGCCGACCCTCTTGTTCATCGCTTTGATGGCAGGCATGCTGCATCAAGGGGCGAGTTTTTACGTTGCACTCGCGGCCTCGGTCTTTGCCGCGGCGGCCGCGAATGGCTTGGTCGCATACGGAATGGCAGTAATCAAGTAACGTACGCCACCTCAACTCAACTCATGTTAAACGGGGAGACTAAATTGCAATATCCAAGCGAAGAACAGAGGCTTGCACTTCGTCAGCGACCTGTGGGATCCGCATTGATGTATCAAAGTTGGAACGATTTGCTTTTCTTGCATTGGCGGATGGAACCTGAGCTCATTCAAAGTCTGTTACCAGTTGGCTTGTTTGTTGATTGCTTTCAAGGGGACGCATTTATCGGGGTGGTTCCCTTTTTTATGAAGGACATACGTTTCCGTGGGACTCCTTCCTTGCCTTGGATATCGCACTTCCTGGAACTCAATCTGCGAACCTACGTGTTTGACGAAGCTGGTACACCGGGAGTATGGTTCCTGTCACTGGATTGCAACCAGCCGATTGCAGTTTGGGCGGCGAGAACTCTATTTCATCTGCCGTATCAACATGCATCGATGCGGGCTACGTATGAAGACAGTCGGACAATCGACTATCGTTCTGATAGAGTGCAGCCAAGAAAGGACTTAACCGAGAGTCGGTTCAAGTATTCGTACAAGACCGATATTTCGTATGCACAGCCGGGCACACTGGAGTTTTTTTTAGCCGAACGCTATTTGCTTTTTTCGGTCAACACAAAAGGGCGGGTACTCAAAGGGCAAGTGCACCACACCCCGTATCCGCTTTGCGAAGTCGATGTCGCATGCAACGAAACGGATTTGTTCGAACTGAATGGACTCCCCGCGATGCTTCGTCCGTTCGATCACGCAATTGGTTCGCGCGGCGTTAATGTTGAGGTCTTTGGATTAGTGGCTTGTTCGACTTCTCGCACGCACAGGTAGCGAGAAGCCGAAAATCCAAATAATCAAAGGAACGCTCCGAATCGATTAGCTGGAAGTTCCAAGCTGATTAGCAACGTTGGTAAACGTACTGCCTGCGTTCTTGCCGATGCTTGTTACGGCGGTTAGGCAAACAACGATAATGAGAGAGAGCATAACCGCGTATTCCACGGCAGTTGGTCCGTCTTCACTCTTCAAAAAGCGTTTTAGTTTCATGGCGAAATTTTTCATGGGGTTACCCTCCGACAGGTATTTCGGCGTAGCCGAACGTGAAGAACATAATAAACTCCCGCGCAAGTCATCTGATTTCATCGCCATGATTTCAGACAACTTCGGGGGCACTAAAGCTGAGCGATCAGCAAGCGTTCCAAAGATGGCCCGCCAGAAGAAAGGTATGTTATACGTGGAGCGAGTCAAACTCTACGGATTGAATTGTTGAGGATTAGTCGGGTAATCCCCCGTACGGGAGCGATACCGGAAAGGCTTCCAACGATTGATCGGATTATTCAAGCATCTGTGCTGCGAATAAACCGGTACACACGTAGGCCCGCGATTCCAAGGCGGACATCCTAGGCGAAGGGCAGTTTGAAATCTATCTATAAACTGGGTGGCACGCTCTGAGGTACGAAGGGCGTGGTGAATCGCTAGAGTCCTTTGCCACACTTCCCACGCCCATCGCTAATCGCTTTGGGCGTGCCACACGGTGGCTTGGCCTGGTAGTATTATATCTTCCGCTCGCCCTAGCGTTTCGTAGACACGCTACTACGTGGTAATTCTCCTCTTGCCGTTCGTACTTATGCAAGCTTCCAAGCTTGGATGAGTTGTTCAGCACCTGGGCTCAATCGACGGAGCTTGTGAACGATGGCGGCTTTCTCAGTCTTATTCGCCTTTTCACACTTCTTGTGTAGGTTGTCCAGTTTTTTGGAACGGTGTCTACGTTTGCGAAGTTCACGTTGTCGTTCGGTTCCGGCCATTAAGAGTACTTTCTGATCGATAGGGGTGTGGGAGCGGTTGGCACGAGATTTTGTTTTAGACGGGCGCAAGAATCGATGAAAGCCCATGCAGCGCGTCTTAGTAGGAAGAACAGTAACGAAATTTGCCAAATTCGTCAATGTTGGGGGTTCTCAGCCTCAGTGCCCTGGATAGCTTTCCAGATCTTTGGCAAGATGTGTTGAATGGAGCCGAATTTTTCCAACCAGTGTCAAATTCGGCGAATTTTTGTCTGGGTCGCTGATTATTGGAGCCGTTAATGACTGAAACTACAGCCGTCGTCCTGGCAGCCGGAAAGGGAACTCGCATGAAGAGCGAATTGCCCAAAGTACTTTTTCCTGTCTTAGGGCGTGCCATGATCCACTGGGTTCTGGATGCGTTGCAGTCGGCGGGGATCCGACAAATTATTGTGGTGGTAGGCTATCGAGCCGATTTGGTCAAAAATGAACTTTCCGGTCGGGGGGTCGATTTTGCGATCCAAACCGAGCAATTAGGCACTGGCCATGCAGTTCGCATGTGCAAGCCACAGCTTGAAAAAGGCGATAACCCGGTTTTGGTTGTGGCGGGGGATTCACCGATGATTCAAGCCAGTTCGGTTCGTGAATTGGTTGAAGACTTTGAAGGGGGTGGGTTTGACTGCCTTCTGGGTACTTTGGTCAAAGACAATCCATACGGATTGGGGCGAATCGTTCGGGATTCGAAGAATCAGTTTTTGCGAATCGTTGAACACAAAGACGCATCGCTTGAACAGCGTCAAATTGGCGAAGTCAATATGAGCACGTATTTATTCGATCGGTCAAGTCTTTTGTGGGCTTTGGACAATCTCAAGAACAATAATTCGCAATCAGAGTATTATCTAACGGACTGTCCGGAATTATTGCTAAACCACGGCAAGAAAGTCGACGCACGCCCCGTGTTGAAGGCATGCGAAGCGCTGAGCATCAATACGATTGATGAAATGGCAATGGTCGAGTCGAAAATGCGAGAGATGGGTTACCAATGCGTGAGTTAAAGATATTTAGTGGCCGAGCGAATCCGCAATTGGCAAAAGACATTTGCACTTTTTTGCATTTGGATCTTGGCTCCATCACATTGAACAAGTTTCCCGACGGTGAAAACAACTGTAAAGTCGAAGACGATGTGCGTGGGCGTGACGTTTATTTGATTCAGCCGACCTGCCCGCCAGTCAATGACAACTTGATGGAGTTGCTCATCATGATCGATTCCTGCAAGCGAGCAAGCGCTGCGAGGATAACGGCCGTGATGCCCTATTACGGCTACGCCAGGCAGGATCGCAAGGACGAAGGCAGAACGCCGATTACGGCCAAGTTGGTTGCCAACGTGATTACGCGAGCTGGAGCCGATCGGGTTCTCGCGATGGATTTGCACGCTCCACAGATTCAAGGCTTTTTTGACGTCCCTGTCGATCACCTTTATGCCGCACCTGTCTTTACGGACTATTTCAAGAGTCGTATGTTTGACCCAACTGAAATCGTCGTGGTCAGTCCGGACGAAGGAAGTATTAAGCGGGCGATCGGTCATGCCAAGCGACTAGGTGGAAAGCTTGCGATCATTGACAAGCAACGCGATAGCGCGCTAAAGACACAGCAGAAGTACATCATTGGCGGGCCAGTCGAAGGCAAAATCTGCCTCATGTTTGACGACATGATCAGCACAGCGGGTTCCATTTGCGGCGCCGCTCAACTGGTCCATAAAGCAGGTGCCAAAGAGATTCACTTGGCCGCGACCCACGGCGTTCTTTGCGAAAACGCTATCGAAAACCTTCGAAAAGCTCCGATCAATAGTTTGGTGATCACCGATACAATTCCATTGCCAATCGAGAAACGGCTGGAGACCATAAAGGTCCTGACCGTTGCACCGCTTTTGGCCGAGGCGATTCGCCGAATCCACTCCAACAAATCCATTAGTCAGATGTTCGAGTCGTAGAGCTCGATCATTTGAAGAACTCAACACAAACGTTTACACTGTTTGATGATGAGGGCAGGCTGCCTGCCCGTTTTTTGAATCCACTTACGTAGAGGCGACGGTTTCGAGGTAGGCATGCTGCAGAATATTCGCAAGCTTCAATTGACTGAGATTCAACGTGACGGGATGCGGCTTGCGGGGCAATTCA
The DNA here is from genome assembly GCA_043743995.1 of Pirellula sp. GTDB lineage: Bacteria > Planctomycetota > Planctomycetia > Pirellulales > Pirellulaceae > JBKCUI01. The sequence goes on along the minus strand of JAYTVM010000184.1, from coordinate 2,824 downwards.
ATGCTCAGCTCATGGACTATTTGCGTCAATACGTTGCACCTGGAATCTCGACCGACGAAATCGACCGACTTGTTACTGACTTCACCCACCAGCACAAGCATACGCCTGCCACTCTCGGATACTTGGGCTATACCAAGAGCTGTTGCACGAGTGTGAATGACGTTATCTGTCATGGAATTCCTGGTGACTATGTTCTCAAAGCCGGCGATATCGTCAACGTTGACGTTACCTCCATCGTGGACGGATGGCACGGTGATCAATCGGAGACCTTTTTGATTGGCGTCGTATGCGATGAGGGGAAGAGGGTGACTCAGTGTGCGTTCGATGCTATGCATCGAGCCATTGCTGCTCTGGAGCCAGGCTGCCCGGTCAGCGTGATTGGTGACAACGTGGTCGAGGAAGCGACTTTACGTGGCTTCTCAGTGGTTAGGGAATACGTTGGACATGGATTGGGTCGTCGCTTCCATCAGTATCCAAACATCCCTCACGTACCGGACCGAAAGAGCAAGCAAGAAAGATTGTTACCCGGCATGTGCTTTACGGTCGAGCCCATGATCAACGCCGGAACTCGGTTCACCAAACTGGATACCAAAGACAATTGGACGGTGCGGACCCGCGACGGTCGACTCTCAGCACAATTTGAACATACGGTCCTGATGCGGGAGGATGGACCAGAAATACTAACGCAATGCGTGAACGGACCTCACCGCGGCCACAAATTCTAAGGGGAACTCGCAGATCCAAAGGTCTCAATCCGTTCTTCGTTGTACCACGTGCCCATCGGGCCGCGTGCGCTTTAAAGCGACGGGCGATCCCCACGCGGTTCAACGAATCACTTTAGGCTATTGTTGCCGAGGTGCTTAGCTTCGTGCGTCTCGAATGGGTTTAGCGTCGGCCAAACAGCGACGCGCCTACGATCAAGCCAACCACGACCCCGATCCCCAACGCAGCTAAAAGCGATTCTGCGGGGCGTTGCTGAACCGTTTGCGTGGCGGCTTTGAAGCCGTCACGCGATGCATCGCGTGCATAATCGTAGCCTTCGCGAATGGTTTCCGAGGCTTTGGTAGCCATGTCATTGGCGGCTTCAGAAAGCATCCCAACTGTATTCGCGGTGGTTGTGCTAGCCGTTCGGAGAAACTCATCAATCTCTTCGCGAGCCTTGCCAGTCTTGCGCTGAATTAGGCCGGCCAATTGCTGAACATTTCCCTGAATCCCGGCCAAATCATCGCCGCTGATTTGGGAATACCTACTTTTAACGGCACAAACCAACTGATTCCAACTCCCCTGCACTTCTTCTTTTGTCGTCATCGTTCTATTCCTCATCGTAAATGGTAATTTCAAATTGACGTTGATGTCATTACACATGCAATTCATTGCATCAGTCGTGCCAAGCGGATACAAAATTCCAAAGTTATGCAATGTCGCCAGTTGGTCAGGGTTCCGCTATTCAAAACTGTTCCTGTTCCATGCTACCTGGTCAAAAACCGGCCAACTATAAATGCGGTTAGCCTTCCGATGCGCGATGTTCACCTAGAAAGGAAATCAAGTCATTGTTCATACGTTTCTTGTGAGTAGCGAACAGACCATGTGGCGCACCAGCATACTCGAGAAAGTTCGCATGCTTGATTTCTTTCGCAGTACACCGTGAAGTTAAATCGATAGGGACGGTTTGATCACTCGAACCATGAATGATGAGGGTTGGAATGGTGAACGATTTGAAGTCAGTTCTAAAATCGGTTTGCGAAAACGCGTCGACGCAGTCAAGGGAAGCCTTCAGTCCTGCTTGCATTGCAATCGACCTGGACCATTCCAGCATTTCGCCGCTGACCGGTCCTGACATGAGTCCCCAATTGTAAAACTCCTTGAAAAAGCCTGCGAGGAACTCTGGTCGATCCTTATTGATGGCTAGTTTCATCGTTTCGAAGACAGCGCTCGGTACTCCGCTTGTATTGTTGGGAGTTTGGAGCAACAGGGGAAGTACCGTTGAAATGAGTGCGACACTTTTAACCCGTTTGGCGGAATGCCGTGTTAGATAGCGTGCAATCTCGCCCCCACCCATAGAGAAGCCTATCAGTGAGACTTCTCGGAGTTGGAGATCTTCGATTAGGTCGGATAAGTCCTCCGAGAGGCGATCGTAATCGTAACCGGACCACGTTTGTTCAGATCGACCAAATCCTCGTCGATCGTAAGCGATAGTGCGATATCCTGCGTCAGCCAAAGCCATGGCGGTGTCATCCCAACTGTCAGACGAGAGGGGCCATCCATGGATTAAGACGATGGGCCTGCCATGCCCCCAGGTCTTGTAATAGAGGCTACATCCATCTTGAGTTGTAATCGTCGGCATGATTATTTTCCCGCGTTAGTTATCAACCTTTTCGAATGGAGTGATCAAAGCAAAGGTCGTGCCAGCAAGTATTTCACAGTGGAATTCTCAATGCTTCTAAAGTTCACCGGTTGGCGCCGTAATGCGTCCGACTGATTGTGAGTCGAACTGAGTCGTGAGGTGCCATTGTGCGCGGTATCAGACCGGATTTCCTTAACCGGTTGTAGCAATAGAGGATCACTTTCCAGGTGTTGTCCGCGTTTACGCGACTTGGCATCGCAGTTGCGTGCACTTGCCCCAACTGTTTGCTTTTTCCAGGTCGTTTTGCTAAGGATAGTCAAATGAGACGAGCATTTTTTTGTGTATTGTTGTCGTTCTTCACATGCGAGATTGCGTCTGCTGGGTAAGCGTACGGGGGCCTGGGCGTTTTTGATTCGGCCTGGCCTTGGATCGTGGGGTAAGTTTTCTCGTTCACATAACGATTCACAACCCCAACAAGGA
>JAYTVM010000183.1:0-6258 GCA_043743995.1 Pirellula sp. | reverse complement strand
TAATGCGCTGTCCGTCGTCCATGGATAAATTTATCAATTGTTCGGCAATGAACTGGCTTTGCTCTTGGACTAGGTCACTGTTCATCATGAGTAGGGCTTGTGGAGCAGCGGTGGACGTCTGACGTTCGCCGCTACTCATGGCTGGATCCGGGAAATCAAGCGTCTGCAAGACCTCAAACATTCCGCTTCGAATCACCGGCAAGTAGATGCTGCGACGCGCGTTGGCATAGCTCAAAGCTCCACTACCCTCCGTGCTGTTGACATAACTGTGATTCGCGGTCTTCATCAATGTCCCGAACATGGTTGCGTCCAAACCCTTCCCAACCGACAGGATCGAATCGCGAATCTCCTCTCCCGTCAATCGCCGCCTCTGGAATTGCCAGCGTAGTTCATTCTCTGGATCTACCTCAGCCGCCCTCGTATGAACCTGCGACCCCATTTGATAGGTTTGTGACAACATAATGGTCCGATGAAGATGCTTGAGCGACCAGTTATTTGCAACAAATTGACTAGCAAGCCAATCCAGCAACTCCGGGTGCGTGGGCTTCTGACCTAGAAGTCCGAAATTGTCGACGCTAGAAACAATCCCTCGTCGGAAGTGCCAATGCCAAACACGATTCGCCATCACGCGGCTAGTTAACGGATGGTCCGGACGTGTCATCCACTGAGCCAGCTCGAGACGTCCACTGGTCGTTTCGCGGATCGGAGTCGAATGAGTGCTCGTCAGGATCTGAGGAAAGCGGCGTTTTGCTAACTTGCCGAAAACAAGGTGACTGCCTCGAAGATGAATTTTCAAATCCTCGGGTTGGGATTCCGTCACTCCCATTGCCATCTGCGGGTTGGGGCGACGGCTCTTGACGTCCGCCAATGCGGAATCCAGTTCAGCAAATCGAGCTCTCTCGCTTTCAGAATAGAACCGAGGGAGGTCGTTCTTCGGGCCAGCCAACGGAGACGATTTCTTTAGCAGCTCGTCTCGCAGCTTTCCGATTTCGTCACTAGAATTCGCATCGGTCGTGAGGACTTGTCGAACTGCAGCATCAAACGCAGTAGCAACTCCAGCCAAAGAAGTTGGTTTCGAAGACAACAACGCTTCTCGCAGAACTACCGGAGTTTGGTTTTTCAAGGGAGTGTCCATTGAAAGTTCCGCGTAGATTTTATTCGCGACGGTTTCGAAGTCAACCGTTGTCTCCCGAAAACGCAGCCAAAGCGAAAACAACGATTCTCCGTTGGACTCGTTATCGATTCGTTTACGCAGGTTATCAAAGTAGTTGCGCCATAGTGAAAGCACCGGGTACGAGATACCCAAGTCAATGCCTGAACGAGACAACGACACAGGTTCGACCCCGAATGGCCAAGCTGCTTCGTTCTGAAAAACAATAGCGAACTTGTCCATGCGAGGAAATGCTTTCTTGGATTCGAATCTCAGCACATGCGGACCTGCTGAAAGCTCCATGTTGCCACCAACCAGCCAAGTCTGATTTTTCGGTTGCCCGCTTTGAGTTGCGTCGGCGATAATGGATGGACTCACTTCTACGCCATCCAGCAGCAACCGAACGGGTCTACGATCGCTGGCTGCATACCGAAACTCAATTGCGTAGCGACCAGAATGTTCTACTTCGAGATCGAACTCCACGTTCGCTGCCCCCTGGCTAACAATAACTTCCGACTCCTTTTCCTCGTTATCGGCTTCGCGTGTGACTGTACCGCGCTGAAACCCTTCTGCTTCGATCAGAGCATAGCCAGCGTTGACCGAATAAGCTCGATCCACATGGTCAAGTCCCCGCGTGAGCTTGCGTTGGGCAAGGGCAATAAACTCTTCGTAACGGACGGTGGCCATCAACGCGTTTGCGATCGAGTTCTGAATGTCCTTGGCGATGCGGACACGGCATTCCTCATTCAGCTCCGCGATCGAAGCGTTCGTTGCATCGATTTCGCGGTCCGCTTGACGAATGACCTCCAATTCGGACTGGGATGCGAGTGGGCGTTCAAACCACTTCGCAACCACCTTGTGGTTTTCCATGGTCTTGGTGCTTTTGAATATGCCAGCCAGCGCGTAGTAATCCGCGGTAGGGATCGGGTCAAATTTGTGATCGTGGCATCTAGCGCATCCGATGGTCATTCCCATAAACGCTTGGCAAAGCGTGCTGAGTTGTTCGTCGATGATATCCATCTGCATTTTCAACGGATCGTCCTCAGCAAGCATCTTCGCACCGATCGCCAAGAAACCGGTCGCCGCATAGCGTCCCAGATCATTTTCATTCGGCGATGATTCGTCCGGACTGGCGTCCAACAAGTCACCTGCAATTTGCTCTTGGACGAATCGATCGTAGGGCGTGTCTCGATTGAAGCTGGAGATCACGTAATCCCGATATCGGAAAGCGTTGGCATACGCAATATTTTCATCGAGTCCATTGGAGTCAGCAAATCGAGCAACGTCCAACCAATGCCGCCCCCATTTCTCGCCATAGCGTGGCGAAGCGAGCAAACGATCGACAACATTGGAAAAAGCATCTGGTGAGGAATCAATCAAAAAAGCTTCGATATCCTCTTCGGTCGAGGGCAAACCGATTAGATCGTAGGTTGCTCGACGAATCAGGTCTTGTTTCGAGGCAGGTTTAGAAGGCGATAGCCCATTCGCTTGAAGCTTCTCCAACACAAACGAGTCGATGGGGGAGGATGCCCATTCACTCGGAACATCGCTTGGCAGTTTCGGCAAACGTAGAGGCTGATAGGCCCAAAATGACTTCTGTTCTTCCGTGAATTCGACTTGCTCCGAATTTTTTTCAGAACTCACTTTGCGAGTGTCGGTCGTTTTTGGTCCAGCATCGTTAGAAGCCGTCGACGGCCAGGGGGCTCCCATCGAGACCCATTTCGATAAGAGGACCAATTCATTGGTCGGGAGTTTTTCCTTCGGTGGCATTTTTAGGAATTCATCGTGATTGATCGAGCTGATCAATAAGCTTTCCTTGGGCTTGCCCGGTACGACCGCTGGACCGAGTTTCCCGCCTCGCATGAGCCCCTCTCGCGAGCTAAGGCTGAACTCACCTTCGGGTTCGGAATCACCATGGCACTCCATACAACGATTTAGCAGAAGCGGTCGAATCTTTGACTCGAAAAAATCGATTGCTTCGCGCGATGGCACGTTGGCGATGCCGTCGCCGCTGACAGGCTCGTCGGCAAGCAGCCCCGTCGCGAGGCAAGTGGCAAGCCAGCAAAAGAACATCACATTCGATCGGAGACTCATTTTTAGACTAATCGAAACTTGGTAGCGTGAGAATTGGACATATTGCACAACAGCCGAATTGGCAGGTAGGCTCGTTTGACGCGACCGTCAAATTTTAACATACCTTGCCTAGGAACGCGAGAATCAGAAATGAATCTGGCCTTTGAATTGCAAAGACAGTCAATGCCGCCGTAATAAATGAGAGGGGGCGATGGTTTGCCGGTGATCGTCGCTGACCGTCAGTCGGCGGAGCGACTGACCTACGGCTGCACCGAGCTGGTAATCAATCGCATCTTGGGCGGGTCGGCAAAGAACCCTGGCGGCGGATTCAGGATGATATCAGACGGGAAGTTGATGTTTAGATTGCTTGAGGTAACATTAATGTTTGTGCCAGAATGCACTGGGCCGGATAACGGCGACAACCCGCCTAGCAAAATATCCCCCGTCGACACGATAGCCCCATTGATCAGACCTGGGTAACTATCGCTCGCGTCGATATCTGACACACCACGGTACGGGGATCCCGATGGATTGAGATTCACTCCGATGGTGTCCTCGCTCAGTATCGTGTTGGCAGTTAGATCGCTAATCGGTGCATTTGCAATTAGGGCTGGAAAATTCCGCCCCGTCGGTTCCCATGAGACAGCATTGCCTATTTCGATTTTGCTCGCACTCTCGACAACAAGAGACGCATTAATACGACTGTCGCGAATAAGCAGGTTTTCCCCGGGAACGTCGATGAAGTAAGCTCCATTAGCCGAAATGAGTTTGTTCCCAAACGGATTGGCTGTATTACCCAATACCACATTCTCAATGTAGCGAGTCCCTGCCACTCGGTCGAGGTTGAGCAAACTCGCATCGACGAAATTGTAGTCACTTAATCCCAAGCATCCAACTTGGAAATCCGCCTTAGTCAAAACTCCGCTCCAGGTTACGTTGATCGTACTCGAAACTTTCTGCCATGCTTTGGCATTCACAGTAACTTGGCTTCCGGTCAAAACAATTGGGGAGAAACTGCCTGAACAGAAGAGCACGATCTTTGGATGAAAAGTCTCCTTAGAAGTTGGCTGCACGTGAAACGTGACTGTGTAATTGCGGCCTTTTAGCATATGTTCCGTGACGTCCTGACTTGGCGTACTGAAAGTAAACCATCGGTTGGTAACTAAGCATGACTTGTATCCTCCAGTGACCGCTGCGATAGTACAGAATTGGGGCGTCCAGTTCGAAGTGTCCGTTACAAAGCCAGGGTTCTGGATCAGCTCGGTTCCGCCCGTTGGGAGATCGCTCGCATTAATTTTCACTCCATTGTCCTTGTAATACTTGCCGACGTAGCTAGGCGAGGTGGTCGCCAGATCGGGCTTGGCCATCGGCCAGGTGCCGCCGGCAATGGCTCTTTGTGTAAAACAACTGCTGTTGCCGCTCAGGCTTCCACCAAGACAGTTCATGTTGACAACCGAATTTGAGCTCGCAACAATTGTGTTGTCGCAGTAAGCCCATTGGTTTGCATTTATCGTACAAGTATTGAAAGCTATGCTGGTAGGTGCGTAAAGTGCCGAGCGACACGCTGCAAACAGTTGACTCTGTGGCTCCAGGTACGCAGTCAGCTTCTGGCTGGCTGATCCAAACGTGCCTGTCGAGGTTACTACGATTGGATCGGTGGTTTGCTTCGAGATAATGCCATCAACAGGATCGGTCAGTGTTACTGAAAAACTACCGCCAGTAGTGGTCTGTGTGACCGAGGTTCCATGAGTAAAAAAAGTCCGCCAAGTTAGGTCCGTCAAAATACGGTGTTGGACAAACTCGATACCGGACTGGGCAAGTTTCTTGGCGTTGGCGGTTTGCGAAAGCTCATCATTGATCCGTCGTTGCACGCGCACCGCTTGTAGACTCGCGACGGCCAAGCAAACGACGATCAGGCTTGTACCCATTGCGACGATGTAGATCGAACCAGCTCTCGGGTTGAATCGAGTGCGACTTTGTCGTTTCCATTGGATACGATTGGAATCCATTAACATTTTAACTCATTATTCTACGTTGACTTACTCTTCGACCCATCACGCGGAGCGTGATGTTGGGAACCCTAATTTTTTCGTGGATGCTCCACTAGCGTGGATTATTCCTTAGCCGAAGGGCGTTCGCCCACGGTTGTCCACTTCGTCATAACCAGAGGCTAACGCCCAATGGCACTCACTTTGTGAATTTTGAGCCTCAATGCGCTAGCATGAGGGCCGGATTCGCATGTAATTAATGAACTTCCGGCCCGCACGCTAGCGCGTTGCGACTCAAAGTGAGTGTCATTTGGCTAACGCCCAATGGCACTCACTTTGTGAATTTTGAGCCTCAATGCGCTAGCATGAGGGCCGGATTCGCATGTAATTAATGGACTTCCGGCCCGCACGCTAGCGCGTTGCGGCTCAAAGTGAGTGCCATTTGGCTAACGCCTTTCGGCTGATCATTAAATCCCCGGTGAATAATCCGAGCTAGCGTGGTGGCGTTGCTTGCCCGAGTCTGTTTCAATTCAAGCTGTTCACCCCGACGATGCTACTCGAACCTGGAGAACCAGATGTTCTGTATCCGACGATTCTGCAAACCTCGAGGGTGCCGCGAAGGACTTTTACGGTGATTCGGTAAACTCCCGCGTAGACTACGGATGTCGCATTCCAGTCGGCAATTGTTACCATATCGATAGTGATACTGCGGCTTAAATCGGAATAGCCGACACAGGCTGTTCCGTTTCTCGATTTCGGTGGTGAATCGATGAAATTCTTGTAATCGTCAACGTCATCGAAGTTCAAGCGACTCGCGCCGGATTCGCCGACTTCGATTCCAAATCCACAGTCGCAAGAAGGCTCTCGCATGGGCAATTGAGTTATCTCAGCCATTAGCGCGTTGGCAATTGCCAAACCACGTACTTCGTTCGATTCGGACATTTGACTTCGTCGTGAAGCTGCAATGGTTGAAAAGCAGGAAACCATGAGTATCCCCACGATGACCGTGGAGACGACCACTTCCGCTTGGCTCAAGCCATAACGTGA
>JAYTVM010000182.1:0-6268 GCA_043743995.1 Pirellula sp. | reverse complement strand
TGTAACTGACTTGCAATACCTGCGGGAATACGAATCGCAAGACTATTGCCCCACTTTTGCACGTTCGCCATAGCTTGTTTCCATTCCTTGTTGAAACGGGAGTGTATACAATGAAGATACATTCTTCTGGAAACGATTGCAAGTGTTGGTCAACAAGTTCTCGGGCAATGGAAAATCGGATCCGTTTTCATTCGCGCAATTGGCGTGATTGGCGGGCAGAACTGGAACTCCAGATACTGCCCGCGAATGACGCGAATCGACTAGTATTCGATCTATGAGGATAGTTCAAAGACAGAACGCGCGTTGTCCGATATAATGGCAAATGGGCAACTGCGAATAGTGGAGGAGTTGAAAACTCTACCATGTCCTCCAGTTTTGTAACCCTTGTCCATGAATCGAAACGCTGAATGGTTGCTGTCGAACAATATCTTAAGCCCGAACTGGCGTCGCAGATCAAAAGGCTCGATTTGCGGGCTCAAATGATCGTTCGTGGCTTCCTGCAAGGTATGCACGCAAGCCCTTACCATGGATTTTCGGTCGAATTCAGCGAACATCGGCGGTACGCTCATGGCGACGACCCCAAAGATATCGATTGGCTGGCCTACGCCAAAACGGATAAATACTACGTTAAGAAATTCGAATCCGAAACCAACGTTACCGGCTACATGGTCATGGACCTGAGCCAGTCGATGGGCTACACCTACCGACAGCAGTTGACCAAATTCGACTACTGTATTTGCCTAGCCGCAGCCTTGTCCTACCTCATGTTGATGCAGAAAGATCCCATTGGGCTCGTTACATTCGACAAGAAAATCCGAGCTAGCATTCCACCGAGATCGCGACGCGGGCAGTTCTCAGCCATTTTGAGCCTGCTGTCCAAACTCAAGACTGCCGGCGAAACCGAATTGCGGGCGCCGATCCTGCAGTTGGCGGCCATGCTTCGCCACCGTTCGCTCGTAATGCTCATGAGCGACTTGTTGGCAGACGTCCAGCCGACCCTCGACTCCATCCGAATGTTGCGTCATGCGGGGCATGACGTGATCGTGTTTCATGTGCTCGATGAAGCCGAAGTGACTTTCCCATTCGATGGACTTGTTCAATTGACCGACCCCGAATCGGGACAATCGCTGAGTGTGAATGCCGACGACATTGGCCAAGAGTACCGCGAAAACATTCGCAAGTTCCGAGAAGAGCTCAAACAGGGGTTCAACGAAAGCCGAATCGATTACGTGCCACTCGATACGAGCATGCCGTACGACAAGGCGATCACCGAGTACTTACTGAGCCGCCGCAATCGTTTTTAAGTTCGGAGCGTTCGCGAGAAATGACATTCCTGCATGCTTCGCTATTGATCGGTGGCTTGGCGGCCATCGCGCCCATCCTTTTGCACATGTTGGGTCGACGGCAGCCCAAGCCAATCCTCTTTCCGGCGATTCGCTTTGTGCGTCAAACAGCCATCACCGCGCAACGGGGGTGGTCGATCAAACGCTGGTTGCTTTTGGCCTTGCGCGTGCTAATGGTTGTCTTGCTCGCGTTGGCGCTTTCTTCGCCGCGGGTGCACAGCAACATGTTTGCCACCTATGTCATGGTGGGACTCGTCGGGATTCTAGCCCTGTTGGCAACGGCTGTCGCATTGACTGCCTATGGTTCGCGGCGAGGCTGGCAGACTACCGCGATAGCGACAGCTATTGCCGTACTTTTGTGGGCGGTTAGCGGCACTTGGTGTGGAATGGCCGTATCGGGTGGTCAAAGTGTTGCGTTACCAAGAGCATCCGGACCTATTTCGGCTGCGATCGTCATTGATACGTCTCCAACCATGGGTTACCGATATCATAATGTCACACGCTTGGACGCAGCCAAAGAGATGGCGTTGTGGCTAATGGACCGTTTGCCTGTCGGCAGCCAAATTGCCATTGTCAACAATGATATCGGTGTTCGCCTAAACCAAGATCGGATTTCGGCGAACCGCCAGTTGGACCGAACTATCGTTGAAGGAAAAGCAACGAGCCTTATCCAACGCATCAGTGCATCGATCGATGTTCTGAGAAAGAGCGAACTGGAACGCCGCGAGATTTATGTTCTGACCGATTTGTCGTTACCAGCATGGCGAGATGCGGATACTTCCGACCTGCCGACCAAGCTTGCTCGCAACGAGGAAGGCAAAGGAATCGCAGGCGAAAACATACTTGTCCAGATTATCGACGTGAGCGTGCCAGTGGCCGAGATTCGCAATTGGTCCTTAAGCAATTTCAAACTCAGTCAACAATCTACCACGCCAGGTTCACAGGTCACCATCAGTGCCGAAGTGCAGTCCGCCAAGGGGAGCGGTGATTCGCCGCCATTGACAGTGGAGTTGTTTGCGGAAACGGTAGATCGGTCGCTGCTAGATCGAGCAGGGAAAATCGTTGTGCCTGAATCTCGCCGCGTCCATACACAATCGGTATCTGTGCCTGATGGCGGTTCGCTTCCAATCCAAATGACGTTGACGGAGCTCGTAGAAGGTACGAACCACGCGGAACTGCGACTTGCCTTCCCGGACCCGCTCGAGTGCGATAACGTGGTGTACCTTTCGGTAGACGCTCGTCCGCAAGGCCAGACGCTGGTGATCTCCGATGATGAAATTGACCGACGGAATGTTGGTTTTGCCGTCGACCCGCCGCCAACCGAAGTCGCCAGCATCCAGAACAAGAAAGAGTCGGACCAAGAAACCAAACCGATAGCGGCGATGTACCGACTGGGCTCGACGGCCGACCTGGAAGGGATGGGGACGGAAGATCTCGCCCGCTTTTCGAGCATTGTGCTTTTTGATCCAGGAAACATGAAAGCTGATTCGATAGATTTATTGGAAAGGTGGGTTGAGCAAGGAGGGGGGCTTATGATTATCCTCGCATCCAACTTTGATTCCGCAGAATCGTTGGCGGAAGCCAGCATCGCTAGATTGTTGCCGGGCAAAGTTACGAGCCTGTCCAGTCGACCGATCAAGGATCGATCCGTTAGCATGGCCCCATCCATAAGCAAACATCCGATTTGGCTACCTTTTGAGCGGCCGATCGAGGATATTCCTTGGTTCCAATACGCGGTGTTTCGACACTGGAACATCGAGGGCTTGGACGACCGCTCGATCGTACTCATGCGATTGACGGGCACCGAACCGGCCATGATCGAACAGGTTCGCAAGCAAGGTCGGATCCTTACGTTTACGTTTCCTTACCCAGAGCCGAACAAGCACAATCGCGAGCAGATATGGAGTCAGCTTTACGTCAATGACGAATGGCCCGGATTTGAATTGCTTCACAGTTCGATCCGTTATCTTGCCGCATGGAACAAGCAGCAATTGAATTATTTTGTGGACGAACCTGCTGTCCTTGAGAACAACATCAGTCAGTTTCCGCAGCTATACAAGATGTACAGTCCGCAAAGCGAGGAGACGCGTGTTGAGTCATCGGACGAATCGTTGGTCTATACGTTTACTCGGCATGCTGGCCAGTATCGATTGAAAGGTTTGCTTCCTCAAGGGCCGGTAGTTCGTGGTTTTAGCGTGAACGTAGATCGCAAAGACGTTTCGCTGGAACGGATCCTACCCTCGGTGCTCGACAAAGCCATTGGCAAGGATCTCTATCGCATTGCAAAGGATCGCGACGAAGTGCAGTCATCGCTTGGAGAAGGGCGTTACGGTCGTGATTTGTCGCCGTTCTTGCTGATGGTTTTCGTGATGATGATCATGGCGGAACAAACGATGTCGAGCCGTTTTTATGCACAGACGAAAAGCAAAGGGGCGTAATGGACTGGTCGCTCGATCCCATCTTTGGAAGCTATTTTATTGTCGTAGCAGCGGCGATGGGATTGATTTTCGTTTTGACTTTTGTACGAGAAACGGGACGTATTTCTCGAAAGCAGTCGACGGTCTTGTGGTTGCTACGACTCTTGATGTGCCTCATCCTTGTTTTGGTTTTGCTTCGACCTGGGATCACCTTCACTCGACAAACCACGCCGCGTGGCACCGTTGCGGTGGTGATGGACGCATCGGCCAGCATGCAGTTACCGTCGGGGGACGGTAAAGCGACGCGTTGGGAAATGGAACGTGAAATATGGGAATCGCTCTGGAACGCCAGAGCGTTGTTAGGAAAGGAAGCAAGCTTGGTTCCTTTTCTCTACGATGCGACCTTAAAACCGCTTGGCGATGGCAAAGAAGGCGTATTGGGGGCGATGGCTGCCAAGATGCCGGATCGCCCCGAGGGATTCACAACGGATATTGGCGGCCCCTTAAATCAATTGATGTCCATGCCGCTCGAGTCTCCATTGTCGGCTGTGATTTGGATGGGGGATGGCGCTCAAACACATTCGCCGTCGGGTGGCGACCCCCAGCAGATAGCGCGTCGCCTGGCCCAGATAGATGTTCCGTTGTTCGTTGTGGGTGTCGGCCCACGAAGCGATAGCGAAACCTCGCAAGACCTAGCGGTCGAGGGAGTACCAGAACAACTGGATGAATACACCAAGAATCAACTGAACGTACGTGGCCTGCTGCGTTGTCGAGGGGTTGCGAATAGAGACTTGGTGGTAAAACTGTTTCTGATTCAACCGGGAAAAGCAGATCGCGAATTGTCGTTGGATCGAGTGCGACCGACGAAGTCCGATCAAGCGTTACCGTTTTTATTGCCACTTGTGGTCGAGTTTGAGCCAGGTGCCTATGAATTGGCCGTACGCGCAGAGCCGATTTCAGGCGAAGCGGTCAAAGAGAACAACGAGGCGACCGTCTTTTTGAACGTGCGTGGCGGTGGGGCGCGCATCCTCTACATCGAAGGAGAGCCGCGGCCTGAACAGAACTTCATCAAGCGCGCGATGTCTGAGAGCAAAGACATGCAGATGAATTTCCAGTTGATTCCAAAACCGCCGCAGCAAAAATGGCCAGTCGACTTATCGCAGCGACTATCGGATGGGGTTTACGATTGCTTTGTGCTGGGCGATTTGGACTACAAGGCGATTGATTTTGCAGGTGCAAAAGCAATTGCCGATCAAGTGAAAAAAGGTGCGGGGTTGGTTGCGCTGGGCGGTTATTCTGCATACGGTGCGGGAGGCTGGGAGGATTCGCCACTGCGTGAAATTTTGCCGGTGGATATGAAAGGACAACGCCGACAGGGTGTTGAACTCAACAGCCCGATTGAATTGCAGAACCACATTCCTGGTCCCATTCAAGTAATACCGGTTGGGGCAAGCGAAATTCTGCTTATTGACACACCCGAGAAGAATGAAGCGACTTGGAGGCAGCTCGTGCCCTTGCTCGCCGCGAATCGCTGGGCCGGAGTCAAGAAAACGCCGGGAACCAATCTCCTCGCGGAGAGTCAACGAAAGGAACCACTTATCGTTAGCGGGCTAGCCGACCAAGGCCGCGTGGTGTCCGTTGCGTTTGATACTACTTATTTGTGGACCCGCCAAGGTAAGTCGAACGAACACAAAGCATTTTGGCGCAAGATTATCTATTGGTGTTTGCGCCGCGAAATCGTCGAGGAAGGTATTCAGATGAGCATGCCACGGCGAAGGCTTTTGCTCACACAGCCAAGCGAAATGATCTTGCAGTGGAATGGCGGTTCCGATGCGGTTGAAATGCCTAGAAATATACAATTGCACCTATGGAAGTTGGCAGACCGAAATAGCAATGCTGGCGAGGCCGACAAAGACTTAGGTGAAGTGCAGATGCAACGCAGAGAAAGCTCGGCCTTCGGACAATCGATGCGAGCCCAGTTTGCAGGCTCCAAGGAAGGTGGTCGATACGAATGGAGAGCCAAAGTAAGCGGTTCAAAGGGTCAGCTATTGGAGTCCAAACTCCCGTTCTTGGTCATCGATCAGTCGGCGGAGTCGATGCAGCCAATGCCCGACTGGCAACTGCTTGGACAAATGGCCAAGCTCAATGCATCGGCGGGCGGGACGTTGGTTGCTCCGGAACAATCCGATGAGATTGTTCGGCAAATATTAGATCGAAGAAAGCAATCCACCCAAACCGCCGTTGAGAACCGACGGCTTGGCGATGGAACGTTGGATACGTGGACAGCGTTCCTCTTATTGGCCCTGCTCATGATTTGCCAATGGTTGCTCAGAAAGAAATGGAACCTGCCTTAGGCGAGGGGCGGTTTCAAATCTACCTAAACTGGGTGGCACGCTCTGAGGCTGTGATTTTTTCGAATCTGAAGAAAGTACCCATCACGCTCCGCGTGATGTTGCCTCAGGAACCAAAGGTTTTTGAACTGCGAAAATCACGCGGAGCGTGATTGGT
>JAYTVM010000181.1:0-6285 GCA_043743995.1 Pirellula sp. | reverse complement strand
ACCTCACACTCGTTCGAGAACCAAAGTTAATCTCCGCATAGTTTCATTGCGATCAGCGAACAACTTGTTGCCTCAAGGCGTCTCTAACACACATTCCCAATTTGAAAAATGAATACTCGCTACCGTGAAAGGAGGCGAACTTTATGTTGATTAAGAGAATTGCAATTCGCAGTTACGAAGTTGGCCTGAGATCTCGCGATGGCGAATTCCAAGGATTACTTGGCGCTGGAAAGCACTGGATTTTCGATCCACTCAACAAGATCCGAATTCGAACGGTTTCGAAGCGTGATCCGTGGCTTATGGACGACCAGCTTGACGTCATCGTCAAGTCAGGTGTTTTGGCTGGCCAAGCGGAAGCCGTCGACTTGAAGGACTACCAACGTGCTTTGGTTTGGATCGACGGCCGCTTTGCGCGTATCCTCGGCCCGGGCTTGCACGCCTACTGGACTAGCGTTCGGGAGGTCCGCGTTGAGGTGATCGATGCGAGAAAGGTTCGCTTGGAGCATAGCGAACTGAAGGCGATCGTACGCGCCGGCGAGGCAGCTCGCTTGCTCGACGTATGCAAGGTGGACCGCGATTGCGTGGGTGTTTTGTTCGTTGACGGTCGATTCGTAGATCAGCTCGAACCGGGTTTGTATGCATTCTGGGAGGATGTAGCAGATTCTCGGGTCGTTGAGCTGGATATGCGGGAAGCCCAGATTGACGTAAGTGGTCAGGAAATCATGACGCTGGATAAGGTGACGTTGCGTATGAACGCTTTGGTGACTTACGTTATCAAGGACGCGCGCCGCGCTGTTTCAGCATCTAGCGATGTTCGACAGTCGTTGTACCGCGAGGTGCAGTTGGCGCTGCGAGCCGTGATTGGCGGTCGTGAGCTCGATAGCCTTTTTAACTGGCAAGGATGACGTTGCTCAAGAACTTGAGCAGCAAGCCCGTGAGCAGGCGACAGTTTTGGGCCTCGAAGTTCGTTCGGTGGGCATCAAGGATGTGATCCTGCCTGGCGATATGAAGGACTTGATGAACCGCGTGACAGAAGCCAAGAAGGCTGCCGAAGCCAACTTGATCTTTCGTCGCGAGGAGACGGCTGCAATGTGTAGTCAAGCCAACACGGCAAAGCTACTTGCGGACAACCCGACCTTGATGCGACTTCGAGAGCTGGAAGTACTCGAAAAGATTGCTTCTGCTGGCAAGATGAATATCGTGCTGGGTGAAAAGGGCTTGGCCGACAAGATCATGAACTTGCTTTGAACGAAAGCCCCAGCAGCCTCTGTTGTTGGGGCGTTTTGTATTTAAGGCGAACCTTTCCGCTCTGGCTTACTCCTTTAACCCTACAGCTTATAGCTTGCCGATGTGGCTCGACTGAGAAAGGCACCTGTCTTGACCGAGTCTATGTTGGTTAGGGAGGTCCATGCTGGTGCGAATCCAGTCGTCGGCTCTGAAGTTTGAACTGCCTGTTCGGATTACATCAACCAACAACGAAATATCTGAACTAACAATTCGTTCAAATGATTTTGTCATGACTCGCCGTCGCTTGACCGCGCGGCGAGTCATTTTCCGTTTCGAAAACATGTTGCAGCGAAGGAGCACCATCATGCGAGACTACAACCTAGAAGATTCCTTTTTTCAAACCAATGAGTAAACGGCGACGAGGCTTCCCATCGGAAACCAAAGTCAAATGCGGGATCCGCGTCGTGCACGGCGACAAGCTCCTCGAAGAGAAGCTCGGTCGAAATGATCCGTGTCCATGTGGAAGTGGCAAATTGTTCAAACGATGCTGCCTACGTTCAGGCTGCTTTTGACGGTGCCAATCGCGACGAATACTTTTAGGGAGAAAGACTGAATCTTCACAATCAACCGATTGCCTTGGAACTGCCGGATGGGAGTCCATGAGGGTCCTAAGGTAGCGATTGATGGGTGACCAGCTAGTGAATGGCAGGAAAGTCTCACCGAGATGATTCTTGCCTGTCAACGGTCTGCGAACGTCGCAGAAGACGGGCGACCCTAGCGCCAAAAAGCAACTCTCGCCCAAACTTCGTTTCAACTTTACTTTTCTATTTCGAACACCAACCGACTGACAGTTCAGCAATATGTCAGTCGGTTTTCACGTTGCTGTCAGAGAGTTAGCCATGTCTGAGCAATTCAGTTTCCTTGTGATTACGAAGAACAGCGCCGTTTAGTCAAGCGCCTGTCCAAGAAATACTAATGCAAGGCACAAACTTACTCTGGAACAGCAATGTGAAATCATGAACACTAAAACGAATGTCCAAACGACCGTCGCAGCAAGGATCACTGGGGAGGACATCCAACCCGGTGACTACGTAACGGTCTTAAATGAAATTGTCGAACTGCCATCTTTTTTGTGGTGCTGCTCAGGCTCTACGCTTCCGATGGATGAACCTGTACGCACTCGGTACATTCCGCGTGAGGCCGGACTACCATGCAAAGTCGTCACCGTATGCTTGCCTTTTGTCTATGCCAAACGTCCTTATGGGAAGCTGGCGATGTTCGACACCCGACAGCAGCAACTTGTCCGACTGGATCCTTCACGCGGCCGCATACTTTGGAAAGAAATGAAAGCCGTTATGAAGTCAAGAATGGAATAGTAACCGAAGTAACTGCCGACTGCCGATTCGGAGTACAGCCCTACAAGAAGGTTCAGGCTTGCGAGCGAGCTGACATCATGAACATCGGTGGCTTCAGTGACTCCGTGTTCAACGTGATCAGCGGGTTCATGGCAGACAACAACCAGCGATTCGTCGCCGAAGTGGAAGCGATCGAACTGTAATCGCTAATCGGACTGTGGAGCGACTTCAGGAAGCTGCACAGCATTTGACTTATCGCTGATGCTACCTGCTGAGCAGTAAGCCAAAGAATTGAGCTGATTTTTTAGAATCTTTCGGACATTTTGACCAAAGGTGTCACAATCGGCGATCAACCTAACTCAAAATCAATTATCAAAAGGAAGATGGGAAACGGTGAGCAGTTATGGTCTACACAGATTTTTATACCCACGAGGAATTCTCGATAATTGCCGGAACGAGTCGTTGCTTTTTTCGCACTTCAAAGTTGCCATCGAGTGGGAACTATGAATCACATCAACCTTGCACACAGCCGCTTTCGTGCCGAAGCAGTGTCCCGGTTGGAAGATACGAAATTAGCTTTGGCGAGTACAAGGGCGATTTTCAAACGGCAAGGTATGCCTACGCCTTAAAAGTTGTCGAAGCGGCGCACGCGAGAACCTTGGCAAAGTATCCGGACTGGCTTAATCACGAGTGGGTGATTGTGGAGCCCGGATGGCGCAAAATCGTATTCAGTTCAACGCAACGGATCGAGGCCGAAGAGCATTGCGAATCCCAGATTCAAGCAATAGCTGACAGCGCCGAGGTCGTGATAACAGAGTTGCTAAAAATTGAGCTAGGTACGTCGCGAAAAAAACTGCTGATCGTTAAGAATGTCCCCGAGCTCGATAAAGCTGTGGTGCAGGCTTTGATGAGCGAAATGAAGTCTGGGCCAATTCGACCCGTCCCCAACAACGAATTCTCATTCAGATATGAAGAAATTGCGTGCCACATAGTTTGGCTAGATGATCGCTTACTGTCCTTGTTCAATGGGAGTGACGGGATGGTTCCGTTGAGCGAGGCCGACAAATCGCTATTCGATGCGGCCAGCAGACTTGACCGCCTGGGAATGGAATCGGCATTGTCTCGCGGTGCTAGCTTGAGCGCGATGGACAATGGCGAAAGTGTTTTGACCAACACGATTCAAACTCGTGCATCGGAACAGCTTGAATGGGATAGCAAGTTCGGTGAGCGAGAACCACCAGACTATTCCGATGAAGATCGAAGAGTTGTAGCTGAATGGCTCATTGACAAAGGAGTTGATTGCAATCTTTTTGGCTTCGAAGGAGTGTCGCCGTTGACTGCCGCCGTGCTTCGACATGACCCAGTGACTGTTCGGTACCTGCTAAGCAAAGAGGCGGACCTGGAAAGTGATCAATATCCAGACGAGCATTACGATCCTGAGTCGACCGCCGCGTATTATGCGAATGGCGACTTGCATTGCGTTGACAAAGGGACGCCCGAGTTCGTCGATGTATTAGAGATCAATATTTTGATTGATTGTGCCATCATCGAAAAGCAACTATCTCTCGGCAGATCGCTAAGCGAGATACTGACATATGCGTCAGAGGATAGAATTTGGGTCTCTAGCGTCGACGCAGCGTACGTAATTGCGCTTGCATGGAATCGCCGAGATGCTGACATACTGGAGCCATTCGTTACGGACGACGTTGTTTACCAAACGGAACATTTGTTCGAATGGGTTCGAGGCAAGTCGGCGGTCCTTGAATACCTTCTGAACAAAATGAACTTGTTGCTTGAGAAAGATCGTGCAGAAGAATCGTTCGCTGAGTTGTGCGTCAATGACGAATTGCCTTGCATTTTCATTTCACGTGGGCTCAAAGACGAACTAGCTTCGACAATCGTTGCGGAATCGAACGAAGGACGAATTACTCGTCTTGACGTTTCGCATCATCCCCAAGATCAATTTGCGGGACGGAAAGTCGGACTCACGCCGAATTGATATTGGATAGGCACCACAAAAGGATAACCGACTTGTGCTGGGCTCAAAATCCGTCAGTGGCGCCTTCAATCGGCAACGAAATCGCTACCAAACAAAGTTTGCAGGTTGTAGTTCCGTTTCACCATCCCAACGATAGGCACAAAGAAAGCCTCCTTTCGCGACGCTGTAGTCGAGACATGCTACATTGGATGCCAGTAATTTTGGGCTCTCTGATCTTAGCCAATAATGGCCAACAAAGACGGGTTTTTCATTCAGAGGATATGGCCGAGCGCAGCCAATGATTCCTGAATCGAGCGGATCTGGACTCGTCACCAAATTGGGCTCAAACGCGTACTCTTGGTAGCTCAGGCCATCGGGTGAAAGATACCAACGTGTTCGAAAGCGATAGCGGACGTTGCCATCTTTGTCTGTCATGCTTAATCCTGTTGGAAGATCCGCTTCCTGGAAATGGCAGTCGAAAAAAAGGCCAGCCTGGCAGCCGAAAAGTTTGTTTTGGCAGTCGAAAAAAAGGCCACTTGAGACCAAGTTTTTGATGCTAGCTAATTCACTGCGAATCAACTTTTCTTTTTGTTGTTCTTGCGAGCTTGCTTGACGCGATAGCTCTCTTCAGTGTCGTTGATCGTTAGCACTTCTAAGCGATGTGTGAACCGATCGAGCAACGCTCCTGTCATTCGCTCTTCGCCTGCGAACGTCGACGGCCATTGGCCGAACGGTAGATTTGTCGTCACGATCACGCTCGTTTGTTCATAGCATCGACTGAAGAATCCAAACAAACTTTCCGCTCCAACGCGATCGATGGGAAGGTAGCCAAGCTCGTCTATCACGATCAAATCCATCCGACGCAATGACGCTTCCAATCGAAGGATCGTTTTCGATTCCCTCGCCTCGCGATATGTGTTGACAATGTCTGCCGCTGTAAAGAATCGTGCGCCACAGCCATGTCGGCATGCAGCTAAAGTCAATGCAATTGCGACATGAGTTTTCCCTACTCCGGGAGGACCCATGATGACCACGTTTGTATGACTGGCGATGTATCCACATTGACTCAGCTCAACTACTTTGGCCTTGTTCATTGAAGGGATCGATGCGAAGTCAAAATCGGAAAGTTCCTTCATCGTAGGTATCTTGGCCGCATTGATCCGACGCGATGTCGCATTGCTGTCGCGCTTCTGGATTTCTACTACGGCCATCTCTTGCAAGTACTGCTCGTAGGTCGCATTGGACGAACTGCACTGCTTGGCTATCTCTTGATATTCCGCAAGCATGGACGGTAGCCTCAACGAGCGAAGATGGGATTCCAACACCGGATACAACTCCTGTGTCTGGCTTGTAGTTTTCTTGGTTCTGGTCATCGATTGCACTCCTTGCAATAGTAGAAAAAACGGGTTCACTTACGGAAAGATCGACTTGGTTCGAGCCAATATGGTCGTTGCTCATAGAGTCGATCAGCGAGTCGTAGCAATGCAACGAGCGTATGCCTGTTGCATTCTGCTGGAGCAGGGGATTGCCAGAGACGTCTAGCGTCGGCGATGGAGCCGAAGGGCAGATTCCTTGAAGCTCAAGCAAGACTGCTTTCTCATTGAACGCATGGCTCTTGCAGCATGCGTCAATTGCACGGCAAACATCGTTCCAGTCGTAGCGTTTGGCCAGTAGCAATATGTCGATGAACATGCGGGTTCCTTCGCCGTGATATCGGAACTCTAG
>JAYTVM010000180.1:0-6302 GCA_043743995.1 Pirellula sp. | reverse complement strand
TTGGGGAAAGTGGCCAAGTTGCCACAAGCAAAAACTACCCCGCAAATCAAGCCCGCGCCGCCGAAATCTGACCCCGGTCATGATGGGCGCTTACGATGAATTGTGGAGTGACTGGAAAACTCACCAAGGACCAAGCGTACTAACGATTGGGTTATCGGAGCACTGCCGTGTCCAAATCAGAGCACGAGCCATTGACTTGGCCGGTGGCTACAGCCAGAAAGAAGTATCGACCTTGGTGTTGCCTGAACTGTCGCATACGACAATTCTTAGAATGGTAGAGGGCAAAAGTTTTGAAAGCTTCCTCGTGGATAGTACCTCGCAGGAGCCAATTCGCGATGCCAGAATTATTCCGTCATATTTTTACGATACGGAGCAAATGGAGGAGACTAGTAATTTTGACCAGTCCCTTCGCTATTTGGACACCGAATTTGCGACCGCCTCCGATGCTCAAGGCAGGTTTGTGGTGCGGAATCTAAGTGACGAGTTCATAATCGACTCGGCAAAACACAAACGCCGAATTATGAAGTTTCAAGATGCTTCGGAGGAAGAGCTAGAAGACTGGCGAAAAAACGGAATCAGATTGGAGCCGGCTGCCCCTATTTACGGACGAGTTACTTGCCAAGAAACAGGGGATCCCATTCCAAATTGCGAGGTGATCTTTGAAAGTAGCCAATTCAAAGTGGCGACAAGCGGAGGATTTGGTGAGCCCAGACTAATTCGAGAAAGAACGGAATTCGATCGGGTCACGCGAACCGATGAATCGGGTTGTTTTGAACTGTTCGCAGAGGGTCATTCCGATGATTCCAAGGTTTGGTTTTCGAAGAAAGGATGGATTGAAGAATCAGTCGGTCTTTCCGATCACAACGTATGGAATTGGTCCCAAGATCGAACGTATGAGTTTACTGTCGTGCGGTGCTACCGCATGGTCCATTGACGATAAGATACTCATCGAGCCTGGGCAAACAACAAAAGCATCCTTCGAAGATTTTCCTGTTTTTGAAATTAAGGGTTTGCCACGGTTGACTTGGAGTTGGGCTGAGCTTAACGTATCGCGGGAGACTGATCCCTCGAGTAATCCACTTCTCAAAACGAGGGAAATCGCGCAAGAGAAAAATTACACGGTCCAAGTAACCTCTCGGAGCGAAGCTAGAGATGGTGATGCGTTTTCCCTAAAGATGTCTACGGGTAAATGCAAACAAGAACTGACGTTTGTGTACCACGCAAATCGCAAACGTCATCCAAACCAAATCCTGTTTCGCTCCTGCGAACTTCGTTTCAATTCCATGGACCCTGCAATTCCGTTTGAAAAACTAGAAGCAGAACCAAGTTGTCAGCAAAGTATCCATGATCGGACCACGTGAAAGTGTTCCATTTTTAATCGATGAAAGGGAACCCGACGCCGCCGTCATTCACAACACCAAATTTGGTTTCGCTCGCATTGACAAACTTAATCGATTCGATATCGATTCTCCAGCCATTGTCTTACGCTTCGAAGAGGGCGCAGAAATTCGTGGCAAGTTGAAGCTAAATGGTTTGCCGCTGCTTCCTAGTTGTATCCGAATGGTGGACGAACGTGGTGTTACATTTGTCACGAGCGTTCGTGACGACTGCACATTCGAGTTCAAAAACGTGTGGCCTGGGAGATGGTCGGTGCAGATGATTGGCCACGACTCCTTTTTGGGTGAAACGGTTTTGGCTGAGCGACAGGTTACGATTGAGGGGGCTGAGAGACTGTTTGTAAACTTGAATGCCGGGAACCAAACGTTGTAGAAGCCAGGAACGTAGGTCAGTCGCTCCGTCGACTGACGTCCTCGATGCCAAACCGTCACCGCTGTTTTATTCCAAATTGCGGTCAAGCAGCGAAACACGGTTAGCTTCGATCGCGACTGAATGCTTGATTGGGCGAGGGGCTTTATTTATCGAGGACTCAAGTCGGCGGAGCGACTTGACTACGGGCGACTTGACTACGTCAAAATCCCTTTTGCGACTTGCCCTGCCACGTCCGTCAATCGAAAATCTCGGCCTGCGTATCTGTACGTAAGCCGCTCGTGATCGATCCCCATTAAGTGCAATAGCGTTGCATGCAAATCATTAATGTGCATTTTGTCTTCCGCCGCATAGTAACCGTAGTCGTCGGTCGAGCCATAAGCGAATCCTCCCTTGACCCCGCCCCCTGCCATCCACATCGAAAATCCATGCGGGTTGTGATCGCGGCCGTTTCCTTGTGAAGTCGGTGTGCGACCAAATTCGCCGCCCCACAAAACGAGCGTGTCCTTCAACATGCCCCTGGCTTTGAGGTCACTCAAAAAACCGGCAATCGGTTTGTCCACCTCGGCCGCGTTCTTGGTGTGGCCGTGGTAAAGATCGCTGTGTTGATCCCATTGCACTTCACTATCGCTATGCGTCACTTGAACAAATCGTACGCCCCGTTCCAGAAACCGTCGTGCCATCAAGCATTGCCGACCAAAATTCTCGGTCATGGGATCGTCGATGCCGTAGAGTTGCATCGTCGACTGCGTTTCGTCTGCAATATTCTGAACCTCGGGCATCGATGACTGCATTCGAAATGCGAGTTCAAAGGATTGCAGTCGGCCTTGCAATGCCGAATCCATTTCATTGGCTTCGAGATGCTCGCGATTGATCGCATTTAGGAAATCGAGTTGCTTGCGTTGATCCGACATGGGGATCGAGGCGTTTCGGATGTGTTTTACATTGGCTAGCGAAGCAGGCAAGCTAGCGTTGCCTATCGGTGTTCCATGACAATACGCGGGCAGAAACGCTGAGCCCCAATTGTTCATGCCGCCGTGGGCCAGTGTTGGGCAAATGGTCACAAACGCAGGCAAGTTTTCGTTCTCGGTGCCGAGTCCGTAGGTGACCCAAGCGCCCATGCTAGGTCGCACGAATTGATCGCTGCCGGTGTGTAACTTTAGCAACGCGCCGCCGTGAGCCGGGTTGCTACCATGCAGCGACCGCAAAATGCATAAATCGTCGATGTGCTTGGCAACGTTGGGAAACAAATCGCTTACCGGCAAACCGCTTTGGCCATAGTTGCGAAATTTCCATGGCGATTTTAGCAAATTTCCTTGAGCTGCGAAAACGACCTTGGGCAGATCAAACGGAGGCGGCTTGCCATCGTCCCGATCCAAGAGCGGCTTAGGATCAAAGGTGTCGACATGCGATGGCCCTCCCTTCATGAACAAGAAAACAACCCGCTTGGCTCGCGCCGCAAAATGTGGCAGTTTGGATGCAAGTGGATTGTGCGATGGAGTTCCGCCTGCAGGTCCCAACTCATCGGCCAAACTGGAATTTAACAACGAACGGAACGCGAGATAGCCGAACCCCAACCCGGAATTTTTTAGCAGCCATCTGCGATTGCTGGTCGAGTCCATTGGGATCGATGACATTGCACGCATCTCCATCTACTCCAAGCAAAATTAGTTGATAAATATCGCTTCGTTGCACACCAAAAGCGAATGGCACATCAGGATCCAACGCTGTTGCTCCGACCCTATGCTGTTCGCTTCGTCTTTGTCTTCCAGGAACGCAACGGCACGAGTCAATTCCATGGCCATGGGCTTCCGGCCCAAAACCATTCGATACAAGCTCTCAATACGATCAACATTAACGGAAGACGAAGAAGCTAGTGTGGTAGCGATTTGTTTGGCAGCGTTCATCACCAACTCCGAATTCATCATGAACAACGCTTGAGGAGCCACCGTCGTGGTGTTTCGACTCCCCGTTGGCATGGTAGGGTCAGGAAAGTCAAACTGTTCAAAGAGCGTATACACATTGTTTCGAACCACTGGCAGGAAGGCTGCCCGCCGATGGCTGTCGTAACGCGTGTTGTCGATAGAGGTATGGTCGAATACGAACTGCCGATTCCTAAGCGGAATGCTCTTGCCTCCGATAGCCATGTCGAGCAAATTGGAGACGGCGAGGATCGAATCGCGAATCTCCTCTGCGTCCATTCTCTGCTTTGGGAATTTCCATAGCCATCGATTCTCTGGATCGAGGTTGGTGGCAGTTTCTCGGTCGAGGCTCATCGTACTCATTTGATAAGTATTTGAACGTAGGATCATGCGGTGCAATTCTTTGGTCGACCAACCGGATTCGATGAATGTTCTTGCGAGATAGTCCAGCAATTCGGGATGCGAAGGATGGTCGCCTAGCACGCCAAAGTTTTCGGTGGAGGCAACAAGACCGGTACCAAAGTGCCGTCGCCAAAGTCGATTGACAAAGACGCGCGAGGTCAGCGGGTGGCTTGGGCTGGTGATCCAACGGGCTAGTTCAAGCCGACCGCTTTGCTTGCGCGGCAGAATCGGCGACTCGCCGGCTGCCCCCATGACCTTCGGGAAATTGCGGGGGATGGTCTCGCCTAAATTGCGATGGCTGCCGCGAATATGGATTGGGATACCGGCAAGTACTTGTTGATCGACAACCCCCATGACCGAGGTTTCATCCGCCGCAAAACTTTCGACGAGTCTCGCCTTGGTCGCCAGCGTGTTTATTTCTTGGAGTGTCTCCTCATCAAACGCAAACTCGGGTTTCGGAGGTACCGCCAAAAATCCGGTCAGATCGTTGAGGGCGACGCGGGCGGATTCAAGGATAGGATCGGTCAGGCTGGTGGCTTTGGGATCTTTTTGTTTGGCTTCTGCCAGGGCTTCTTCTGCTCGCTGAAACAGGCTTCGATAGTGGGATTCTAGGCCCGCCTTATCCGAACTGGCAGCCAATTCATGCCATTTTGCGAAAAGCGGGTAATCGGGATTGTAGGCAAGAAAACGACGGCAATGAAATAGCACGCGAGGGTGTAGCCCGAGCGGTTCTGCAATGCCTGCAACTTCATGTAGTGGCATTTCGGGTGTCACCTTCATCGCAGCCACCAAGTACTCGGTGGCCATGGATTTAACCCGCGTTCTAAGTTTGGTGAACGCAGCCGATTTGGCTTTGGAAAGGGCCGCTTGATGTTGGGCAATTTCGGCGTTGACGGCTTTGAGAGACTCTAGTTCGGTCGGGGAAGCAAAGGAAATCTCATTCCAATGTTTGATAGCACCTGTATTCGTTGGCCCGAAGGTTCGAGTGCTTTTGAGAATCGCGGCCAGGGCATAGTAGTCGGATTGTAGGATCGGATCAAATTTATGATCGTGACATCGAACACAGCCCAAGGTCAATCCCAAGAACGCTTTGCCGATGGTGTCGAGCTGTTCGTCCACGGTATCCATGATCAGCTTTTCGCGATCTGGTTCCGCAAGAACTTTGGCACCCAGGACGAGGAAACCAGTGCCCGTTTTGGACTCACGATCGCTGTCGGGGAGCAAGTCGCCGGCTATTTGCTCGGTGATGAACGTATCGATAGGCTTATCCGCATTGAAAGACTGGACAACGTAATCGCGATATCGCCAAGCGTTTCCGAAAGCGATATTCTCGTCGAGGCCGTTCGAGTCGGCATATCTGGCTACGTCCAGCCAGTGCCGTCCCCATCGAACGCCGTACTGCGGAGAAGCTAAAAGGCGATCAATGACTTGATCGAATGCGTTTGGAGATTCATCGGAAAGAAATGTGTCCAATTCATCGGTGGTTGGCGGCAAACCGGTTAGATCGAACGTGATACGACGGATGAGTTCTCTTCGGTCTGCGTTGGGGGCCGGACGGATATGGTGCGCTTCAAGCTTGGCGAGAACAAAGCGGTCGATGGGCGTGCTTACCCATTCCGTGTTCGACACGATTGGGAGTGCAGCCGTGGCGACAGGTTGCATGGACCAAAACTTACGGCCTGCTTCGACGGTCATGCCCGTGGGACCGGGCGATTGAGTGCTGCTTGGCTGAACGCGAGTGTCAGGTGCGCCGATGGATATCCAACGTTCGAGAATGGCAACGTCGGATGGAGATAGCACAGCCTTCGGTGGCATCTTTAGGTCAGGATTCTTGTAATGCACAGCTTGCATCAATAAGCTTTTTTCGGGTTGGCCAGGCTGAATGGCTGGCCCCGAATCCCCGCCTACGAGCAACCCGTCGCGGTAATCGAGTTGCAGTCCACCATTTCGTTCTTTGCCAGAATGGCATTCGTAGCAATGCGTTACTAAAAGCGGGCGGACGCTTTTTTCAAAGAATTCGATCTCAGCGGGTTCTGGCAACGGCTCTTGGGCGAGTATTGAGCCGTGAGTTGCGATCAAAGCGATCGCAAGGCTAAGAGCAAAGAGTGTCGTCCAGTGATAGGGGTAGGGAAGCCGGGTAGACCGGCTCCCCTCCCTCCAAACCGTACGGGCGGTTTTCCCGCATACGGCTATCCAGTTAGTAGGTTCCCG
>JAYTVM010000179.1:0-24228 GCA_043743995.1 Pirellula sp. | reverse complement strand
CGCCATTGCCCAGTGCGGGTTAGCAATTCTTTCGCGAGCAAGCTGAGTTGAACACAGGTTGGATTAGGCTGACGATAGTGCTTCGTTGCTTTTCCGGTTCGATCTGCGTTCATTTCTATGTGCTGGTAAACATTGTTTTGAATATGCGAAGGTTGCCGCAATGCCTAGGTATTTTCGTTGAGAGCTAGAGTTGTTAGAATTCTGTCGGAAAGCATACGTGGATGGCCCCTAGTTTCCTGGCTAGTTTCCTGGCCCCGGTCGGGAAAGCATACGTGGATGGCCCCCAGTTTCGCCCCCAGTCGCATACGTGGATGGCCCCCAGTTTCCACCCAGTGGATGGCCCCCAGTTTCCACCCAGTTTCCCCCAGTTTCCGGTCGCCCAGTTTCCTCCCAGTTTCCCAGTTTCCCAGTTTCCCAGCTTCCCGAAGTCGCAAGGAGTTGAGGAGGTATTTGGGTTCCTACTACACTGACCGCGAGTCGCGGAGCGACATCGCCTACGATTAATCCACCAATCCAAGTCCAAACAATATCATACTGATCCCGATTTTGAATGCATCCTCGCGAACGTAGCCTCGGCACTGCATGGAGTGTTTGCTCTCCATGGCACAACTCAGGTCGTTCGGGGAAAAGAGCATGACGGTTCGTCCCTTCCATTCCAAAGCAAGAAGCTCGGCCGGGCCCTCGCGTTTGGCTTGTTTTAGATCCGAACCGGGATTGGACGGATCGATTAATGAGACGATTCCAAGGTCAAAAATCAGCGGTTTCTTTGGGTCAACGGTTCGCCAAGTTGATTCCGGCAAAGCTTTGGCAAATTCCATGCGAACGCTTTCCAAAAAATCAGGCGAAGCGCAGATGGCGTCCCCCAAAACGAAGCCGCCCGTTTCAAAGTGTCGTCTTAGCCCTGTTGCTTCTTCGGACGACAACGCGAATTTGTTTCTTCCATGAATGTAAAGTAAGGGATACTTTTGCACTTCATCGCGTGTGAGCGAAACCATGGGTGTTTTGCTTTCCACGAGCGCATTGGTCCGGTTGTGATACACTTCCAGCAGATTCGAGACCGCTTTGGTGGCGTCGTCCGCGCCACCACTGTGCATGATTTTGCCTACCGCGAGCGATCCACGATCTAGCGGCTGACGGTTCTTTTGAGATTGAACGATGGCGACCGTTTCTAGTTTGTCTTTGAGTTCGCGACCAGTCGCGTAAGCAGCAACGTTCACGCCAAGCTTTACTGCATTGAGGATATCTGCATCCACGGCTGGCCCGTGTTTTTTAGTTAGTCCGTACGGTCGAGCGAGCTCCCATCGGCACGACAGGCTAATTGGCGAATAAATCACGCTAGTACGACAACAAGCATCCAAACCATACAACCAAAACTCCTTCGGTAACGCCTTGGGGTCAACTCGGGTTTCGGCTGCCCATATCGGATGAGTTGGCGGGAGTTTTTGCAGAGGTTTGTCGAAGATCTTCTCCATTTCGCTTCGGAATGATTTTTCAAACTCGTCGCCGTTGCAGCCATCTCCATTGCAAGCCTCGGCGAAAATGAATCCGTTTTGTTCGACGTAGTCTTTCAGCAGTTTTCGCTGAGCGTCATTGAGTTTGAATTCTCGCGAGCCGCTAATGAAAAGAATGGGGGTCTCGAGCAACGAGGCGAGGTCCGCTTGTTCCAGTTTTATCGATTGCCAAGCCAATTCTCTTTTCCAGACCAATTCGATTTGACCGGAAAGGTTTTGAATCGACCGTCGATGGTGTTGCCAATCGTTGTCATTCCCGAATTGCAAGTGTCCGATAACGACTTGACGTTTGCCTTTGCTTAGGAACAAAAGGGCCATTGCCGATGACGAAACTACATCATTACCATCTTGGAACGAGCCACCCAACTGCTGAGTCTGAATCAAGAATTCTGCACCTTCGCGGTACCAATCATGTTTGCCTATAAACCGTTGGCCAGTTAGTCGTCCAACGCGCTCTAAGGCATAGAGATAGTAGAGCGTGTAACTCGAGCCGCCGGGATTATAGTTGACGGCGAACATGCTTGCCAACGCTTGGATAGCTCGATCGACCTGAAAACCTTCGGTTTGGCTACCGCAACACTGAATTCGGTCGTTGTTGACGCTGGCATCTACACCAGAAGAAGTGTCCTGCAAAATGATCATCGACGCGATACCAGCGCAGGTCATGCTTCCCGTTGGTCCGTTACCCATTCCGCTGTAACCCCAGCCTTCGCCTCTCCGAACGTTGGTCCAATATTTCTTGCAGTCTCGAAAAACGTTTTCCGCATTCGGAATGGTAATGCCTATTTTGCTCGCCTCCCACAGGGCAAGTACAGCGAACTGAGTGTTGGACTCATCCCCGCCACCCATGGAATCGCCGTACGACCAGCCGCCGCTCTCTGACTGTTTCGAGACCAGCCAATCGACAGCGGTTTGAATCCTTTTTTTGTCCTTGGCTGGTTCCGCGGCGCAGAGTACCATCACCTTCAAGGCCGCTTCATATGTCTTGCGTGGCTCTTTGTCGCGAATGAAGTTGAGAGCTCGACTGATTTCTGGCGATTTCGGGCTCTTGCCTGCGCTGAGCAACGCGAGAGTGACCAACGACGTCTGACCCGTTCCATAGTCCGGAAAGCCCGACCATGAGCCCGCGCGTTGTCCATCCTTTTTTTGTTCATTGACCAAAAAAGAAACACACTTTTCTATGGCCGCCGCGACATTTGCCGGCGTGGCTTTCTTGTTCTGAGCGAACGCGCTGCTAGTCCAGAAGAAAGCAAGTAATGAGGTTAAAGCTAAGATGGTTATGCGCATGTCAGCGTGGCTTTCCGAATTAAGTCGAGACTCAAGTAAATTCCATTCTTATTCGTACCATTCGTAGGATTGACGGGCACTGCCAGGCCACCGTGTGGCACGCCCAAAGCGACTAGCGATGGGCGTGGGAAGTGTGGCCAATGACTCTTGGTGACCATAGTGGACGAGGCTACGAGTCCTGAACTGCGGGACTCGTAGCCTCGTCCACTACGAAAGGGGGCATTGTCCGAACGAACCGGGAGCCAACGCTCGTATGGCTCATTACGCCAGGAAATTTCCGCCTTGATGCTATCCTACACAACCTCGCACGTTTTCTTCGCAAACAGGTGCGATGATGCCCCGTTCGGTAACGATGGCGGTGATCAGTTCCGCAGGTGTTACGTCGAATGCGGGGTTGTAGACATCGATTCCGCTTGGGGCGGTTTGTCTACCAAAACCGTTGGTGATTTCTTCAGCTTTGCGCTGCTCGATTGGAATCGCATCGCCACTAACGATCGATAAATCAAACGTGCTTCGCGGTGCTGCCACGTAAAATGGGATGTTATGGTACTTTGCTAAGACGGCCACTCCATACGTACCAATCTTGTTGGCCGTATCGCCCCTAGCAGTAATCCTATCGGCTCCTACGATAACCGCTTGAATTCGACCTTCTCGCATCACCTGAGCGGCCATCGAATCGCAAATCAGAGTGCATGGCACCTGCCGTTGTTGCAATTCCCAAGCAGTCAATCGAGAGCCCTGCAGCAAGGGTCGAGTTTCGTCTACATACACATGCAGATTCTTGCCTTGGTCCTGTGCCGTGAAAATCGCGGCCAAAGCCGTACCGTACTCGGATGTGGCTAGCCCGCCGGTGTTGCAGTGCGTCAGCACACCTGAATTGTCGTCGAGCAATTGAGCTCCGTACTCGCCGATGGCGTGACACATTCTGCGGTCGTCGTCATGGATGAGGCGTGATTCGCGGAGTAATGCTTGTGCGATTTCAGCACCCGAAGCAACGTTGGGATTCCGATTCACTACGCTTCGCATTCGATCCAAAGCCCAAAATAGGTTTACGGCGGTCGGACGGCTGGTCGCCAAGAAATCGCAGGCTTGCAACGCTGCGACACAAGTCTCACTCACCGTCTTGCCTTCGTGGACACTTTTCTGCACGCCCAGCACAACGCCGTATGCGGCCGCGATCCCGATGGCCGGGGCACCACGCACGCGGAGCATGACGATCGCTTCGAAGGCCTCTTCCATGGTTGAAATGGACAGTACTTTGAGCTGCAACGGAAGAAGTGTCTGGTCGATTAATTCCAATTTTCCATGGAAATCACCCGACCATTTCACGGAAAAAACCTGTTGAACCGGGAGTTGCGCGACCGTCATTCTGGTTTCGATTCCGTGGTTGTGGCTGATTCCCCATCCGCGAACGGCTCAAGCAGGAGTTTTTGAACGCTCTGTACCAGTCGGTCCATCGCAAAGGGCTTATGGATGTAGTCATCAGCGCCCAGCATACGAGCGTAGGCTTGATGCCGTTCCCCTTCATTTCCGGTCACCATGATCACTCGTACACCGGCTCGCTTGCTGCCACGCAAATGTTCCAACACCAGGAAACCGCTGCGGCCAGGCATCATCATGTCGAGCACCATCAAATCGGGATTGACGGTCGAAATGGCCGCGACGCCTTGATTCCCGTCGGGCACATGCGTGACTTCATACCCTAGTTTCTGCAAGGCAAATTTAACAGGCTCGGCAATTTCAAAGTCATCGTCCACAATTAGAATTCGCGGCGAACGGTTTTCGGTTTGCCAACCAGGAGCTATAGGCATAATTCTACAATCAAGGTGGGATGAAAGCTGACGGTTACGAAACGTTCAGCCTCTAGGTGATTACCAAAGTATAGCAGGCTTTCCAATCATAGTACGATTGGCTGCGTCCACCATTGTTTCCAGGTCCAGCCAGGTGGAGGAATGAATGGAACAGCTGTCCACCACGGCATTTCTTTGAGATCGCGTGGGGGGGAGGCTGGAACCTCTTCTGGGCGAGTGGCTTTCGGTGGTTCGGCCAAGGTCCAGCCAGACTGTGGAGGAGCTAAATTGAGCACTTGATGATGTTCCCGCTGTCGCTGTTCAATCCAGGTTAGTGTTTGGAATGTGGAATCGCCCGGCAAAAACGTATTCGCATGCTTCAATCGGTCACGAGCTAGCTGAAAGTCCTCTTTAGCGACAGCAGCCAGGCTCAAATTGGTCCAAGCGGCAGTATTCCAAGGGTGCAATGAGGCGGCTTCCTGCCATTCTGCTTCGGCAAGATCCCAACGTCCTTGGCGAGCATAACCGTTTCCTTTCCGGATTTGAGAGGAACCTTGCATAAACCATGGCAAGTCTAAGATGGCGTCAACGGGTTCGTTCGACGGTGCCACCAAGCCCCAAGATTGGCGGGCAGAAGCCATTAAAACGCGCCCCCCTTCGCCTTCCGACGGCATGGTCAAGTCGGGAAACTGCTTTTCGGCTTGCAAACGATCCATCGCCAACGTTTGCTCCTGAACTCTTTGCCCGCTATTCACGTCGGTAACTACCCAATGGACGGAAAGACTCTGCACTTTTTCTTTCGGCTTAAAAAAGCGAAACCTAGGCTTTTTCTTGGGATCCGGCGGAGGAGTATCTAGATCGTCGTTAAGAATGTGGCCTTGCAAAAGGTAATCCATTCCAGCTCGACGTGCGGCACTCAAGGTTGCCATATCATTCGGTTGGTTGTCGTACGAGACCAATTGAATTCCTCCCGCTCGCTCGAGATCGGCGGGATGCAACGCGGCCACTAACGGATTGGGCTGAGGTTGTGCAAGTCTCATCGCGTTTTGAAGGCGTTCTGCGGCGTTAGGATTACCTCCGATAGGTGCGACCGCAATCCGTACGAATCCTGCTTTTGAAACCTTCGATGTCTGCCATGTTCGCATCGGGGCGGACATATGGCACCCAGCGACGTTAAAAAGGAGCATCGCCACTAACTGAATCGAGCCAATCCGCCAATAATTCCTTGTGTCGTTTTCTTGCATATTGCCATCCTCAAGCCGGACACTAGCGTAAATTCAACCCTTTCAGCAATACGTCTTTCGCGCGGTTTGAGAGTTCCTAACTTGTTGGTCGAGCTTTAGCCGGTCGAGGCTCTCGACCGGACTTAACCTAGGACGTTAAAAAACTGGGGTCGTGGAGCATTTATGTTTGAGCAACTTGGCATCCCGAAGGGATATCAGACAGTCGCCGGTGGTTGAGCGGAGCGACACCACCGGAAGAAGTTTCGCACCTCGCGTACCGATCCTGAAGGGATCACAGAATCTTTGACCCTTTCAGGCATTCGGGGCAAATTTCTCTGGCGAGAATATCTGGCGGGAGCAACAAAAGCCCATGCAAACGCTGCTTCCGCCGGTGCAAAACCAACGGAGAGCTAGGGCCTTTCGGCTTCTTGGTAGCTGTCAATTATCGCCCCACCGGGATGAACCCGGGATGAACCCGGGATGAACCCGGCGGTAGCGTAAGGAATGTATCCAGCTTTGTCGCGTGCTCTCAGATGGCTCGTGACTTCTGCTACAATGCTTTGCCTTTGCGAATCGTAACTCTCGCGGATTGGTTGTGGTTGGATCGGGATCCGACCTTTCGCGGTGATGCTCTTGTTTTGCGAATCGGCGGT
Source organism: Pirellula sp. (assembly GCA_043743995.1). GTDB lineage: Bacteria > Planctomycetota > Planctomycetia > Pirellulales > Pirellulaceae > JBKCUI01. The sequence goes on along the minus strand of JAYTVM010000179.1, from coordinate 17,764 downwards.
TTTGATTGCCACTGCTATTTTTGAACCATTAAAAAACACCCCTAAACTCTCATGTCTCACCAGTACCTTTCTCGGATCGAAAACTTGCTCGATCCCGCTGGCAATATCCTCCTCAATATGTCCTACGCCGAGGCGGAGAAACGCGTTCTCTCGGGTGACGCAACACTTGTAAACGAAATCGATGGCCAATTCGCCATCATGGTCGCCACCGGAAAAACCGTTCGAATGGCCCGCTCCATCGGACGACCACTTCGCTACTTTCTGGCTAAACAAGTCGATGGGCCTTGCCTCATTGTGGCCGAACGCATGGACGAAATTTTGGCCAAACTTACCGAAATGGGAATCGCCGACCAATTTCACCCCTCTTACACGCGTATGGTTCCTGCCCACCACGTTGTCCAAATCGAATTGCTGGGTTGCCCGGATCCGAACCCGAAGTACGAACGCTTCTTCACCCCACAACGCAATTCGCTCCCCGCGGACCTGACTGTTATCGGCCAACAATACGTTGCTAGACTTTCCCAAGAATGCGATCACTGGCTCGATACGATTCCTGCTTCGGAACCGATTGGAGTCTTGTTCTCCGGGGGAATCGACTCGGGTGCAGTTTTGATTGCAATCTACGACCGTTTGCTCAAGCGGGGGGAATCGCCAGCTCGCCTCAAAGCATTCACGCTGAGAATCGACCACTCCACCGGCGATGCGACTCAGGCGCAACAATTTGTTCGGCAATGCCGAATGGAAGAGCTATTGGAAATTGTCGACTGCCCTAGTTCCTCACTGGACTGGCGTGAGACAGTACGTGTACTCGAAGACTACAAACCGCTCGATGTCCAAAGCGGAACGATGGCCATGGCCCTCTGCCGTGAAATTCGTCAGCGGTACCCAGACTGGAAACACGTTGCAGACGGTGACGGCGGCGATGAAAACCTCAAGGACTATCCAATCGAGGAAAACCCAGAACTGACCATTCGAAGTGTCCTTAATAACCTGATGCTCTACCAAGAAGGTTGGGGGGTACATGCGATCAAACATTCCTTGACCTACAGCGGCGGACAAAGTCGCGGTCACATCCGTACCAGCGCTCCCGCCTCGCATTTTGGCTTCTCCGGTTTCAGCCCCTTTGCGCTACCTCGAGTGATCGAAATCGCAGAAGCCATTCCCTTTATCGAGTTGACCGACTGGGACCATCGCAAACTCTACGACTTGAAAGGGGAAGTTGTTCGGCGAGGAATCCAAGCGGTTTGCAATGTCGAGATGCCGATCTTCGAAAAAAGAAGGTTCCAACATGGTGCTCTCGACCAAGAACGATTCACCGATGTTTTCCCGAAGAATGAAGCGGACTATCGGCAGGAGTTTTTGGAAGGAGTTTGAAGTTTGAAGGGTTCTTACCGATCGCGTTGAGTCAAACCATTTCGCGAGCCCATCCGTTCGGGGCTTGGCCCCGACGGATGCGTTTTGGCGTACTATACAGACTGGGCGTCACAACTTCCGTTCCCCATGGCATTGCCCGCCTCCGGCGGGCAATGCCGTGGGGAACGGGTCGATTCGCGAGTGCCGGTCGTTAGGACGCCAAAACAAGGTTGGAAGGGGACAAGCCCCGGACCAACCTGATCTGGTTGCGAGGCTCCGCCTCGCAACCCGCTGCGTTGCAGGCTCCGCTTGACGAGGAATGGAGAATGAGGAATTCACTCAAGGGCCAGATCGAATCCATTCGACCTGCAAGAGATCGACCATCGCCTTGGTCGGTCCCGAGAGTTCTCTACTCGCTTGAACCCGACGGCATGGGTAGCGAAGTTGAGACGATGACCGTGTTCTTGACCGGTGCCGAATGCCCGTTCCGATGCACGATGTGTGATCTGTGGGCGTACACTTCGTCGGAGCAAACTCCCGTCGGAGCCATTCCGTTTCAATTGAGCCAAGTCTTATCGTCCGTGGATGCCGGCAAACGGCGTTGGATGAAACTGTACAATGCCAGCAATTTCTTTGACCCTCGATCCATCCCGCACGAAGATCTGGCAAAGATCGCGGGCATGTGTTCAAAGTTTGAACGGGTTATCGTCGAAAACCATCCAAGGTTTTGCGATGATCGAATGCGATCCTTTGCCGAGCAATTCGGTGGCCAACTTGAAGTCGCCATGGGCTTGGAAACGATCCATCCGAAGGCCATGGCTGCCATGAACAAGGGGATGACGCTCGATGACTTTCACAACGCCGTCGAGAAGTGCCACCAGTTGGGGCTAGATGTCCGCACTTTTGTTTTGCTTCATCCGCCTGGAATTGCACTGGAGGAATCGGTTGAGTGGACTTGGAAGACCGTCGCCTATGCATTAGAAAGAAACGTTCGGCATGTCAGTGTCATCCCAGTTCGGGCCGGGAACGGATGGATCGACCATTTGATTGGCGAGGGGCAGTATCAGCTACCGACCGTTTCGCTAGTAAAAGCCTTTTACGATGCTTGTCACGAACAGGGCATTCCAATCCCGACTTCATCGATTCATATCCCGGCTGCATCGGTCGTTGAATTCGACCTTTGGGATTGGGACAACCTCAAAGGGGGTTGTGGACTTTGTCGACCTAAACTCAAGGCCCATATCGAGCAATGCAATCGCACCCAACACCTCATTCCAATGAACGAAATCAAACTCGATTGTGAATGCACTTTATGATGCGGTGATCATTGGTTCCGGTTTTTCGGGGAGCATCCTAGGTCAGATTCTTGCTCGTTCTGGCTGGCGAGTAGCGATTGTTGATCGGGCAAAACACCCGCGGTTCGCCATAGGTGAGTCGTCGACACCGACCGCCGATTTTCTATTGGCGTATCTCGCGGATCGTTGGAACATGCCGGAGTTGCGACCATTGGCTGCGTGGGGGACTTGGAAGGAGTCGTATCCTCACGTTACCTGTGGGAAGAAACGTGGCTTCACCTATTTCGGCCATTCCGCTGACCAGCCCTTTGCAGATTGCCCAGAGCATTCTCGGTCACTCATGGTGGCCGCTTCACAAACGGACTATTGGAGCGACACTCAGTGGCTACGTAGCGACGTCGATGCGTTTCTGGCCCAGCAAAGCGTCGCTAGCGGTTGCGAATTATTTGAAAACGTGGACATCGAAAATGCAGAGCGTGCCGAAGCGACTTGGACCCTTCGAATTGCTCATCGAACGTCAGGAAAGGACAAGCAAGAACTGAGAGCTAGATGGTTGATTGATGCGGGTGGAGCCGGGGATTTCTCGGAACGATGTTTAGGGAATCGTCGCGATGATACTTGGATGAAGACCCAAACGGGATCGGTTTTCGCACATTTCCGCGATGTCGATAGCTTTGGTGCGCATTGTGGTTATAAGTCCGCAATGGATCCAATCGCTGACTTTCACTTGGACGATTCCGCCCAGCATCATGTGACCGAAGACGGATGGATGTGGATGCTCCGTTTCGATAGCGGTGTAACGAGCGTTGGAATGGTTCAGCCGACAGACCGATGGAAATTTATCCAATCGCTGGATGAAGCGACACCTATCTGGAACCGATGGATTTCCAAACACCCAACTATTCAGCAGATGTTGGCGAAGTCGCAACCCGTCGAAAATGGCGTTAGTTGGTTGCGGTGGAGCAATCGGCTAAGTCGGTGTCGACAACGGGCGGTTGGAGATGGCTGGGTTCAACTGCCGACGGCTTATGGCTTCGTCGATCCGCTGCACAGCACTGGGATAGCGCATGCTTTGAGCGGAGTGCTTCGGATTGCGGAGCTGTTGGTCGGGGATGGTTCGGTGGACAAATGCACTTCGTCAAGATGGGTTGATTACGATCTCCAGCTTCGGAGCGAAATCGAGTGGTTCGATTTGCTGGTGGGTGGCTGTTATCGATCGCTTCCGTCGTTTGCTACTTTTTGCGCGTTCGCGAGTTGGTATTTCATTTCCACCATCCAGTTTGAAAGGGTGATGGCTCGCGATCCGAGTCGCTGGACCGACGGTTACCTGTCGTGTGAGAACGAACCGCTTCGAGCTCGCGTTGAGGAATCTTACGATCAACTGTTGACGCAGGGAGAAGCGGCAAACGTAGAGTCGATACGGCAAGGAATAAGTGCCTGGAATGACGTTGGACTTCTAACGCCGGTGCGCGGTCAGCGAATACCACACACGGCACCGGGGAAGTTTTAAGCTCGAAGCTTGAAGCTTGGAGTGTTGGAGTGTTGGAGTGTTGAAGTGTTGAAGTGTTGGAGTCAGAACCGTTTGAGGGATTTTTGCCCAACGGGCTTCAACATTGCAGCCCAGGGCAGAGCGAAGCGCCGCCCTGGGTTGGAACCGCAAGTTCCGACGTTGCCCTGAAGGGGCAAAACCGAATTAAGGCGTGCCGAGCATGATGGGTTTTGCCCTTTCAGCCTTTCAGGTCGTTTTTAACGCGTTGCGCGTTGTCCCAGGGCGGCGCGTTGCGACGTTCGTCGCAACGCTCTGCCCTGGGCTGTATTGTTGCTGCCCCATTCGGGGCGAATCGCAGGATGCCGCTGCCCTCGGGGCGTCTTCCCGTACTACGCGTCTTCCCATACTAACCCCTCATCCCTAACCTAACCTAACCCCAACCCCTAACCACTAGCCCCCTAGCCCCACTAGCCCCCTAACCTAACCCCTCACCTGCCACTTGCCTGCCACTTGCCAACTAACAACTAGCAACTAGCAACTTACAACTCGCTTATCGCTAGCGGTTCGAAAATCGAAAGATCGTTGTTGAACTCCAGGGAGAGTTTGGACGGACTACGACCGTTGGAAACTCGGGATGGTTGGGGGAGTCTGGGTAGTGCTGTGTCTCAAGGCAAAATGCTCCATGTCTTGGATACGGATTGTTGTTGAAACCGTTTGCGGTATACAACTGCACTCCTGGTTCGGTCGTCAAACACTCCATCACGCGGCCAGACTTTGGCTCCATCACCTTCGCCGCCAAACGCAACTTGCCCGCCTCGCCGCGTAGCACATAGTTGTGATCATAACCTTTGGCTGCCTCATAAAGTTGTTCGATGCGGTCACCAATGCGCCGCGGACTACGGAAGTCCAGTGCCGTTCCCGCAACCGATGCAAGTTCCCCAGTAGGTATTAGGGACTTATCAACCAGCGTGGTTTGATCGGCTTCGATTTGCAATTGGTGGTCCAGGACATCGCTGACTGTACCTGATAAATTGAAGTAGGCGTGGTTTGTTATATTTACAACGGTCGCTTGATCGGTGATGGCCTTGTATTGAATCTTCAATTCGTTGTCGTCGGTCAACGAGTAGGTCACACTCACTTGGAGCGTGCCGGGGAAGCCTTCTTCGCCGTTACGACTGGTGTATTTCAGTTCGACGGACGCTTCGTTGGTGTTTTCGGATTTTGCCCCTTTCCACAACAGTTTCCCAAAGTGCTTTTGTCCGCCGTGGATGTGGTTTTCGCCCGCATTCTTGGTCACCTGAATGGCTTTGCCGTCCAACGTGAAGCGACCGCCTCGAATGCGGTTCGCATACCGGCCAATCACAGCCGCGGCAGGAAAGCCTTTTGAATACGCTTCCAATGAGTCGGATCCAAGAATTACGTTTGCGTATTTGCCTTGGTGGTCGGGAACCGAGAGCTCCGTGACAATAGCCCCGAATTCAATGACTTTGGCTTGCATGCCGTGGCTATTACGCAGCGTAAACTGTTGGACAACTTCGCCGGTTGGCATGTTTGCAAACGGAGCCGCAACGGTACTCGGATTCTCCGCATGGGTCTGCGATAGCAGAGTTGCAAGACAGATCAGGAGAGAGGCAATGGAGGTGAGAGTTTGCATGGGAGTTGAGAGTTGAGGGTTGAGGGTTGAGGGCAGAGCGAAGCGCCGCCCTGGGTCGGAACCGCAGATTCCGCGTTGCCGTGAAGGGGCAAAACCGAATTGCGGCGTACCGGAGATGTTGGGTTTTGCCCTTTCAGGGCGGCGCTTCGCGACGTTCCGTCGCTGCGCTTTGCCCTGGGTTAGGATGTTGCTGCCCCATTCGGGGCGTCTTTCCATACCAGACCCCATCAATCACGAACCCTCAACTATCAACTATCAACTACCCCCTGCCTGTTAATCGCCAGCGTTGCTGGAACAGCCACGTATTGATCAGCAACAAGATCGCGCTTGAGCTTAACGCAACAATGAAGTAACCGCCAACCAAAGGCCAAGAACCAAGTTTCGCCTTGGCCGATCCGCTGCCTGAAGCGACCTCCGACATGGGGGTGCTATCCGCTGCCATCAATGGACTTGCCAATCCAAGAAATCTCAAATTTTCGATTTGGTTCCGTGCAATTCTACTTTCGCCCGAATCCCCATCAGGCGCGAAACTCCAAAACAGGAAATAAATCGCGATCGGCAAACAATACAGGAACATCAATACGATGTAACTGATCATCATTGCACTGCTAGTCTTTCGTAGCAACGTCGAAAGGAAAAGGGCCAAAACTGCGTTGAACACCGAAGCAACAATGCAGATGGCGATATACACCAGCATCGCTATCCAGTTCTTAAACAACTCTGGGTTCAAAAAAGAAAGCAACAAAGGGAACATTAAAAACGAGGTCAATACGAACGAAACGCGATACCCCGCCAGTAGCTTACCCCACATGATCTCCCAAGACGAAATCGTTGTCGTCAGCAAGAGATCCAAAGTTTGCCTTTCTCGTTCGCTAGTGATGCTACCCGCCGTAAATACCGGTGCTGCCAAAATATTGAAAACCAGTACGTAGCCAACATAATACGAAGCCAAGTTGGGCATCAAAAACAATAATACCGCCATCAATGGGATCGCCAAAACCATGCTCAACTGAATGACCAACCGCAACATGAGTGTCCCTTGGCTAAACAACTCTGCATGCATCTCCTTGTCATAAACAGGATTGGCTTTGTCGTCCATCAATGTCTTGCGACGAGGAGGGGCAAAAAGATTGTCGGGGAACTGGTCTCGCTGAATCACCAGCCCAACCGCTTCGCGTTGCTCTTGATCCAAATCCACCACTTCGCTGCCTTGGCTTCCAACGTCCGGCGGATAGAGCAAACGCCTGGCTGTTATCGCTAACAAAGCAAAGCTCACAGTCAAGCAAATCGCCGGTACAAACGTGATGGTAATCAGAAGTCGCAAATCCCCTTGCTGAGCCAGCCATAGCCAAGAGACCACTCCCACGATGAGTATCGGCAGAATCAATACGTAGCTCACCACCAACGATGCACTCGTTCGCTTAAAATAACTGGAACAGTACATACTAATCGAACCGAACAAGAAAATGGCGGACAGAAGGCCGACGTAAGCAGCCAACAACTCGTAGATGGAAACGCCTCCAAGCGGTAGGCAAAGCATGATGATGGGTAACGAACCTGACACCAATACCACCAGGTGAGCTAAGGCCGCTATCAATTTCCCGGATACAATCACCCAAGGCCGAAGTGGACTGGCCAGAAGCATTTCATAAGTTTTCCGCTCTTTCTCTCCAGAAATGGCCCCGGCGGTGAAACTCGGCGCCATCAACGATGCGATCGCAAACTGCCCGACAAAGAAGAAATCGACCAACCGTTGTGCCGATGCAGATTCGCGGCTCAAGTCGATTTTCGCGTCCCGCGGGTAAGCGATCAACACGACAGAAGCCAACGCGATCTGATAAACCAGCATCAGTAAGAAGGCTCGCGGCGTTCGCAAGTTGGAAATCAACTCACGTTGCAGAACAGGGTTGTCAATCGCGAACATAGGCCAGCTAAAATGAGAAGTGGGCGAAAAGGGGTTGTCTCTCTTGGAAGTCCTAGTTTATCCTCTCACGTCCCCATCGTTTTGCTGAGCCTTAACTACCTGGCGAATTCTATGCAAAAATTTCCAATGATCTTGGCTGGCCAGTGTTCGACTCCCAACCAGGATTTGTCCGTCTACGATAAGTTCACACGCGAAATCATTGCAACTGTCCCGTTAGCGACTGCCGCACATTTTGAAAAGGCAATCCAAGCGGGCTACGCCGCAACAGACTCCATGCAGCGATTGAGCGGGGCCGAACGAAAACGAATTCTCGTGCATTGTGTAACGCGTTTGCGTCAATCTCGCGAGGATTTCGTAAATACCCTCGTAAAGGAAGCGGGTAAGCCAGTTACCTATGCCGAGATCGAAGTGGATCGATGTATTGAGACGTTCGCGTTGGCTGCTGAGGAGGCTACGCGTTCGGAGGGTCACTTCATCCCATTGGACGGAACGCCACGCGGAGTGGGCTACACGGGAATGACTCGACGATTCCCGGTTGGTCTTTGTAGCTTTATCACCCCCTTTAATTTTCCGTTGAACTTGGTTGCTCATAAAGTAGCCCCAGCCATAGCTGCTGGATGTCCTTTCATTCTAAAGCCAGCTTCATGGACGCCACTTTGCTCGATCATGCTCGGGGATATTCTGTTGGAGGCTGGATTGCCCGAAGGGGCCTTTTCCATTCTACCCGCCACGCGTCAAACTGCATTACCGCTGGTAACCGACGATCGGATCGAGATGCTCTCCTTTACCGGTTCGGACACGGTCGGCTGGCAAATGAAACGAGACTGCGGGCGAAAACGCATCTGTTTGGAACTTGGCGGGAACGCGACGTGCATCGTCGACGAGCATTTTCCTTGGCAAAACTCGGTGGCAAAAATCATATCTGCCGCATTTGGCCAAAGCGGCCAAAGTTGCATCAGTCTTCAACGATTGCTGATCTATCGCTCGATGTACGAGGCCATGCTGGAACAGCTTGTTCAATCGGCGTCCGCGATCCAATGCGGCGACCCAGCCGATCCGCTCACCGTCGTGGGGCCTATGATTGACGACGCGGAAGCGGACCGCGTTTTGCGTTGGATTGAACAAGCCAAAGCCGCGGGTGCTCGCGAACTGCTCGCGGCCAAACGAATCAACGGAACGGCCATCGTCACACCAGGCATACTGGATCGAGTCTCGGAAGATCAATCTCTCTGCTGCGAAGAAGCCTTCGGTCCGGTCATGATCACGGAAGCATTTGACGATTTTGACGATGCCTTAACGCGTGTTAACCGTTCCAAGTTTGGATTGCAGACGGGAGTCTTTACAGAAAAGATCAGTCATGCTTGGAAGGCTTGGGAAACTCTCAAAGTCGGAGGTGTGATCCTCGGTGATACGCCCAACACGCGGTTCGACTCCATGCCCTACGGCGGAATCAAGGCAAGCGGGTTCGGACGAGAAGGAGTTCGCTACGCCATAGAAGAGATGACGAACGAACGTCTATTGGTATTGAAACCGGGGATGTGACTGTGAAAACGCTGCTTCCGCCGGTATAAAACCGACGGAGAGCTTGGGCCTTGCGGCCTGTTGGTAGCTGCCAATTATCGCCCCGCTGGGATAAACCCAGCGGTAGCGAAACGCACTTGCGGATGGCCGCGGATTTTAGCCACTTAGCAACTATTCTCTATTCTCTATTCCCTATTCCCTAGCCAAATGGAACTCACTTTGAGCCGCAACGCGCTAGCGTGCGGGCTGGACGGCCAAGAATCGCTTGCGAGTCCGGTCCTCATGCTAGCGCATAGAGGCTCAAAATTCTCAAAGTGATTGCCATTGTCCTTTAGCCAACTGACAACTGACAACTGACAACTGACAACTAATGTTACTTGAGCGGCATTCCAGTTTCGGCTTTGCCATTGGTCGACAGGATTTGAAAATGATGAACGCTGGCCGCTAACGGGTGATCGCTGGACCAAACGATTTTTTTGTCCGGCGTGACCTCGACCATCGAAATCCCTTTGTTGGCACCGTGGCTGCCGATGACGGTATTGCCGTTGGCGAGCCGTTGTGAGCCACAAGGATCCTTAAAGAGTCCGTTCACATCGTCATTCGTAATCTTCCAGACGATCGCTCCACGCGGATCGAATTCAACCACTTTGTTGCCGTGCGTTAACGAGGCCACCGTATTTCCATTATCAAGCCTTATTGCCGTGAACGGCCAGTTCTCGCCCGCTCGGCCACCGACTTCGTCTAGATCTGTCTTGATCACGTGAACAACTTTGCCGTCGGGCGAGTATTCTTTAATGGCAAACGCAAGCAAATGCGGTACAAGATAGTTCCCGTTGCGTAACTGCCGAGCCATGCGTGTCTGCATGTGTGCATTGTCGGTCTCTGGCTGGAGCGGTACATCCATGACAACAACGCCCATCCCGTTCACTTCTAGCAGTCTAGGGCGAGTTCCCAATTCGGTAATGAGGGTATTGCCGTTGTAAAGACGTTGTGTTGTACCAATCTCGCGATTCTCTTTGCTTCGCTTGTACGAAAAAACAACTCGCTTGTCACGTGTTACTTCTTCAACACGATCGCTGTAGGCCAACAGAATATTGCCGCTTGGCAAACCAAAACCATCTCGTGAACCGGGCGCGTATTCCCAACCCGTCGAGCCGTCTTCCTCGATGATCGCGGTTTTCGCCCCCATCACCAAATAGGAATGAAGAATCGTCGATTTCTCGTCGGAACGGGCTGTCGAAAAGAGTCCAGTCAGAAAACACGCGCAAAGGAAAGATTGGAACGTTCGGTTTAGCATGGGTTACTCGCAAAAAGAGGGAGGCGGAAATTGTAACAAAAGTTTTCAAGGCGAGCAGCAAATAGAAAACGAGTGCGGTTTCTATGCCAAATTCGAGGGTAGCGAAACTCGCCAAGCGTTTCCGTGGTTAAGACGAATCCAGCTTCTTCAGAATTTCTCTTGTTGCGATTTCGTGTTTTGGACCGATGGGATGGCCTTTTCGGATGACTTCGAGGTCGCGGTGCCTTAGAATGCAACCCCTGACCCATCCCTCCCTCGAACGTGAGTCCAATCAGAACTATGAAGTTTATCGTCGTTTTTTTTAGTGTGTTCTTAGGTTCGTTTCTTAACGCACAGGAACGGAACATTTTCAATGGTAAGGACCTTTCTGGTTGGGATGGAAACCTTGAGCTTTGGAGCGTTCAAGACGGAGCGATCGTTGGCATCACCAAGGCGGACGAGCCACTCCCATACAACCAGTTTTTGATTTGGCGGGGCGGCAAAGTCAAAAACTTTGAATTGCGGGTTACCCTCCGTCAAACAGGCAACAACTCTGGCATCCAATATCGAAGTCGCGAATTGCCGGAAGTTGGTAAATGGTCTATCGGTGGCTACCAATGCGACGTTCATCCTACTCCTGCCAACAACGCAATGGTCTATGACGAACGCGGGCGCGGGATCGTAGCCAAGAACGGGCAAGAAGTGATTGTGGATGGGTCGGGAACCAAATGGTTAGTGAAAGAACAAGCACCGGTCGAAGTCAAAGTGCCGGAATGGAATGAATACAAAATCATCGCGCGCGGTAACCACTTGATCCATCAAGTAAATGGCAAGACTACTGCAGACCTAATCGATCATCAAGAATCGGAACGCGAACTGGAAGGGTTGCTTGCCTTTCAAGTGCATCGCGGGCCGGCCATGAAAGTCGAAATCAAGGATATCTTTTTAAAAGAACTGCCAGACGGCGAAGTTTTGACGCTTGAGCAAAGTCCGATTCCAAAAGAAGCCAAAGCCATCGGTGCTCCAGGCAAGAACGCGAAGCCTGCACCCAAAAAAGCTGCCGAATCAACCCCTTCAGCAAGTTCGACACCAAAAGTAGAGGCTCCCAAGTTAGTAGAGGCTCCTAAAGTAGAGGCTCTCAAAGTAGACGACCCTCCGAAGGCCCCAACACCTAAACCACGAGCTCGACAAACCACCGTTGGACCCACCGTTAACGAAAACAAAGCGACCCCCATCGATCGCATCAAGGTAGCCAAAGACTTCCAAGTCGAGTTGCTCTATTCGGTGCCTGGCGCAGACGAAGGTTCCTGGGTCAATCTGTGTTTCGATGATAAAGGTAGGATCCTGGCCAGCGATCAGTATGGTGGGCTTTTTCGTTTCGCCCCGCCTCCAGCCGGCCAACCCTTGGATCCAAAAAAGGTCGAGAAACTGGCAGTGGAAATCCGTGCGGTGAATGGTATGGCGTGGGCTTTTGGAGCTCTTTACATCGGAGTCAATGACTACGAAAAGAAGATCCCATCTGGGCTCTATCGAATCAGTGATACCAATGGTGACGATCAGTTGGACAAAGTAGAAATGTTAAGAGCCATCGAAGCGAACGGCGATCACGGCGTTCATGCGGTGGTTCCAACTCCAGACGGGAAGTCGCTCTATCTCATTTGTGGCAATGGAGCCAAGAAGACTCAAACCGAAGCTACCTCCCCAGTGCCGTCCCTTTGGGGCGAAGATCATTTATTGCCACGCATGCCCGACGGCAAGGGATTTATGCGAGATGTCGTCGGTCCGGGTGGGATCATTTACAAAGTTTCGCCGGATGGCCAGAAGTTTGAAGTCTTTTCTAACGGCTACCGCAATATCTTCGACGCATCGGTCAATGACGAAGGCGAACTGTTCACTTACGACGCAGACATGGAATACGATTTTAATACGTCTTGGTATCGTCCAACGCGTGTCAATCACGTGGTCAGCGGTTCTGAGTACGGCTGGCGGAACGGAGCTGGAAAGCGACCTGAGTTTTACGCAGATAACTTACCAGCATCCATCAATATCGGACCGGGTTCTCCGACAGGAACTACCTTCGGCTATGGTGCTAAATTCCCTGCCAAATACCAAAAAGCTTTCTTTATATTGGATTGGAGCTGGGGCAAGATGTGGGCAGTACACCTGTCGCCAAACGGTTCAAGCTACACCGCAACCAAGGAAGAATTCGTCTCGGGCTCACCGCTCCCAATGACCGATGCGATCATCAACCCAGCCGACGGTGCCATGTATTTTGCCATCGGTGGCCGTCGAGTTCAGTCCGGCTTGTATCGCATTACTTACAAAGGTAGCGAGTCGACCGCATCCGTTTCGTCTGGATATCAACCCCAAGCAAATCCTGACGTAAACCTGAGCCCGGAAATCGCCTCAGCGCGATCCGTTCGAAAGCAGCTCGAGTTCTTCCACGGAAAACAGAACCCGCAAGCGATCGAAGCGGCTTGGCCACACCTGGCCAGTAAGGATCGGTTTATTCGCTGGGCCGCACGCATAGCCATCGAACATCAGCCTCTCGCGAGCTGGTTGCAAAAGGCTTTGAATGAGTCCAACGCAGCCACACAGGTCGAAGCAATTCTCGCGGCCGCCAGAGTCGGTGGGATTTGCCCATCGCTGCGGAAAGATACGTCGCCTACCGTCGATGCGGCTTTGGGCGCAAAGCTCGTAGCTGCCATGGAAAAAATGGATTGGCAGAAACTGCCATCGGATCGACAACTTACCTACGTTCGGACGCTTGAAATCATCTTCAATCGTTTTGGTCGACCAGAAGATGCTACCGTTGGCCGATTGGCTGCCAAGTTGGATCCTGCGTTTCCGAGCAAATCGTTTGATTTGAACTGGCTGCTTTGCGAAACACTGGTCTATCTGCAATCGCCAACGATTGCCGATAAGACGATTGCACTGATGGCACGTTCGCCGAGCCAAGAAGAACAGATCGAATATGCACGCTCTCTTCGGGCATTAAAGACAGGCTGGACGACTCAAACGCGAACCGCCTATCTCGAATGGTTTTTGAAGGCTTCGAACTTCCGCGGAGGAGCTAGTTTTGACAAGTTTATCGAATTCATTCGCAACGACGCGTTGAGTACCTTTTCGGAGAGTGAAAAGACAGAGCTCGATTCCCTGATAGCACAGAAACCGGTTCGCAAATCGGCCATTGAAAATGTTGGTGCCATCTTCGTAGGTAGAAAGGAAAACGTGTACCAACTGGACGAATTGGTTGCGATGGCAAATCAGGGACTCAACCACGAGGGCTCGTTGACCGAGGGTATTCTGCGACGGGATCTTGAGAACGGAAGCAAAATGTTCGGAGCAGCCGCTTGCTTTACATGCCACCGATTCGGCAACGCAGGTGGCTTTACCGGTCCCGACTTGACCAGTGCCAGTCGTCGCTATTCGATCAAGGATCTGCTGGAACAAATTGTGACTCCGAGCAAGGAAATCAACGAGCAGTTTGTACCCATCGACGTTGTCACCGACGACGATGAGCGGTTTAGGGGTGTGGTGGTCAATCTTAACGGGGATACGATCACATTGAATACCGATGCCTCCGATCCAAACCAGCAGAAGTCAATCGATCGCAAGAAAGTCGTGAGTATTGGGACATCGAAAGTCTCACCGATGCCAGTCAACCTGTTAGCGATGATGACCAAAGACGAGATTTTGGACTTGTTAGCGTATATACTCAACGGCGGAACAGCATCGCAGTAGGCATGATGCGGTATGAAACCGATAGGCTATACCACCTGCTTGCGCATGCGCACGGCCGCGAATACCGTTACCACAATCGCCATCGACCAAAGTACCGTTGCATGCTGCCAAAGCGTTGACCAATCCGTGCCTCTCAATATGATTCCACGCGATGCATCGATTAACCACGTCGTTGGAATGAAGTAAGAAATGGTCTTGAAAATATCGGGCATGGAATCCAACGGGAACACATAGCCGGACAAGAAAATCGAAGGAATGATCGTCCCCATGGCCATCTGACCTGCCGCATCTCGCGTAGCGGCTTTGGTTGAGATCAAAAGTCCAAATGCGAGCATGGTTAGCGTAAATGGCAATAGAAGCGCGAAGAGCAATGCAACGTGGCCGCGAATCGGTACTTGAAACACCGTGGTCATCACCAGCATGATCAGTCCAAATTCGATCGTCGTCTGCACCACATAGGGTATCATCTTGCCAATAATAACTTCAAAGCGACGAACTGGAGTCATGTAGAACTGCTCAAGTGTCCCCGTCTCTTTTTCCCGGACGATCGCATTTGCGGACAAAATCGTTGCCATCATTTGACACATGACCACCATCAAACCGGGTAAAAAGAAGTAAGCGGATCGAGTGTCTGGATTGAAGAGGACACGCGGACGAGCTTCGACCGGCAATTGACCTCCTTTGAGTACTTGAGCTAACGAAGCCCGCAACGCCAACGCGTTGCCAACGTTAACCGACTCAGCCGCGACACTGGATACAGTTCCATCCACGAGAACGGCGAAAGGAGAGGTCTGCTGCGCCTCAATCTTTCTGGAAAAGTCTTCCGGGATCACGATTCCTATCTGCGCTCGGCCAGCCACGATGGATGCGTAAGCTGCTTGCTCGGATTGGTGACGTTCGACCACTTTAAAATCGCCGGAGTTCTCGAATTGATCGATCAACCTGCGGCTCTCTTGTGTGTTGCAAAAATCGACGACCACGGTGCGCATATCGCGAACGTTTGTGTTGATAGCAAATCCAAGCAAAAACAATTCGACGATCGGTATGAATAGCGTAAAGAACAGCGTTTGGGGATCGCGCAGGATATGCAACATTTCCTTGTAGGCGATGTATCGGATGCGTTGCCATGAGGCCAAATTCATCGTGCACCTACTTTGGTTGCTTGCTGACGAGCGAGGGTAACGAACACATCCTCCAAGTTGGGTTCCGCCACCTGGAGACTCAAGCCTCGCTGCTGGAGATCGGCCAGCGAGACATCATTTTTGATAAGTGCATGCACAGCTTGGCCAAAAATGGTCGCTTCGTGCACGCCGGGTCGTTTCCGCAACTCTGCCAGTATTTCCGCTGCTACGCCACCTCGAATCTCCCAGCGTTGCGAACCCTCTGGAGTAATACTGGGGAGCGCTTTGAGTTCCTTGGGTGTTCCCAAAGCCAAAAGCTCGGCAAGGTATAGGTAACCGACGCGACCGCACCGTTCCGCTTCGTCCATGTAGTGCGTCGTCACGAACAGCGTTATGCCTTCGGAGGCCAGTTGAAACAACAGATCCCAAAGTTCGCGCCTTGCGACCGGGTCCACACCTGCCGTCGGTTCGTCGAGAAACACCAGACGCGGTCGATGCATCAACGAACAGACCATCGCAAGCCGTTGTTTCCACCCACCCGAGAGTTTGCTTGCCGCCCGAGTTAGATACGGTCCCAACCCAGTCAGTTCAATCAATTCGGATTGTCGTTGCTTCGCTTGCACACGGTTTAGTCCGTAGATTCCACAGTAGAAGTCCATGTTCTCTTGAGCCGTAAGGTCCCCGTACAAGGAAAACTTTTGGGACATGTAGCCCACACTTTCTCGAATGCGATCCGATTGGGTTCGTACGTTTAGACCGAATACGGACGCTTCTCCCTCGCTGAAATCAAGCAACCCGCACAAAGCACGAATGAGAGTCGTTTTGCCAGAACCATTCGGTCCCAGCAAACCGAAGACTTCGCCAGCAAAGACGTCAAAACCCACTCGATTAACGGCTCGAAATTTTCCGAACTGAATGGAACAGCCCCGCATCGAAATGACAACTTTGGACTCGTTCGTTGCAAGATTCATTTTCGGCGAGGAGATGGTTAACTCCCCCTTTGAAATCGGATCGACGCGGCCATTCCCGATTTGAAGACTCCGGTCGCATGTTTCACTTGCACTTTAATACCGAATACCTGATGGTGACGCTCGTCCGGGCTCTGAACGTTTCGAGGCGTAAATTCACTGATGTTTGCAATGTGTGAGACTTCTCCTTCATACTCCTGTTTTGAGCCGTCGTGAGTCACGACAACCTGTTGGTTGAGCTGAATTTGGGCGAGTTGAGTTTCAGGTACGTATGCTTTAATCCATTGGTCTCCTTCATACAGGACTCGGATCACAGAAACATTGGGAGGCGCCATGTCACCATGTCGGATTCCGATGACCTCGACTAAGCAACGATCTGGGGCCACGATAGAACATTCGGCAAGCTGTGTGTCCAGTTCGCGAATTCGAGCGACGACTTCGGATACTTGGGCTTTTGCTTGACGCAATTCCTCTTCCCTTGTGCCACGTTTTATCAGTTCGTAATCGGACTGCATTTTGGCCACCGAGGCTTTGGCTTCGGAGATGTCTTCGACTCGCGTGCCATTGATCAACATTTCCAAATGCTTAGCGCTAGAACTTGCTTGGGATTTGGATCGAAGCATAGCAGCTTTGGCCGCGTCCAAATCGGTTAAGCTGATAGTGTTCGTTCCTTTGACGGATTGGAGTCGAGCATACTCAGCAGAAGCCCGTTCCGACTCGGCGGTCCACATTTCCGATTCGTACTTGGCCATTTCCACTTCCTCGCGTCGCCAGCCGGCTTGCAACTTTTGAAGCCGAGCTTCGGACATTTCTAAGGCCGCCTTGGCTGCTTCGATTTGTTCAGGGAGCGGTCCGTTGCACATCATATCCAGTTTGGCTTGAAACAACTCCTGCTGGGCAATCAATTGAGCCCTCTTAGCCTCGAGTTCGGCGGAATCTAGCAGGACCAACAGCTGTCCGGCTTCGACCCTGTCCCCCTCCTTCACGAGGACCTTCAAGACGCGTCCGCCAACTTTCGAACTGAGGCGAACCTCTTGGGTTTCCACAATCCCCGGCAAAACGATCGTCTGGGAACTGGATTGCGTGCACCCAACCAAGAAGAGTAGTGACAGGCAGATGAGCATCAATCGCTTGAGGAATTGCATTCGGTCCCAATGGCCTGTTGACAAGAAAGAGCTTTAAGGTCACTCGCGGACCAATGAAAAGACTAACGTTTTTCGTTTTGGAACGCAACACGAAGACGCCGTCGATACGGTGCGATAAAATGCGTTAATATGCGATGCGATACGAATCCTGGCACGAAGGGTGACGCCCAATGGTACTCACTTTGCAAATTTTGAGCCTCAATGCGCTAGCGTGAGGGCCGGATTTGCGAGTGATTACTAGCCCAGCAGCCCGCACGCTAACGCGTTGCGGCTC
>JAYTVM010000178.1:0-1963 GCA_043743995.1 Pirellula sp. | reverse complement strand
TTGTGCGGTTTTTGGATTATGCGAACGGGAAGATCGAGCGGGCGATTCGGGCGAAGCGGAAGCTGATCGGGCTGCTCAACGAGCAGAAGCAAGCCATCATCCACCGCGCCGTCACCCGCGGCATCGACCCCAACGTCAAACTCAAACCCTCCGGCATCCCCTGGCTCGGTGATGTACCCGAACATTGGGAGGTTCAGCCACTAAAGGGAGTGTGCTCCGTTCAGTCTGGCATCACTCTCGGAAAAGACTACGCTGCGCAAACGCTCAACGAGTTCCCATATCTCCGTGTGGCAAACGTACAAGCAGGTCATACGAACCTTCGGGTCGTAAAGACAGTTCGAGTGACTAAGGCGGAGGCAGAACGGTGCACGCTTCAGAAAGGCGACGTACTCATGACTGAAGGCGGAGATCCAGACAAGTTGGGCCGCGGTTGTGTATGGGATGCACAGGTCGCGCCCTGTCTTCATCAAAATCATGTGTTTGCAGTGCGAGCGAAGCAGTCAAGGCTCAATCCCCACTTCTTATCTGCCCTAATGGGTACCAGCTATGCTCGCTCTTATTTTGAATCGACTGCGAAGCAAACGACCAACCTAGCATCCACAAACAAGACCAAGATTGGGATGTTCAAGGTTCTTCTTCCACCGTTGGATGAGCAAAAACGAATTCTTTTGACACTCGAATCAGAAACACAACCAATCATCTCTGCCATCGCTCGTACCGAGCGTGAGATCGAACTCCTTCGCGAATACCGCACGACGCTGACTGCCGAAGTAGTAACGGGCAAGGTCGATGTCCGCGAAGCGGTGAAGCAACTGCCAACTGAAACCGAAGAACCGCTCCCACAGGATGACCTGCCTGACGACGAGTTCTCCGATGCCGATGATGAACTGGCCGATGAACTCACCGGGGAGCCTGCATGATCGACTTTGTACGCGGTGACTTGTTCGAGGCGGATGTCGAAGCGATCGTAAATGCGGTCAACTGTGTCGGCGTCATGGGCAAAGGGATCGCACTCGAATTCAAGAAGCGATTTCCAGATAACTTTAAAGCTTACAAAACGGCTTGTGATGCGCGCGAGTTGCAACTCGGTCGAGTTTTAATTCATGACCAAGGGCCAACAACCAAGCCCCGCTACATCGTCAACTTCCCCACGAAGAACCACTGGCGTGACGCCAGCCGTCTAGAAGATGTCCGCAGCGGTCTCGACTCGCTGGCAGCCGAAATCCAGCGGTGGCAGATTGCCTCCATCGCCATCCCCGCCCTCGGCTGCGGACTTGGCGGGCTGGCGTGGCCGGAGGTTTGCAGGGAGCTAGAAACCCGATTATCGGCCTGTAGAAGTTGCAAAATCATGATTTTCGAACCGTATCAGACTAGTCTCGGCCGCCAAAGTTCCCAAAATGGGAACTTTGGGATTGATTCCTTGCAGGGAACTGCCGATAATTCATGAGGATATTCAGTCGCAACACATTGAAAGCCTACTGGGAAGCGAATCCACGCCCGGAGCAATCGCTCAAGGCATGGTTTGCTGAAGCAGAGGCTGCTGAATGGACTTCCCCCGCTGACGTGAAAGCCAAGTTTGGCAACGCCAGCATTCTCAAGGAGGGGCGTGTTGTCTTTAATATTTGCGGCAACGAGTTTCGGCTGATTGTCAGCATCAACTATGAATTCCAGGCAGTTTACATCAAGTTCATCGGGACACACGAAGAATATGACGATATCGACGCGCAAAGTATCTAAGCCATTTCATCCCAAGGTCATTAAGACGACTGCGGAGCATGAGCGTGCGCTTGCGCGTATCGAGGAGCTTTTTGCATCCAAGCCTGGCACGGCCGACGGGGATGAACTTGAACTGTTGATGTTGCTTGTCGAGACCTACGAAGCAAAGGAATACCCAATTGATTTGCCCGATCCAATCGAGGCAATTCGTTTTCGCATGGAGCAATCGAAACTGAAGCAGAAGGAC
>JAYTVM010000177.1:0-6317 GCA_043743995.1 Pirellula sp. | reverse complement strand
CATTGTCGACACTTGCCAAAAGCCGCTGTCGTTCATCCATGGGAATGGTTTGGAACCACAACCGATCGCTAAGGCTACGTACAAAGGATGAAAAGGTATGTCGATGGATTCCAAAAGGGGTTGAATGATTCCGACAGTCGTCGTCATGGCGACAGTTGCGGACCCTTGTGCGGCTCGAACGATGGCCGTAATGGCAAACGCCATGAGCAACAGTCCTATCGGCGACTGGAGGCCAGGGAACATCTTTGCAATCGCCGGGCCTACACCCAGTTCTTTCAATGCAAATCCAAAGCCCCCTCCGGCGCACGTAAGCAAAAGAATGATTCCGGCATCCCCGATCGATTTAGACACAACCGATTGAGAGATCGTTCGATTTTGTATGAGACTCAAAGTCACAATGCCAATCAACGCAGCAATGAACAATGCAAAAGTGGGTTCGCACACACTCTGCAACAGCGACGTCGACCCTTTTTCGGGTTTAACTACGAACGCTTCGGCGACGACAATGAGAGTCATGGGGACCACCAACGGCAGCAGCGCCAGCCACAGGGGTGGCATACGCAGCTTTGCCTTGGCGTCCGTTGCGTCGTCTGAAATTTGGAACGGAATCGACATGGTCCGGCTGCACCAAACCCCATAACAGAAGCCCACGGCAGCGGCCAAACCGCCTACGATGGTTCCGCCCATCATCATCATGCCGATGGGTATTCCAAGCCGATTCGCAACGAAGAGCGGCCCAGGGGTGGGCGGAACAAGCGAATGAGCCATCGTCGCCCCCACGATAATCGCCATCACGGACATCAGATAGCTACTGGGTTTTTCCTTTGCCATGGCTTTTGCAAGTGGCAAAAGAAGATAAAAGACCGTGTCGAAGTAGACCGGAATGGCCATCAAGAAGCCGCTTACCGAAAGTGCTGGTGCAAGCCGCCGGATCCCGAAAACACCCACGATCGATTGCACAATTTTGGTCGCGGAACCGCTTTCCAATAGGCAACCGCCGACTACCGAAGCGAAAACAATGGGTAGTCCGATCTTTTCAAAAACATCCGCAATCCCGGACGCAAGCCGTTGGGCAACCGCCGTCTCGTTTGGCGACAGAAACAGAATAATCAGACTACCGAGCACCAGACCGATAACGGGGTGCATCTTCAGCCAAAGTATCGATGCGACGACAACGATGATACCGAGCAGAGCGACCGATAGGATAGGCAAGGGGTTTGACCTATGGAGTGGTGTAGGGATCAACTAGCTCGGACATAATCGCTTGAGGTGCGGCCGGCAGTCCGACGCTTGACGGGTTCATTGGACCTTGGCTAACTCGGTTGCGAACCATGACTTCTTCGGGATTGTCCCGTGGAGTATAGTGCCGGCCTCGCTGATACGCGGCTTGTTGCATAGCACCGTCAAGTGCATCTTCGGACAAGTTTACTTGGTTGTAAGCTAACAAGGAACCTTTTTCGCGATGAAAATCCCGGAGAGCTAGATTGTAATCCACCAACGAGCGATAGAAAGCACTAGTACTAGCGGCAAGTTGTTGTTGCGCTTGCAATAGGAAACTTATGTTGATCAATCCGCGTTCATAGCGATTTCGAAGAACTTCCACTTGCAATTTATCGGCTTCAATTCGGTTGTAGTTGATTTGCAGTTGAACGTAACTGCGGGAGATTTGTCGCGAAGCGTTGCTTAGATCATGGGAGATTCGAAGCTGCTGTTCTTTGAGAATCGTCATGTCCCTCGCCAGATTTAACTGAGCGTGTCGAACCGCTGCCGATGCTTGTCGGAGCCCGACCGCGTAGGACCAGTCAAATCCCGCTTGCCACTCTTGAAAGTTCCCCTCCGTTATGTTTTGGGCAAGGCTTTCGAATTGGTTACTCGGATTTCGTCCGCCGATGAGATGGTCCCCCAACCCTCGCCATCGATATTGCGTGAGAGCGTCCAATCGAGGTCGTTTGTTGAGTCGAGAAGCGATCAGCTCAAGTTCGCGACGCTTGATTGTCCATTCTTGTCTGCGGACTTCCACACGTCGGGTCAACGCATCGCACAAAGAGGCTTCCCAATCGAAGGCGACTTCGGCTTGAAGTGGTTCATCGGAAGGCTTGATCAGTCTGCCGTCGGATGGAGGCAATCCCATCACATAGCGCAGTCGCTGCTCGGATGTGTACAACCCCGACGTGCCGGCAAGGGCGTCGTTGACTTGCGATGCAAACAAGTAGTAGGTGGATCTAGCTTGAGCTTCCGCATCCGCTTCGCCACCGCGCGATCCAACTTTCTGAAGCTCATTGATTCGCTGCCAGGTTTTGAGTGAACTTTCGCGACCGGAAAGCTGCGCATCCAACGCTCGGTACGCAAAGTACAGTTCCCAATAAGCTCCTTCCACGTCATTGATCAATCGCAATACGCCAGCCTCGAAATCCGCAAGTGAGATGTCCGTATTGATTCGGGTGATGAGCACGCCGTTGTATTGTCCAGGTACCGTCGTCGGACCAGCAATTCGATTGTAAGTCGTTCCCGAACCGGCCATCAAAGGCTGTCGGTATTCGGCTTCGAGGAATCCGGTGAAGTCGCTTCGGAAAAATCTTGTTGGATTGTTGTTGTTGTCGTACACCACATTCGTTCGCAAAGCAAACTGAGCACCCGTAGCGGTCCGCTTCTGAATCTGGTTGATGTAATTGCCGGTTGTTTGGCCAAAGACCACCGGAACGAACGCGGCAAAGCTGTTGTTCTGAGGCCTATCGTTCTTTTGCCAAAACAATTGCGATGTGACTTGAGCGTCGAAGGCAGCCAGAGCAGCCTGGGTACCGGTCTGTGGATTGAGGTCCGTCAAGGCCGGGTCGATTTGAGTGACTTGGCCTTGTGGCGCTGTTACAACTGCTCCACCGAGTGTTCGCAATACTTCGCTGCTCTGCAACGCAGCACGAATCGCATCTTGAAGTGTCAAATCAAACGTTGGCAATTCACTTGGGTTTTGAATCGATAAGGGAGATGGACTCTGAGCAACCGTTGGGGCGATTGGCGCGTCGACGTCCGGGTATTCGATCTGCGTGACAAAATTCTGAAAATACGACACATCGGAACTGTCCCGCCACGCGCGAAATCGCTCGGTAGGCCTACAGCCAGTCACGCAAGATACGGCGATGCATCCACTAACAATCCACTTGCTGAGTTGAGCGCGATTTGTCATGGCAATCCAAGCAATTTCCTAAAAACTGGAACGAGTCACATGCAGATCAATCGGATATGCAAGCAATACAGTTAAATGACGCTCGATCCATGCAAGCGTTATGACTCAACCTATCGGACCATCAAGCACAATCGCTTCATTAAGGCCGGTGTCCCTACCAAACAAACTAAAGTTAGGCATCGCAAAACTCGCAAGAACGTAACAAGCGTTGCAAGCCACAAGGTTTGACTTGCAGTTCGCGTGAGATTGCTGGCTCAATTGACCGGACGGGGCAAATTGCGTACATTGTGTCGTTTGGTACCAGCGTCGACTAGCAATCCAGAAAACTTACCCGAGCATGGGTCCATGATTATCGAAAAGTCGCAGGACGGGTTTCGAGCTAAGGTCCCTTGCAAAGTCAATTTATTCCTGGAGGTTCTAGGAAAAAGGGATGATGGTTATCATTCCTTGGATACGGTGATGATGGCCGTCTCACTTGTGGACGAGTTGGAGATTACCCGTCGAAATGATGACCGAATCGAACTCGCGATTGAGTTTCCAGAGGGATTCGGTCATCCGCTTGATGGTGAAGATCTTGCGTGGCACATTCCCGCGGATCAAAGCAACTTAATCGTTCGCGCATTGGATCAGCTTCGAACCACCTTGGGCAAAAACGGCCCGGGGGCAAATGTCCGGTTGGTCAAGCGTATTCCAGCGATGGCGGGCTTGGGTGGAGGTAGTGCGGACGCCGCAGCCGCCCTAGTCCTAGGCCTATTAATGTGGGGGACAAACGAGGATTTTGCGAAGGCACGGACGATCGCTAGCAAACTTGGGAGCGATATCAATTTTTTCCTTGATGGGCATAGAAATGGCTTTTGGCTTGCTCGATGTACCGGACGAGGCGAGGAGATTGAGCCCTTGTTATGCCGTGATCCGCTCCACTTCGTGATCGCACATCCACCGAGAGGGTGCGGAACAAGGGCGGTTTTTACGGCGTTGGATGAACATGAAAACCAAAGCAGACATGAGAATCCCAATTCCCTTTTGACTGGCCTAGTCGAGGGAGACTTGGATGCAATCGGAGGAGGGGTGTTCAACCGGCTTGAATCCGCTGCCATGCGATGCACCGATTGGATTGATCGCTCGAGAAAGCGGATCGACCGGTACGACCATCGCGGTCAATGCATGTCGGGTAGTGGATCGGCGAGGTTTTGTTTGTGCTCGACGCGCGAACAAGCCGAGAAGATAGTAAGTGAATTGCAGACCAACCGGGGGGTGCGAGCGTATTACGCACAGTCGTGGCAGTCATCAGGGATAGACGAGCAGTTCAAGAGAATTCGAAACGAATCGTGAGGTTATCTCGCGAAAAAAGGGAGTGCAATTAACGCCATGGAAATCACTGAGGTTCGTATCAAATTGATGGAAGAGTCGGAGGATCGTCTTCGAGCATTTTGTTCGATTACGATCGATCATTCGTTCGTTATTCGAGATTTGAAGATCATTGAGGGAGTCAATGGACCATTCGTGGCGATGCCGAGCCGAAAAATGTCTGCACGCTGCGGGAAATGTGGAAATAAAAACCATTTGCGCAGCAGTTACTGCAACCAATGCGGGACTCGATTGCGTGGCCCGCAAGATGTGCGTGACGTAGAAGGTGGGGGTGGATCCAACAAGATGTATGCGGACATCGCCCATCCGATCAATCAGGCTTGCCGGGATCTCATTCAGAATTCGGTGATTCGCGAGTATTTGGTGGAATTGGACAGGGCCAAGCAACCTGACTACAAATCTAGGTATGATGATGAATATGTCGAATCGACACATTTAGAAATCCAATCCCCAGTCAGTCCAACCGAAACGTCTTCCGTTCCAAAGCCACACTTCTTGGATGCTGATAAAAAGAGCAGCGCCAATACGGGCAGCACCCAGGAAAAACGAGACTTTGGCGACGGCGTATTCTAAGTTCTCACGAAAATGCTTTTGAATTCAGCTTCAAGATCTCCAGTACTGACATCACTCCCGTCGATTTTTGCACTATTCTTTACGCTCGCGGCCGCAATCGGTCGGTGCGAGGATCCGAAAGGGATGGCACACATCCCTTCCGGCGAGTTCGTCATGGGCGGCCCTTCGCCGGAAGCCATTCGCGAAGTACGCCAGACCGTCCAAGCGAATCGCCCTTGTTGCTCCGGCTTAGTCAAAGGCTTTGAGGACTGTAGCCCAAAGCACAAAGTCAAGATACGCTCGTTTTGGATGGACAAAACCGAAGTTACCAACCGAGACTTCGCCAAGTTCGTGGAAGCGACCGGCTACAAAACAATCGCCGAGTTAGAACTCGATCCAGCCAACTTCCCCCAAGTACCGAAAGACCAATTGAAGTCAGGGTCAGTGGTTTTTACTCCACCGAAGAAAGCTGTTTCGCTGTTCAACTTCATGGAATGGTGGAGCTATATTCCAGGAGCATGTTGGAACCATCCGGAGGGACCGAAAAGTTCCATCGTGGACCTGATGGACTATCCAGTTGTCCACATTGCTTACGCCGACGCGGAAGCGTACGCAAAATGGGCTGGCAAACGATTGCCGTCGGAAGCGGAATGGGAATGGGCTGCACGGGGTGGATTAGAGGAGCAAGCTTACCCTTGGGGAAACCAATTGCTAGTTGATGGCAAATGGCAGTGCAATGCATACCAAGGGGAGTTCCCCCATTTAGACGTGGCAACAGACGGCTTCAAAGGGATCGCTCCCGTTGGTCAATTTGCGCCTAACAAATATGGTTTGAAAGATATGTCAGGCAACGTTTGGGAATGGTGCAATGATTTCTACCACCCAGACACGTATCGCAACCGCGCGGAGCTAGGCAAAGTGATCGAAAACCCGAAAGGACCGATCAGCAGTTGGGACCCAGAGGAACCAGGTATTGTCAAACGCGTCCATCGAGGTGGTTCGTTTCTCTGCAGCAGTGAATACTGTGCTCGCTATATGATTGGTACGCGAGGCAAGGGAGACATCGATACTGGCGCATCACACGTCGGTTTCCGATGCGTCAAAGACCTGCCATAGATTTATTGATAGGGGTAGGGAAGCCGGGTAGACCGGCTCCCCTCCCTCCAAACCGTACGGGCGGTTTTCCCGCATACGGCTATCCAGTTAGTAGGTTCCC
>JAYTVM010000176.1:0-24312 GCA_043743995.1 Pirellula sp. | reverse complement strand
CCAAAAACTACCTGCCAAGGGTTTCAGTGGGAGAGCGAGGCTCCTGCCGAGCTTGGCGTTGGTTCGGCAGGAGCCTCTCCCTCCCGGTATAATCAATGGTGCCGCTCGCCTTAGCTCTTGAAACTGCCCGCCCCGCTTCGAGACGCTCCAGCCATCCTCGTACGGACGAATCACTGATTGTCATAGGCTCTACTCTGCGATTCGGAAACGATTGCCTGAACTCATTTGACCAGACAATAGACTAGCTGCCGATCGGAAGGAATTGAATACCCCCGGCACGAACCAGGCCCCTCGCAGGACGAGAAATAAGTGTCGGGTTTCCAAGCTGGATGGGTATTGTAGGATAACGGGTCTCCGATCTACATACTGCTAGATTCGCCAGGGACTTGGCGAATCTGCCATTTCAACACGCTACAATGAAATTATCCAACATCGACAAATCTGGAGTTCCCGCCATGCATCGAGTCCAATTAAAGCTGCTTAACGTGTCGAAAACTTTTGCTGCCGGTCTTTCTTTTATTGCGATAATGATTGCCTCGCTTCCGTTTGGATTTGCCGGTGATAAAGAGGACAAGGCAGCCGTTAGTGCATTAATCGCGATCATCGAATCCAGTAAAGCAGGACAGGCCGACCAAGCGGGAAAACTCTTCGAATCAATCCCTGCCAATTCGACGGTAAAACCGGTCGCAGCCTATTCTCTGGCCTTGGTTCAAATTCGCGACCAACAATTCTCGCAAGCCTGGAAAGTCTTAACTTCTCCATCGAATAACGAAGGGGCCGCTCCTCACTCGATCAAGTTGGGTAAGGAAAGGATCAAGTTGTGGCTACTATTGGAAGCGAACTCCGCAGAGAAAGCCGAGCCGCAATTTGAGCGACTGGTGACTATGTCCCTAGCCGCAGACGCAGCCAATGGAGACCAAACAGCCAGTTGCAGCTTAATCGGTAGCATCGTCGGAATGCTCAAAACGGATGGGGGTAACGCTTGCATTAAGATCCCGGCTTTAGAAAAAGCAAAACAGCTACTTCTAACAAAAGTCGAAAGCAAAAATGCAAAAACAAAATTGGAAGAGCAGCTGGCCGAAGCGAGCAAATGGGGCGCGGAACTTTCCGAACTGGTAGGCAAATTCGAAAGTATGGGGATCGATAAAGCGGACGAGAAGAACCTTTCGACTCAAGCCGAATTCGAACGATCAAAGCAAGAGGAGCTGCAATTGCGAGGAGACTATAAGTTGGCTGGCGGAGAAAAAAAAGTCCTGGAAGACCAACGCAAAAAGTTGATAAAAGATCGGAACCATGTCCAAGAGGACTTGCAAAGGGAAGAACGCAGCAAGCCCGCATTTCCTGTCAATCCTGGTCCTCCTCCACGCCAGCCTTCCAAACCGCGAGGGAGTTACAAAACAGATCCGAAAACGCAAGAACGAAAATATGTACCACCCTCGGCCCAAGAGGAGAGGGATTATCAAGAGGAACTGAGACTATCCAAAACGTACTCAGAAAGAGTAGCAAAGTTCCAAAGGGACAGCTTGGAATACCCCACCAAAATGCAACTCTGGGAAACGCGTCTCGCTGCCCTGATGGCTCAAATCAGCGCCGCCAATATGAATATTGCGTCAACAGAAAAAACGCTGAAAGACATGCAAGAGGAGATCAAACAAGGGATCGGAAAAGATTTGAAGCAAACCGGCGATCAGCTTGAACAATTGGAGCGATTAGCCGCGATCTCAAATATCGCTTACAAGCATGTGGCCTCGAACGACCTAAAAACCAAAATTCTCGTTCGACCATCCAACTTCCAACTGCTTGACTATGAGTCGGAATGCATAATACTAAGAAAGTCGTTGCGATAATGCGACTCTAAAGGAGACGCTATGCCGATGGGTGTCATACGATTCAAAAATTATCTTGCCTCCGAAAAGAGTCTTAAGTCGCTGGTCTCGATTTGTATTAGCGCCTGTGTGCATCTAAGTTTGGGACTAGCTTTGGCTTTCATTCTCATTCGGTCTCATCCGGACAAAACCAGCAGCATCATGGCGTCCATGGCATCGGCGGATGCATCGAACGAAGTCCACGCAATTGAGTTCACGGCTGTTCCAGAGACACAAGTGATAGACAGTCCAGCAGAAGCCCTTTTTGAGGCTGCCGTCGAGTTACCAGCCATCGCAACGGTAGAGCCTTCGATTCCGGCTGCTGGTAGTTTCAAAGGGAATTTCCATAACGGTGTAACTGCTCAAGCGGCGATCGCTACCTTGACTTCCGGTGCTTACAAACCCGACGCAGTTCGTTCCAAGTCAAAAGTGACTTTTTTTGGTGCCGAAGCTTTTGGGAATCGGTTTGTATTTGTAATTGACTCGTCCGGTTCGATGAGGGGGCCTCGCTGGGTGGCTCTTTGCAGAGAACTGATTCGAGCCCTACAAAGCCTATCGCCGGACCAAGAGTTTTTCATCATCAGTTTCGACTCCAGTGCACACCCGATGTTTGGGTTAGTGCCACAACGAGGAGCGTTCTTGAATCCAACGCCCGACAACGTTGCGAACGTTTTGAATTGGCTTGTTACGTTTCAGCTCGGTGGTAAAACATATCCTTCGTCTGCCGTCGGGATAGCCATGCAGTTGGAGCCCGACGCGATCTTCTTGTTATCCGATGGCGAGATAAGCGATGGTACGGTTCAAGACCTACGGTTCTGGAACCATAAGAATGACAAAGAAGGAATCGTTAAGACGTTGATTCCAATTCATACTGTTCTATTGCACAGCGAAATCGGTTTTGCAACCCTTCAGACCATTGCCAACGAAAACTCGGGAACATTTACACCAGTCAGGCCGTTTTAGCGTTTGTGGATGCTTCCTGCCCAGGGTTTTGACCATCTTCTGTAGAGATATGGTGAGTATCCCCCCAGATAAACTCTAGATAAACTCGGCGGCATTTTACTCATGCCGAGAGTTTTTACCTTGGTAAACAACTTGGCCGTCACAGATCGTGGTATGGACTTTGGCCGTATGCACTTGGTGGACAGGTAGTGAGAAAAGGTCTTTGTCCCAGACGACCACATCCGCCAACAACCCAACAGCCAGCCTGCCCTTTTTGCCCTCCGCAAACTCGGCAAAAGCCGAACCTCGCGTGTAAGCTTCGAGCACGGCCTCCAATGGCAAACGCTGTTCGGGGATAAAGCCGCCGGACGGTTCTCCCCGCAGCGTTTGTCGGGTTAACGCGGTATGCATCCCAAGCCTTGGATCCAAACTGACGACCGGCCAATCGCTGCCAAAAGCAAGTTGACCGCCAGCGTCACGAATGCTCTTCCACACCCACGCTCGCGATGCTCGCTCGGACCCGAGATTCACGGCCCATACCCCGAAGATATTGCTATTCGGATTGGCATGGTAAGGTTGCATCGAAGCAATCACGCCCATGCTACCGAAACGGTCAATGTCCGCTTTGCTAATCGATTCAATGTGTTCTAGCCGATGGCGTGGTGGACTTTTGGGCATCGGGTTTATCTTCTGTGCTCGCTCAATAGCGTCCAGTGTCATGCGGATACCGCCATCTCCGATCGCGTGTACCACGATCTGCCAACCACGTCGGTCGAGCAATTCGACAATACGGTCCAAGTCGCCCTTGCTCGTTTCGGGTAATCCGAGACAGGTCGGTCGGTTAGCGTACGCGGATAGCAGAACTGCAGTATGCGATTCGATGACTCCATCCACAAACAATTTAACAGCTGGAATGTTCAATTCTGGGAAATCTTTCCGAAGCCCAGTTAACTGGTCGGCATCGGATTCGGACATGTTCTTTCGCCCTGTCAACGCGAACGTACATCGCAACGACAACTCTCCGGCCTTTCGAAGAGTGTCAAACAACTCGAGTTCCGCTCGATCGACTCCAGCATCAAAAACGCTGGTAACTCCTAACCGATGAGCTTCCGCAATACCTTTTCGAACAGCCGACAATTTGTCGCTAAGTGTCGGTTCTGGAATGACACTATCCATCAATGTTTGAGCAGCCTCCTTTAGAACGCCAGTTGGCTCTCCGGTAACCGGGTCGCGTACGATTATCCCACCCTCTGGGTCCGAGGTATCGCGAGTGATTTTGGCTGCCTGCAATGCCCGTGAATTGACCCACAAGGTATGGCCATCGTAACACTTCATGAGGGCAGGCCTGTCAGGCACTATGCGGTCCAATAGTTCCTTGCTTGGGAGCCCGTCGGTAAAAGTTCCGTAAAACCAACCGCGTCCAACAACCCAGGACTGATTCGGATGGAGATCTACGAACGAGCGAATCTTTGCCTCGATTGCCTCAATCGATTCTGCATCGGACAAATCGACTTGGGATAGACCGAGGCTACCGGATAGGAAATGAACGTGTGCATCATGGAATCCAGGCGTTACCGAGCAACCTCTTGCGTCCAATCGCGTGGTATTGGGACCGATGTGTGCCTCTATCTCAGCCTGCGTACCAACCGCTAGAATTCGATTCGATTTTATAGCCAGTGCGACAGGATTGGTTCCGGGCAGGAAAATTTTCGCATTTTCGATAATCAAGTCCGCCGGACCGCTACCCACGTTCGGTTGCTCAGCGATCACCAAGCTAGCAGTAAAGGCCAGCAGAATTGCAAGGACTCGACTCATTTATCGTGAACTCATGGTAGTGATAGTCTTTTTTGGCGCTGTGGAATTGTCGAAACTTACTTCTTCGGAACAACCGGAAACAATTCTAGTGATTCGTCCTCCAGTCGGCGAACGGTTTCCTCGGTAATTGGTCTTGGTACTAGCTGTCGCAAGCTTGATGCGATGAATTCTCGGTCTTGGTCGTCCTATTTGCCCTTTCTCGCGACAGCTCGTATTGAGCGGCAGAGCTCTGCGGCCAAATCGTCAACACACAATAATCCGATCGTTAAGCCAGTCATCACTCGATTTATTCCGCACCTCGTTTTATTTCCCACAGTTTTTTCCCTTACTTCTCTCAGAAATCTGGCTATTCTCAACATGACTAATTTTGGTTTCAGGTAACGCGGTCTTTAGCCCCCTGAGGCCAGCGTCCGATACCTTAGTGTGGACGAGGGACAACGACTTCAAGTTTTTCAGGTCCTTCAAGACCTGGAGGCCAGATTCCGTAACCTTGGTGTTGTTGAGGGAAAGCGAATGCATGTTTGGTAGCTCCTGCAACTCCCTCAGACCGACGTCCGTCACTTTTGCGTAAATAAGGGTCACTGACCGCAGATTCTTGAGTTCCTTCAACTCTTTCATGCTGGCATCTGTCACATTGCCACCGGTGAGGGTCAAAGACTGCAAACTTGCCAGTTCGCGCAGTTCCCTTAAGCCAGCATCCGTGACTTTTGTATCGCTGAGATTCAGCTCCAGCAAGTTCTTCAGTTTTTGCAACTCCTTGAGGCCAACGTCCGTGACGGCGGTTAAGCTGAGATCCAGCGATCTCAAATTCGTCAGTTCCTCCAACTCCTTCAGACCAGCGTCAGTAATCTTTGTGTAGCTGAGGTTTAGCGATTGCAAGTTCTCTAGGTCCTTTAAATCCGCTAGTCCAGCGTCCGTGACCTTGGTGTAGGTAAGGCTCAAAGAATTCAGGTCCTTCAGCTTCTTCAGCTCTGCAAGGCTGGAATCTGTCACGTTGACACCGGTGAGAGTCAATGAGCGCAAACTCTTGAGTTCTTGCAACTCCTTTACGCCAATTTCCGTGACGCTGGTGTTATTTAGGCTCAACGACTGCAAGTTCTTAAATTCCTTCAACTCCGTGATGCTGGCGTTTGTCACGTTGAGATTGGAGAGGTCCACCGACACGACAGCTTGGTCAGGACGCTGGTTGTCCGTTTTAATACGCGCGCCAAGTTCTTCGATTGTCTTTAATGCCCTGGCTTCATCGGCTCGGCCATCCGTCGCGTGAACGATCAGGCCCAGTATCAGAATTCCAAAATTTTTTGATCGTGATCGGAACATTTTCTTCTCTCCAGAGAGGGGTTCGTTGGATTTAGCGATGGATTTGCGAGATAATGGCCTCTTTAGCCATCGCCGCAATGCGAATCAG
Organism: Pirellula sp.; assembly: GCA_043743995.1. Lineage (GTDB taxonomy): Bacteria > Planctomycetota > Planctomycetia > Pirellulales > Pirellulaceae > JBKCUI01. The sequence continues at coordinate 18,282 of JAYTVM010000176.1, read as the reverse complement.
GATTTGGTTCAACAGATTCCTAAGCGACAACTTCTGTCTGCTGAGGCGCAAATCTTTTTGAAATTCCCAACAATGGTGAAAATGGATTCTCGAAATCTTTGGCGAACGGTGGAGGGCCGGATTTGCAAATGATAATTGGCATTCCGGCCCGCACTCTAGCGCGTTGCGGCTCAAAGTGAGTACCGTTCGGCTTGCGCCCTGCCGTTATGATTTGGCAGCGGCCACCCAACTTACGGGTCGATTCGCGTTCGCTCGTCAGTCACAATCGTGGAAATCTCGTGCATCGGTGTCGTATTCCACATTCGAATCTTTGCATCCCAGCTTCCAGTCACCAGCGAATTTCCATCAGGGGAAAACGCCAGACAAGAGATCCAATTTTCGTGTTGGCGTTCGTGGTCACGTAAAGTCCGGGTCTCGCGACCGCTCACGGGATCCCAGAGCTTAACAGTCTTGTCCCAACTGGCAGTAGCTAATGTGCGCCCGTCAGGAGAAAATGCGAGACGAAAAACCGCATCGGCATGCCCTTGGAGTTGATGTGTACGACTACCGCTGTCTGTATTCCAAATCGTGACGGTACCACTCGCGTCTCCAGCTACAATCGATTGCCCGTCATTGGAAAATGCGACGCACTTGATTTTTTCCTTCCCCTGCTGAAGACGAACATCTATAGGCTGCCAGTTCTTGGTGGACCACAGAATCACTCTATGATCATCACCGGCTGTTGCAATCAGCTTGCCATCTGGAGAGAATACGATATCGCAAACGGTATTCGAATGGCTATTCAGACGGGCCAGTTCGGCACCTGTTCGAAGGTTCCATATCTTAGCTATCTGTGGGTAATCGTGCTGATGATACGTGGGAATCCCGAAGCCTGCTGCTACGAAATTACCGTTGGGCGAGACTGCTAATGCCCCAATCGCTGACTTTACGTAGTCCGGCGATAGTCCCTTCATTATCAGCGGTTCGCCCTCCGTGAGAGCATCCCAGACTTGCAGTTGGGACTCATACCCACCTGTGATGAGTCGAAGCCGACTTCTATCTGGTCCCATCGTCGTGAAAGCAAGTACCAATACTCGCCAATCATCAGCTCGAAAAGTTCTCACTAGTTTGCCGGAGGTGATCTCCCATACATGGACGACACCTTCATTTAAATCGCTATGGATTTCGATTTCGTCCGGCAACACGGAGCGACGGCCGGTACCTACTGCCAAGTATTTACCATCTGGGGAATATGCGACACTGAATATGGATTGATCGTGTAAGCCGAAGACTCGAGGAAAGCGATTGGGCGGCAAATTCCAGACTCGCGTTGCGCCGTCCTCACTGGCAGACGCGACAGTTAGTTCGTCCGATGCGAATCGGACGGAATTGACTCGTCCGAGATGCCCCTTGAATGAGTACAACATTGTGCGGCTAAAAACATCCCATAGCTTGACCATTCCATCTGCACCGCCAGTGGCCAACCATCTACCACTGGCTGAAAATTCAAGGGTCGATACAGTGCCAATATGAAGGGGCTCTGCAAGAATTGTAGGGCCATTAGATAGACAGACCTGTCCGTTTCCGTTGCCCGTCGCTTTCCATGAGCCGTCGGAAGCGATTGCCATAGAATAGACAGACGAATGGCTCTCCATGGGCAATAAAAATTCGACCCCACCCATCGTCATTTCGGTGACAGCATCGTGCTCCGGATAACCCAGTAAGAAAATGCTTTCTCCATTCGGAGCCAACTCGATTCCCTCCAAGTCCGACAGTCTCTCCGGATGCTGTACGACGAGGGCTGGATGCGTTAATTGAAATGAAATAGAATCGTTTTCCCTCGCGATATCCAGCACTTGCACCGTGCCGTCTTTCAACGCGGCAACCAGCCGACGACCGTCGCTAGAAAAGTTCAACGCAAGCGATTGGCCAGGGTGTGAATAGAGTTTCAGGCCGGTTAGCGTGTCGAAAACTCTTATTTCGTCGCTGTGCCCAACAGCAATTATTTCGCCATTCTTAGAAATCGTCGAACACGAGGCTGGCAATGGACCTGGAAGGGTGGTCTCCATTAATTTTTCCCCATTCGGTAGCTCAAAGCGACGCAGAGTTAGTTTACCATCGACGGTTGCCAGTTGCCCATTAGGAAGGAACGCTACAAGTCGAGCGCCACCGGTATGTCCATTAAGAACAAGAGAATTTCGGTTGAGCTCCGTCCATTGAAGTCGCCACGCAAATTCGCGAAGGTCTATAGTTCCTTTTGATGGCACATGCCTCATTAGGAACGAATCGACGTTCTTTGCGGTTCCGTAATCGCTCTCCCACATCTGGTTTGCAATTAGCAAATCTGCCGCAAAGAGTTCTCGCCTTTCATTTTCTTTTGCTTTGGTCTCTGCAAGCAATGCTTTTTTTGCGCTCACGAGTCCCCAAGTCGTGCCAAGAACTCCGATTGCAAGTACCGTTATCAGAGCACCTGAAAGTTTCAATGTCAGTTTACGACGAGATCGCTCCTCGATGGCCCGGGTTGTCGCTTGTGCTTCAGCGATTTCCGCCACGCGAGCTCGCATCTCGACCCCTTCACGATAATGATTCATTTCTTTTGCTACGACTCCCGCATCGGCATGTCGATCTTCAGGTTCCGGAGCCAAAGCACGCCGCGCGAGGCGAATGAGTTCCTCATCTGCTTCGCAATGATCCAGCTTATTGAACGCTTCGGTCAGTTCCGCGCGGACTGCCATCCTTCGCAATTCCTCGAAACTTGAAGCGACATAGGGAGGCTTGCCTGTCAGGATCTCGCAAAGGATGGCTCCCAACCCAAAAACATCCGCTCGCCGGTCGAGATGTTCTCCGAGCGCCTGCTCTGGGGGCATGTAAGCCAGCGTGCCTAACACGCTGCCGTACTGGGTTTCAGAACCTGGGCCTGGTGCTTCGTCAGGACCGGGGCTGCGCACTGTGCGTATGGCGCTTGCGTTGGAGGGCAAGGTTTGAGACATCCCTTCCTCGGAAAGGACTTTTGCCATGCCCCAATCCATCACCTGCACCTCTCCAAACGCTCCAACCATTATGTTAGATGGCTTTAGATCGCGGTGGATCACACCACGCGAATGGGCATAAGCAAGTGTTTGGCAGACCTGCTCAAAGATATTGAGAAACCGCTGCCGGTCTCGATGGAGGTCGGAGCACTCAGACAAAAGCCTAGATAGCGTCTCTCCCTTGACAATCTTCATTGTGAAATAAGGGCGTCCGTCGGCTAGGTTCCCGAGCGCATAGACCGGCGTAATACCCGGATGTTGCAACTGAGCGGCGATCTGGGCTTCTTCAATAAACCGCTGCTTAAAATCTGCGTTACCCAAGTGATTCGTAAGCAACGCTTTAATGGCGATCTCTCTCTTTAATTCCAAATCACGCCCTCTAAAGACAACACCCATACCGCCACGAGCAATCTCGTTTAACACCGTGTATTCACCGGACCGAGTTTCTTTAGAGGCTTCTTTAGCGCGGGCTTCAACCGACGATTTCCCAACGGAATTTTTCAGATTCATCGTCTGTGTCTCCGACGCACCTGAGTCTTCAGGTTCGGACAAAGTTTGCGATGGTATTGACGACGCCCCTCGCGTAATAATACGAAACTCGAACGCCGCCTGGAAGAAATGCATTAGTTCGGTCGCGAATTGCGGATACCGATCTAGATAAGCTTGCGGGTCCGTCATCTCACCACGCTCGATTGCCTCTAGATAATCGGCGATAATATGATCGACGGGTGTCTCGTTCGATTCATCTCCGGACGATTCTGAAGACATGCTCATCCCCAAGTTAGTTCTTTTCTCCATCTCTCGCATCCATAAATGATCGCCATAACCATTTGGAGAACGGCTGCTTACATAAGCGTCAAAGGGCAGTCAGTGAGGCGCAATACTTTTCGAAAACATTTCCAATCGACAGTCATTCCCTGAAATCGTTTCGCAACGACTGAATCGCTCGTTTGATCAAACCCGCAACTGCCGCACGTGTACGTCCCATATGTTCGGCTATCTGGGCTAGCTGCCAATTATGCCAGTGTTGGAGTATGAGAGCTTCTCGCTGCGCTTCTGGTAGCCTGGCGAGCGCGGCAGTCAGATTTAGAACTTGCTCTTGCTTCATAAGATGATGACTTGGAGATTCTTGGTCTGCAAGTGCGAACGCCTCCAGTGTCAGGGACGACTGTTCGAGAGCACATGCTAGCGAAACTTCGCGTCCGCCTCCGCGCTTTACTCGCTGTGTTTTTCTTATTTCATCGGCAAGGTTGTTCAACAGAATGCGCCGGAGCCAAGGGAGCAGATCATCCCCATTGGCGTCGAACTTCGGTTGGGCCTGATGCGCTTCAAACAAGGTCTGCTGAACGATTCCAGAAAGATCAATTTTTCCTCGTAAATGTGGGCTAAGTTGCAATTCAACCAGCATGCGCAGATAGCTGCCATACTTTTCAAGAGCATACACGCGTTGCAGTTCCACGATACTTGCTTCCTTCAAACAAACGTGTCCGTCCGATGCGGATGAAGAGGCATATGACCCGCCTTGTCCGCATGCAGTCGTTGGCGGCAGCTTTTTTTCATCGTACTTTAAGGATTGAATTCTATCATTTCAGTAACAGGATTGCAAAGTCGGGGCTACTCGTAATTCAATTTGTTCGGGCGGCTCAATCTCGACCGAGATTCTTGACCGAGACTCTCGACCAAAAGACTAAGGTGATCGCTGGTTTTTCTCGAGATCCGGTCACGCGCACAAACGCTCGGATTCCGAAAAGTTTTTCCCAACCAAAGTTCGCTTAACATTAACTCAAGTTTCAGCAGGCTCGCAGTACGATCCGAAACTTGCACCGAAGCTTAATGAGTAAGGAGTCAGTCGATTGGAAGTGATCCCTCCGGCGTGAAGCCAGCGGAACGGACGCTGGCAGCATCCGCCACGACTTCATTTAAAAAACTGAATCCAAGTTGCGTTCTTGGCAGGGACGCTGATTTTCAGATTGGCTATTTCTTTCCGGTCGAGCGGAACAGGTAGAATTGCATCCGTTTTGATTTGATAGTGTGCTTGCTCGGTGAGACCACTGTAGGCCAGTGGGAACGCAATTTCGCGAGTGATTGGTTCGTCGAGCGGATTGTAGATCATCGCAAAGGCAGGAGTTTCAAGGTGTGGGTTGACGTGCATCCAGCCGTCCCAGTCCCGACCGTCGGCTCGCCTAAGCGGGATCAAGCTACTGTCGAGTATAGCCCGATGACTCTTGTAAAATGCGACCCAGCGCTTCACCAACACCTTGGTCTCATCCGTGTCATAAAGTCGTGGACCTCGAAAGCAGGCTTGCACACCCGCACCCAATAGGTTCTGCAACCGTCGCTCATAGTGATCGAGATGCTCGCTCAAGGGTTCAATCGTGGCCATGGCCCCACCACCTTGATATTCTGTAAGTGGGACAAACATCCAGCCCATCGTCGGAAGCTTGTAACGAGTTCCGTCATGAATGTTCTGGCGTTCGATGATCTCTTGGTATTCGCGAGGCAGCGACCAATTCGTTTCGCGATACCCCATTGCAACTTTGTTGGAACCGTTCAGGAAGTACCAGTCCGGAACGTTCAAGTAGATCCCTTTGCTGCGACAGGATTGATAGAAGCGATTGATCTTTTCCCATTGCTTCCAGCGGGAATCTTCGTAGCCACGGTGCCCCGGATGATCGGTCGACGCGCACGCGTCCCCTGGATAGGAACCATCGTGTTCCAGCACATCGCAACCAGTCGCCTCGAAGAACTTGTCGAGTTTCGCAAAGTAGGCTTGTCCCCATTCGCTCTCCAAGCATGGGCTGTTGCCGAATCGTGCAAAGCCACCGGTCTTGCCTGTGGCTGGATTCACTACGTCATCCTTCTTGCTGACCGATCGACTTGCCAACAGCGAATAGCCACCCAACGCAACGCCTTTCGAATGAGCGTACTCTGCCAATTCTCGAATTTGCTTTAAGTATTCAGGGGAACTGTTTTCAATGTCGAATCCACTCCCGAAGGTCATGATCACCAATTCGAATCCGACTTCGGCAGCTTGATCGATCGCCAAGCGGACGGCGGTTGGGTGGGCGCTACGAACATGATGGATCAACGGATTCTCCATCACCCAAGGAGCGATGGTGCGGTACATCCGTCCCAAAGCCAAAGAGTTTCGTATCTCATCACGATCTTCGTGCGCTAAGATCCAAGTTCGAAACGAGTCAAAAGTTGCACCGTTCGCTACGTCGACATCGGGTCCGTGAGGAGGTCGACATTCGAGCAGGCACTTGGATTGAAGCAGATAGTTGACCTGCGTTTTGTAGGTAGGATCGGCAACCCAGTGAACTGCATCGATTTGAGCGCTCGCTCCATGCATCGAGCATGTAGTGAAGTTGGTTTCCACATGAAGATTGGTATGGAAGGGCTCCGCCAGATCCTCGACTTGGCTTGATGCTTCCACGCAAGCCAGTATCTCACTTGTAAACTGAGTCAATCGAATCGAATGCCCCGATTCGTTGTGGAGTGTGAACCATTTGCATAGGAGCGGCAGCCCTGCATAGATTTCATAGTGAACAACAATTCGGATACCATTTGCGACCGTCTGCGGTGAATTGGATTCCAAAGTGGGCGCCCGGAAATGGAATTGAACCTCGGTCCCCTTGGGTGGCCAACTCGCACCATCCCTAGCCATCCATTCACGCCGCGGTTTCCAATCGAACCGAGCTTGGATTGGGCTGACGGTGAAGTCGACGAGTTGGAAGGATGTTGGATCGTTACTGAGTTTGGAATACCATTCTGGACGCAAAAAGTTATCGAACGGTTGTCCCTTCAAACCGCCGACTTCAAACGCTTGTCCGTCAATACTGACTCGACACTCAGGGCGAACACTTCGAAGCATCGATTCCTTCGTTTGCAACTGAAGTAGTTCGACGCATGCCAAATTTGGGGAAACCAGAAACGAACGCCGAAGCAATCCGTTGTCAAGGACGATCTCACCAGATTGAGTGGTCGAGAAAACCCCTGTTGGGCTTGGTGTTCGCTTGATCAGCCAGTCGCCATGAAAAGCCGCTTGCAATTTTGGGAGTGCTGCAACTTTGTCGACTAGGTCGTCAGCGCAGGATAAAGCTCCAAGTTGCAAGTACAACAATAGGGAAGCGACGAGCAAAGTGACTTTCATTGAGGCAACGCAATCTGGCTTTATGCGGAATGGAGTCGAGGCCTGGTATTTAAGGTCCTCATCTTAACCGATGCGAGACTTACTTTTTTTGCCTCATCCGCATAATCTTTGGGTTCGTGGCCATTTTCAAGCCCGACGCTTGAGCAGGAACCCAACGAGCGAAGGGCCTCGATCGTCCACAAGCGTTTATTTGTCGGATTCGAATCCTGAGGTTCGCGTCCAACGTCTAAGCAACGTTGCACCCAATATGTTTACGCAAGCAAAAAGCAAAATCCCTAAGCACGTGCAAGCCATCAAGGCGGCAATCAATTCGGCTGTTTTGAGATTGGCTTGCCTGGCGGTCATGATCGTTCCCAGCCCATCGTACTCACCGCTATTGCCCACAAAAAACTCCGCCACGATGGCTCCGATAACCGAAAGCCCAGAGCTGATCCGCAGCCCAAGAACCAACTGAGGTACCGCCGCAGGAATGCGTAGCTTGGTAAGCATCTGCCAGCGCGTTGCCGACTGCATGCGAAAAAGTTCCCGCAGATTCTCATTGATTGAAAGCAGACCACTCGTCACGTTGGCAATCACGGGAAAGATACTGATGATGGTTGCTACCAAAACAATCGTCCGAAAGTTGTTCCCCGACCAAATGATCAAAAGTGGGGCAATCGCGACTATGGGTACCGTTTGCAAAAAAATCACATACGGATACAACGCGACTCGCAAGAGCGAAGATTGGCTGAACACGATAGCGATCAAGCTGCCCAAGACGGCGCTGCAAAGCAAGCCGACGGCCGCAGCCTGAAGCGATACCCAGCTGGCTTTCAGTAGCACCAAGCGTTCCAGCCACAATGCTTTCATGACCGCGATCGGGCTCGGTAGGATAATGCTCGGTATTTTGAACCAAACGACCACGACGTGCCAGACCGTCGCCACGACCGCAAAGACCAAAACGGGCGCAAGGTAGGTCATCCACTTGTTGATCGATTTGTTGGTCGACTTCTTGGTCGACTTGTTGGACGGTGCGTTCATGAATTCCCTCGGGAAAGCGACTCGGCAACTTGCCCATAGAACGCTGCAAACTCGCTGGTACTTCGCAGTCCTGCTTCGCGAGGAAACGAAAACGGCACCTCCATTCGTTCCGCGATTCGCCCCTGGCTCATGATTGCAATCGCCTGGCTCAAGTAGATCGCCTCAGCGATGTTATGCGTAACAAAGAGCATTGTGGACTTCTGTTCCATCGCAACCGCGAGCAGCAAGTCGTTGAGTTTGGAACGCAACATGTCGTCCAACGCAGCAAAGGGTTCGTCGAGCAGTAGAATCGTAGGATGAGTTGACATGGCTCGAGCGATCGAGGCTCGCATTTTCATGCCACCAGAGAGCTGCGATGGAAATTTTCTCCAATCCGATTTTTGAAATCCGACTATTTTGAGCAGATGTTCCACAAAGTCAGTTGTCTCTTGCTTTTTGTGAACGCCTCTAAGTTGGCACGGCAACATGACATTCTGCCAGACGGTTCGCCATGGTAACAACGCTGGCTCTTGAAAAACAAACGAAAGCTTTTCGCGTGCGGACCTCGGCATCACGGTAGAAACGAGTTCTCCGTCAACGGTCACTTCGCCCGCGTCCGGTTCAATGAGGCCCGCCACCACTCGCAGCAAAGTGCTCTTACCGCATCCGCTGGGGCCAAGCAAGGAAACGATTTGGCTCGATCGCACCTCGAGGCTCAGATCATTGAGGACCTTCTGCTTGGCCGATCCAGTTCCAAATGTGAGCTGAATGCCCTTGCACGCAATGATCGGGGATTCCGTTATCACAGCTTGCTCAAACGAATCGAGGATCGTCTGGCCCATTAACTAGACTTTCCCGTATTGGGAGCCGTCGCTTTAGGAAAGTCGTTTGCGATTAAAACGTCGATCTTGGAAGCAAGGATGAAGTCGTTTTCGCTCAAGCCACCGATGGCATGTGTTGAGATCGCAATTTCCAGATTTCGATAGCTGGTCAAATGGAGATCGGGATGGTGTGCTTCTGCTTCGGCTAGTTCAGCAATTTTGTTAATACAAGCCACCGCCTGCACGAAATTCTTAAAAACGATCTTGCGATGAATCCACTTCTCATCAACGCTAAGAATCCAAGCGAGTAGCAATTCCAACTGTTTTCGAGCGTGTTCGACGGTAAATGCCTCAACACCCCCTTCGCAAGGAACGCATTTTTTCGAAATCAACTCCGCTGCTGGTACAATTTGCATAGTTCATTCGCTTGTTTTGTGTCGTAAAGTCTAGTCAAGGACGTAAAATAAGTTCGGTATACGCCTTAAGAACTCACACCGTATCGAAGAAATGTTGCTCCACGATTCCATAATCCGATTTCTTGATTTTAATGCATGTCGCAAGCGTACGCAGAGGGTCGTTACAACAGTCGCGATCCTTTTGACATATTCTCTATCCGGGTCAACCATGCAATCGGCGCTTGGAATTGATTGGGCTGCCAGAGACAAAGAGTTTTTTGAGAAAATCCAACCTATTTTGAAGTCCGCCTGCCTGGAATGCCATTCCGGATCGGAAGCGGAAGCCGGTCTCGCACTGAGCAATTTCAAATCGTCCAAGTCGATACTCAAGGAGCGCCAGACTTGGGAAAAGGTAATCCAGCGTCTTGAGTTGGAAGACATGCCGCCTAAAGACTCCGCACCTCTCGCGGCGGCGGACCGCAAAAAGCTAGTTGAATGGCTCAAGTCCGCGATCAACGACATTGACTGTGGACGCACTCCAAATCCAGGAAGTGTCACGTTGCGTCGACTCAATCGGGCAGAATACCGAAATACAGTCCGCGATTTGTTGGGAATTGACTACGCACTTGCATCGGGATTTCCGGGTGATGACGTTGGGTATGGATTTGACAATATTGGGGACGTTTTGACTTTGCCGCCGTTGTTGATGGAAAAGTATTTATCGGCTGCGGAGGACATCAGTCGAAAAGCCATTCTTGCGCCCGAGCCTGGACCTGTTTTTGAGTCGATTCGCAAGCCCAAGCAGCTTACGGCTGGAAGTTCAGGCAAAGCGAACGACGGCTTCTTTTCGTTTTATTCGAATGGAAAGATAACGATTGAAGAGCAGCTTCCTTGGAAAGGGGAGTTCTCGCTCGAACTAGGGATGACAGGCTCACCTGCTGCGGGCGAATACCCTCGAATGCTTGTTTCGGTCGATGGAAAAAAGGCCAAAGAGTTCTCCGTGCAAAGCGAACCGGACACACCCAAAAACTTCGTCGTGCCGATTCGAATTAGCAAGGGTGGCAAACGAAGCATCACGCTTGAGTTTACGAACGACAAGACGGTCGAGGCCAAAAACGGAAAGCCGGCGGAAGATAGGAACATCGCGATTTACGATCTCAAGATTTCTGGCCAAAAAGCGTCAGATCCGATTCCGGAAGCCCAATTGCCAGAGAGCCATCGCAAGATCGTCAAGGCGACCCCAAGTACGGGTGTGTCTGTCGAACAAGCTGCAACGGAGGTCCTTCGGCCGCTTGCCAGCAAGGCATTTCGCCGACCCGCTACGACTCCGGAAGTGAAACGATTAGCTGCGTTGGCCAACGATGCGATCGAGGCTGGAGAATCGTACGAGGGTGGCCTACAAGTAGCGTTACAAGCGATTTTGGTTTCGCCAAGCTTTCTTTTCAAAGTGGAAGAGCCAGCTCCGCAAGTTGCCGGTCAGTTTCCATTGCTAACCGATTTCGAGTTGGCAACGAGGCTAAGTTATTTTTTGTGGAGCTCGATGCCCGATCAAGAACTGCTTGGGTTAGCTCAGAAGAAGCAGTTAAGAGATCCCGTGATCGTGAAACAGCAAATTGAGCGAATGATCAAGCACAAACGATCGAGTGCGTTTGTCGAAAACTTCGCTGGTCAGTGGCTTACCTTGCGAAAACTTGACCAGTTTATTCCAGATGCGAATTTGTTTCCAAAGTGGACCACGGAGATCCGCGATTTGGCACGCCGTGAAACTTATCTTTTCATCGCCGACATCGTGCAAGGGAACAAAAGTATGATGCGTCTCCTGGACGCGGACTATTCCTTTATGAACGACAAGCTGGCCAAGTTCTACGAAATCCCAGGAGTCGAAGGGAACGAGTTCCGAATGGTTTCTACCAAAGGGCACAAGCGACTGGGCTTGCTGACACATGCATCGATACTTGCGGTTACAAGTAATCCAACGCGAACCAGTCCCGTCAAACGAGGCAAGTGGGTACTCGAGAATATGCTCGGCACTCCACCGCCAGCCGCTCCGCCTGGGGTTCCCGAGTTAGACAAGGCTGAACTTACCGGAACTCTGCGTCAAAGAATGGAGCAACATCGAGCGGATCCCGCTTGTGCCTCGTGCCATAAATTGATGGACCCCATCGGAATGGCCATGGAGAATTACGATGCAATCGGCCGTTGGCGAACGCTTGATTATGGTCAACCCATCGACACCTCAGGCGAGTTGCCCGGAGGCGATAAAATCAAGGGCCCGGCCGATTTGATACGAAATATTGGGAGCAAGAACGCTGATAAATTTGTTCGCTGCCTTTCGGAAAAAATGCTGGTTTACGCTCTGGGGCGTGGAATGGAATATTACGATCGATGTGCGATCGACAAGATCCAAGCAAAACTAATTCAAGACGACACCAAGTTTTCAACGCTCATTTACGAGATCGTGGTCAGCGATCCATTTCAACGCAAAGGAGTTCGTGACGCACTATGAACAATCAACGACTTTCTCGCCGAACCATTCTCCGTGGCTTAGGCACTGCAATGAGTTTGCCCCTGTTAGATGCGATGCTTCCGGTCGGTCGATTAGCAGCGGCGGCGGGGCCACAAGCTCCTCTGCGAACCATGTACTTTATGGTCCCCAACGGTGCTCACATGCCGGCTTGGACACCAGCTTCGGAGGGGCCTGGATACGTCCTGTCGCCAACGATGGAACCGCTGGCAAAGCACCGTGAAACCATTTCTGTTTTTAGTGGGCTGACCCTAGATGGTGCGAGGGCTCATGAGGACGGGGCCGGCGACCATGCGCGATCGGGTGCGTCGTTTCTTACCGGTGCGCACCCAAAAAAAACGGATGGAGCCGATATCAAGAACAGTGTGTCGGTGGATCAAGTTGCTGCCCAGGTCATCGGTTCGAAAACACGATTTGCGTCCTTGGAATTGGGTCTCGAGGGATCTACACAAGCGGGTGGATGCGATAGCGGTTATTCTTGCGCGTATTCAAGCAATCTGGCTTGGCGAAATGAAAATAGTCCCTTGCCAAAAGAAAATGATCCTTCTGCCGTCTTTGATCGTTTGTTCGGGAATGGCGAAAAAGTGGGGGAGGGCAAGAGCCGGGCAGCTCGGATCGAACGGCGCAAAAGTGTTTTGGACTTTGTCCAAGAAGACGCAAAGACATTGCACAAAAAACTTGGCATCGCAGATCAACGCAAAGTCGATGAATACTTGTACGCAGTTCGAGAAGTTGAGAGTCGATTGTCGAACTCGAGCAAGCTTCGCATTGGAGAAGATGGAATTCCCAACATACCGCGACCCTCAGGAATTCCTAACGATCGGAGCCAGCACTGCAAGTTGATGTTGGACATGGTTGCACTGGCAATTCGAAGTGATTCAACGCGAGTGCTGACCTTCGGATTCGCAAATGAGGGGAACAACTGGGGCTATCCTGAAATTGGGGCACCCGAAGGGCACCATGATTTGTCACACCATGGCAAAAGCGAGGAGAAGCAAGCCAAGATCCAGAAGATCAATTTGTTTCACATGCAGCATTTCGCTTATCTGCTGGACCATTTCGCAGACGTCGAAGAGGCTGGAGGCAAACTGCTCGACAATTGCATGATCCTTTATGGCAGTGGCATCTCCGATGGCGACCGACACAATCACGACGATTTGCCGATTATCATGGCGGGCAAGGCTGGCGGCAAAATCAAGAAGGCCTCCCATTGGCGGTTTCCAAAAGACACGCCGTTGTGCGATTTATATCTATGGATGCTAAATCAATCCGGTGTCAAAGCCGATAGCTTTGGCGATAGCAAGGGAGTGCTAAAGTTTTCGTAGAAGTGGCGTGGCGTGGCCGACGCTGCTAGCGTCGGCTCGGATGCTGGCAGCATCGGATCGGATGCTGGGAGAACCTGCTCGGATGCTGGCAGCATCCGCCACGGGCAAATTCCCACTAGTCTTGCCGTGGAAAGCAGTTATACTTATGCCTTATGAATTCAGAACCAATTGTTCAGCAAGTCTTGAAACTTGTTCACTCGGCTGATTACAAGCCGTGCAAGCCCCGCGTCATTCACAAAAATCTGAAACTCCCTGACGAGGATTATCGACCATTACGGCGCGCTATAAAACAACTGGTTCGAGATGGTCTGGTCACGTTTGGCCCGAATCATTTGGTGCTTCGCGCTAATCCTGCGAGCGACAGCAAAATTGCGGAAAAGGAATTTGACTTTCCGGTACAAGAGCTTGAAGCCGACTCTGAGAATCTTGAAACGATTCCAAGACCCGTCAAACCTAAGCGAGATCGCGGTGAGGTGACTGGCATTTTCCGAACCGCTCCAGCACGAGACTTTGGATTTGTAAGGCTTTCGTCCATCGCCGGTGAAGTTAGAATCGAAGATGTATTTATTCCGCCACCGGCTACTCGCGGCGCCATGGAAGGGGACACCGTTCGGATTCGCATCGTCCGATCTGGCAAGGACGGAAAAGTCGAGGGTTCGGTTGAGGAAATTGTGGTTCGAGCTCGTCGCGAGTTCTCCGGAACCTATCAGCTCGTAGAAGGCAAGTCCTTAGTTTGGCTCGACGGCGCCAACCTGGAGCACCCAATTGAAATCGGTGATATCCGCGGACTGCCCCTCAACGACAACGACAAAGTCATTGTCGAGCTTGTTCGTTTTCCCGATTCATTCCACGTTGGCGAGGGTGTCATCCTCAAGGTCCTGGGCAGCAGCAAGAACCCTGCCGTGGATACGATGGCGGTCATGCACCAATTTGGTTTACCTGATTCGTATCCAGAAGCCGCGCTTGAAGTGGCACGACATCAAGCGGATTTGTTTGATGACCAAGTCATTCCCGAGGGTCGAACCGACTTGAGGCTCGTTCCAACATTAACAATCGACCCAGTCGACGCACGCGATTTCGACGATGCCATTTCGCTGAGTAAGAACGAAAAGGGGAACTGGGAACTGCAAGTGCACATTGCGGATGTTTCGCACTTCGTCCCGCTCGGCTCGGCATTAGATGAAGAAGCTCGCAAACGCGGCACCAGCGTCTATTTGCCCGATCGTGTGATTCCAATGATCCCAGAAACGATCAGCAACCATCTTGCCTCGTTGCAGCCGGATCACAATCGATTGGCCAAGACGGTATTCATGGAGTACACGCCGGATGGAACGCTGATTCTTACGCATACATTCAACAGCGTAATTCGCAATCAGTACCGGTTCAACTACGAACAGATCGACAACTATCTGGAGGATCGCGAAGCGTGGCGAGACAAGCTCACGCCGGCGATTTTTCAAGTCGTTGCAGATATGCACGAACTAGCCATGCTGCTGCGGCAGATTCGCAACACAAAGGGGGCGTTGGAGCTAACGCTACCCGAAGTCAAAATCGACTTGGACAAAACCGGCAAGGTCCGCGGTGCTCATTTGGTTCTTCACACGGAGAGCCATCAGATGATCGAAGAGTTCATGTTGGCCGCCAATCAAGCGGTCGCTTCCTGGCTTGATTTGCTGGAACTCCCTTTCCTACGTAGGGCACACGCGCCGCCGAACCGGATGAAGATGCGGCGGCTTAACGATTTCGTCCGAGCACTCGGTATTCAAGCAGAAAACATGGAGGATCGATTCGAGATCCGGCGAGTGGTGAATGCCGTCCGGGGCAAGACGACCGAGTATGCGGTGAACTTCGCCATCCTAAAGAGCATGTCGAAGGCCGTTTATCAAGCCGATTTTGAACGCCACTACGCGCTTGACATGACGCATTACTGCCATTTTACCAGCCCAATTCGAAGATACCCTGACCTTGTGGTGCATCGTATTGTTCAGAAGCTGATAGAGGGCAAACCTGCTCGTGAAGACGAACAAGTTCTCGAGCATTTGGGGCAACAATGCAGCGATTCGGAACAGAATGCGGAACTTGCCGAACGCGAGCTAATCCGAGTGAAACTCCTCCACTTCATGGCCAAAAAACAAGGTGAGTTACTCACCGGGGTCGTATCCGGTGTTCGGCCAACAGGAGTGACCGTCCGAGCGATCGAAATTCCGGTCGACGGACTTATTCCTGTCAAATCATTGCCGAATGATCGCTATCGATTCGATCGCGACACGCATACATTGGAAGGCTTTAAGGCTGGCAACCGCTTCCGATTAGGGGACGAACTGATTGTCCGAGTGGAACGCATCGACACGGCCAAACGGCATTTGATCTTCGGTTTTGAAAGGCTAACACGACACGCCTCACCGATAGCGTTGGATTCCAAAAAGGAAAAGAGAAAGGGTGGAAAAAGCGAAGACAAAAAGCGTTCCAAGGGGCACAACTCGGCTTCGAAAAGCGACGCGTTGTCTAGCCGGCTAAAGAACAAGAACGGTAAAAAGAAACCGCGCAAGTAAGTGTTTCATTATTCGTACTTGTCCGTGTCCACAACCATTTTTTCCATTTTGTGAACCAAGTCTGCGGCTTCCAGTAGCGTCGACATCATTCTTTTGAGAACTGGTTCGACTTCGCCTAAACTCTGCGCATAAAAACTTTTGGCGGTTTCGTCGTTCCAGGTTTCTTGGATAATGTCCGTGGATTCGCCCCATTTGCTGAGCGTGCTTTGCAACCGACTCCGACAACCAACTAAATCATTGCGGCAGCGTGTGTCCATTGGGATCTTTTCTAGAGGGGAAGGTAAATATCCACCGAGGTAAACTCGGGGGCATTCTCATGCCCGTCGACTTAACGTGGAATGGCACTCACTTTGAGCCGCATCGCGCTAGCGTGCGGGCAGGAGAGCCCAGGATTACTTGCGATTCCGGCCCTCATGCTAGCGCACTGAGGCTCAGATTTGCAAAGTGAGTGCCCGTCGGCTTTATGCCGAGGGTCCTGACCATCTACTGTAGAATAGACGATAGTATATCTCGTGCAACTCGCACGGTGCAGTTGCAACGAAAAAAACTGACATGGAGGTCCAATCTTTTATGTTAATCCCCGCTTATTGGGCAGAAAGCAAAGGCCAGCATCTTGTTGACCGAAAGCAAATTACGGTACGTCGCTTTGGTTGGTCGCATTCGAGCCAAGCGGATGCTCAAATCAAAGCAGACGAACGCTTGTCAGAGGCCTTGAAACGCATTGTTTCTGGTGAGTCAATTCCACGGAGGGAACGAAAGCACGCTTACAACGGTTCGGTTGGAGTCCCCATTCGCGAAGAGTCTTGCAGAATAATGGTCGACTAGAGAATTTCCCCTTAGGAGCAATCAATGAAGTTAGCAGTGCGAAGTCTTTTGATAGCGGTTTTTTGTTCCCATTCCTCACAAGGACTGCCTCAAGACATCTCTTACTTCAGACGCGATCATGGGGTCGCCCTTGGAAGCAACCCGTTGCCAAACAATTTCGAAAATGATGCGAAACTGCGCTGGCGCACTCCAGTCAATAAAGGGCACTCCACCCCCTGTGTTTGTGGCAACTCGATTTTCCTTACCACGTTTCAACCCGACGAAAAGGAACTGGCTACGGTCGCAATCGACCGCGAGACAGGTCAAATCAAATGGAAACAGCCGGTTCCAACGAAAACGCTAGAGTCTTTTCACGTGACTGGAAGCCCGGCTACTCCGACGCCAGCTTGCAACGGAAGCCAAGTGTTCTCATTCTTCGGCAGTTACGGGATGTTGTGCTATGACCTCGAGGGGAAATTGCTTTGGGAGCGTCGCATGGGCCCTTTTCAAGACGAGTTTGGGGCATGTAGCTCACCTATCTTGGTTGACAATAAAGTCATTTTGAACGAAGACCACGACCTGGACAGTTTCCTTATCGCCCTGGATCCGCTAACCGGCGAGACCGTTTGGAAGGTGCCACGCGAGGATGCAACGCGGAGTTATTCCACTCCTGTCGTACTGGAACGCAACGGAGTCAATGAAATCCTGGTGGCTGGTTCGTTGCAACTTTCCGCTTACGATCCAGCGACCGGCAAGAAGCGATGGTGGTACAACGGACTTTCACGAATTATGGATTCCACCCCCGTCGTTCAAGATGGTGTGATCTATATTGCATCCTGGACTCCCGGTGGTGACCCGGGGGATCGCATTGCAATGGAAAAATATCCCGAGGCGCTTGAGAAGTATGACAAGAACGAAGACAAAATGATTTCGAAGAACGAACTACCTGCTGGCAGTCCGGTCATCGATCGTTTTTTTCGTATCGACTTGAATCAAAATGAGCAACTCGAGGAGAATGAATGGATCCGTCATGCCGCAGTTTTTGACCGAGCCCAAAATGTAGCCGTTGCCATTCAGCCCGGCACCAGTGGCGAAGTACCGAGTGGTGAATTAACAAGTCGATTCGTCAAGTGGAGTTATACGCGTGGATTGCCAACCGTACCGAGCTCGGTCGTTCATGAAGGAGTGATGACCATGGTGAAGGACAGCGGCATTGTGACGCTTATTGATGCAAGCAACGGACAGATGCTACATCAGGGGCGAGCAGAAGGTCGAGGAAACTATTATTCATCGTTGGTGGCGGGCGACGGGAAGGTATACATGACCAGCGAGAGTGGCGTTATGACTATTTTCCAAGCTGGAAAGGAATGGAAAATCCTCGCCTCACATGACTTTGGCGAACGAACCATGGCGACTCCCGTCATCTCCAAGGGCGAAATGTTCATACGAACCGAGGAGGCGTTGTATTGCTTTGTGAAGAAATGACGACAGTAGTGTCGTATTCCTAGGCGAGGGGCAGATTGAAATCTACCTGTAAACTGGGTGGCACGCTTAAACTGGGTGGCACGTTCTGAGGCTGTGATTTTTTCGAATCTGAAGAAAGTACCCATCACGCTCCGCGTGATGTTGCCTATGAAACCAAAGGTTTTTGAACTGCGAAAATCACGCGGAGCGTGATTGGTACTATAAAATCACAGCCTC
>JAYTVM010000175.1:0-1968 GCA_043743995.1 Pirellula sp. | reverse complement strand
AAGTCGGGCCGGGTTTAGAATAGCAGCATTTAATGGAGAATGCGATTGTTTTCTGGGGATTGGTACGTACCGGTAGCCATCCATCGAATGGCAGCTCGAAGTCGAGTCGATGATTTGCGTCAGCTTACGAACCTTTGTGACGTGGACGTGGTGGAAGCGACATATGCTCAACAAGCCATGGAAAAAGCTCTCGATGTTCTTGGCCAAAAAATCGATTTGCGGCCGTCGTTTTGTCGCGTCGCTTGATGACATAGTTGTGAAGCACGCCCAACACGCGAAGCTTTCTCGGCGTGATTTCTCGCAGACCGTGATGACGCAATGAGAGTTGTCCATTGCGTCCCTCGACACACGAACTCGATCGCTGGAACAACTCCGATGCCAGACGTGCTTGTTCCTCCAGGTACAAAACATCCTTCTCGTTCATTGCAGATAGCGGTCCATCGCGTGCTTTGGCTTTGCCGAGAATGGTTCTGGAAAGCTCCCAAAGTCGTTTTCGTTCTGCCGAATCAGAACAACGCTCGGCAACACAAGCAAGGTAGTAACCGGGAACAAGCTGATTCAACCAAACCTGTACAACCTCGGGAGAGTATTTCAACGATGCAGCACGGCTCTCGAGCAGAGTCCAGAAGAAGACAAGGGTTTCGATCATCAAAGGCAATACTCGCCTAGCCTTAGCAAGACGTGCGAAAGACGAAGCTCTGAGGCCAGCTTCTGTTGCGACTTGGTCAAGCGTATCGAAATGTGCGTTCAAACGTGATTGGGATTCGGTCGCCGTTATGGGTGCCCCTGTCGTCAGGTCGAACGGATGATACTCGTGTCCAATACCGCGACGAGCTTCTCGTGCACGATGTTGTCTGGCTTGAGTCGTTTCGAATTCTTGACGCGTTTTGCGCAAGGCTTCGTCGAGAACTGGAGCACAGCAAATTAGTTCTTTCTCCAAGTCCAACTGCGTAAGTGAACAAGGCCATTTTTCCCTGAAATCATTGAGCTTTCTAGCATTCTCTTGATACAAGGCCTGTGCCTCCTTGAAGTCCCTTTCGGTTTTTTCGGTTTGACGGTGAAGCGAGGTGCTGGTCGCTCGCGAAGCCTCTTGCTGCACATGAAATAGGTCTGGCGAATGGTGAACTCCCAAATGACTTTCCGCATGCGCGATCAATGCCGTCGCCTGATCAGAAACACATTGAATCACGGTAACGGAAAATGGCTTGAGAGCTTCATCGACGGCAGCATTCCAAGTAGGAGCATCACGTTTGGCAGCGTACTCTTCGAGAATGAGGAAGTTCGAGACGGGTTCTATCGCAACCAAGCAGATCTGAGGATGAAACGTCTCGTCCTGACAGAGCGTGATTTCGCGATGGGGCATTTGAACTGTCAACCGAGCCTGTTCTTCTTCGCCAAACTGCTCGATGCACCTTTCAATAGAGGCAGCAATCTTCTGTTGAGCCCCGTAAGATACGGCAATAAACCGGTCTAGCTGACACAGTTCAAGAAGCCAACAGATGTTGCGAATACCGCCATCGTTGGCTTGACCAACTACAAAATGCAACGAACATAAAAGTCTATGTAGGAACGCGAGCCCGTGGGGCGATTCGAAAAAACTCAACGACAGTTTGATTCAAGCCGCTTTCCTTTTCGAGGCGAGCTCGGTTTCGCATCCAAATCTGCGCTGTAGTCCGAGGTACACCGGTCTGCGATGCACTTTGATTCAACGAAGCTCCGCCGCTTTGATCCAAGCGCAAATGTTCAATTAGTTGGGAAATCTGGTCGCGTGGCCAGAGATGTTGTTTCGACGAAACGTCGCCAGTGGTAGACTGATTGCTGTCCATGCTTGAGACTCCTTTGGAATGAACTTAAGTAACTCACTCTATTGGAGATTCAAGCTGGACATTTAAGAATAGTCAGCTCGATCAAATTGACCCCAATGATTTCGCTAGCAAACTAGCTCCGGCCCGACTTGTGATCGACGCC
>JAYTVM010000174.1:0-24514 GCA_043743995.1 Pirellula sp. | reverse complement strand
AGAAACCAAAGGTTTTTGAACTGCGAAAATCACGCGGAGCGTGATTGGTACTATAAAATCACAGCCGCTCTGAGGTACGAAGGGCGTGGTGAATCGCTAGAGTCATTTGCCGTACTTCCCACGCCCATCGCTAATCGCTTTGGGCGTGCCACACGGTGGCCTGACCTGGCAGTTTTTTGTATGCCGCTCGCCTAAGCCTCTTCAAAATCCTCTCGTACTGCATCGCCTGGGCTTTCGACCATTTGGCAATAACTATCGTATCGTCGAGCATCCAGCCGGCCATCGGCTACTGCATCTTTGACCGCGCATAAGTTTTCGTGAATATGCGTGCAATTGGGGTATCGGCAGTTGGATGCAAAAGGTCGGATATCTCGAAAGAGCCCGGACATTTCGCTCGCTACAATGTCCCAAAGTTGGAATTGTCGCACGCCCGGCGTATCAATCATCGATCCACCGTAACTCAGTGGAAAAACCTCGGCGGTAGTGGTCGTGTGTTTGCCCTTTTGGTTCTCAAGACTCACGGCTTGAACCCGCTGCTTGAGCCCGGTATCCAACGCGTTCAAAATGGACGATTTCCCGACGCCGCTCTGCCCAACAACCACGCTACTTCGGTCCCGAGTGATCGCGCGAAGCCGTTCGATCCCCCAGCCCTTGGCCGCGCTCGCCATCACAACCCGGTACCCCATCTGGGCATAGGTACCAATCAGCGGTTGCAGTGCCGACGCATCGATTAAATCACACTTATTAATACAGATGCATGCATCGAGGTGATTCTGTTCTGCCGTTGCCAAAACGCGATCGATCAAATTCGGCTTGATCGAAGGCTGGGCGGCACTGGTGACGATGAGCAATTGATCGACGTTGGCCACCATGACGTGACGTCGTTGCTTGCTGGTCCTACTGAGCGTCGATCGGCGCGGTTCAATCCGAACGATCCAACCTTGAGCCTCCCCCTCAGGCAGAAGGGAGACTTTGTCCCCCGCGACAAGAACGTGGCGTTGATCTGTGGCCATGTTTTTGAGGACTCGCCGGACGGCACACCTAAAAATGCGGCCATCCGCCAACTTGACGATCGACTCGACGCCGTGAACCTTTAAGACAAGTCCATTGAGTGTTCGCTGAGCATTGACATCCAAGTCGATTTGACCCAGAGCATCCGTTCCGCCATTCGCGATCAAATTCCCTTTGACCGTTCGGTGACGGGTTTGTTCGCCTTTTCCGCTGACCCGTTGGGAAGCAACGGTGTCGATATCCTCGCGATCGGATGCATAATCGCTTGTCAGGTCCGCATCCCTGGCTTGAGATTGGTGTTTCTTTCGAAACTCGATGCGGACCTTATTGGATTTCTTGCGAGCCATACTTTCTAGGTCGCGCTAACGACTGCTGTCGGGGCCGACGAGGAGGGGCGTCTTAGGTGAACACTTGGACCGATCAACTCCGTTATTTCGTTTTCATCAAGCTCTTCTCGTTCCATCAGCGCATCCTTGAGCCTCTCCAGTTCCTCGCGTCTGGAATGAAGCATATCGGTGGCTCTTCTGTCGGCCGCTCGCAGCGTGTCGCCAACTTCGGAGTCGATCGTCTCCTGTGTCCTCTCGCTGAACTGACGCTGTTGGTGGATTTCTCGTCCGAGGAATGGATCGCTGTCGGAAAGCTTGTAAGACACCGGACCAAGCTTAAGGCTCATGCCCCAATGGGATACCATTCTTCGGCCCAAGCTGGTTGCCCGTTCCAAGTCGTTTTCTGCACCGACGGATGTCTCGTCGTAAATGATTTTCTCGGCCGCTCGGCCTGCGAGCAAAACCACCAATTGGTCCCGGATTTCGCTCTCGGACATGTTCATTCGGTCTTCGTTGGGCAGGATTTGGGTGCTGCCCAAGGATTGGCCGCGCGGGACCACAGTCACTTTATGTACGCGTTGTGCGCCTGGTAAAAACCATGCCGTCAATGTGTGTCCGGCCTCATGATAGGCGGTCTTTTCTTTTTCGCTCGGCATCAGGACTTCTTCGCGTTTCGCACCCATTAGGACCTTGTCCCGCGCGTAGTCGAAGTCGGACATACTGACACGTGTCTTGTCATGGCGTGCCGCCCAGAGAGCAGCCTCGTTAACAATATTACGAAGATCCGCCCCGGTTAGCCCCACTGTGGCTTCTGCCATGGTGTGCAGATTCACATCTTCCGCGAGCGGTACCTCGCGTACGTGGACCTTTAGAATTGCCTCGCGACCTTTGAGCGTCGGTCGCCCCACTGTAATCAGTCGATCGAATCGACCTGGGCGGAGCAAGGCAGGATCCAAAACGTCTGGTCTGTTGGTTGCCGCCATGATGATGACGGAATCCGTGGGGGAGAAACCGTCCATTTCGCCCAGGATTTGATTGAGGGTCTGTTCGCGTTCGTCGTGACCACCGCCAAGTCCAGCACCGCGCTGCCGTCCAACCGCATCGATTTCGTCAATAAAGATGATGGCTGGAGACTGCTCCTTGGCCGTCGCAAACAAATCGCGAACACGCGAAGCGCCAACGCCGACGAACATTTGAATGAATTCACTGCCGTTGACCGAAAAGAAAGACACGCCAGCTTCGCCAGCCACCGCTCGGGCGAGAAGAGTCTTGCCAGTTCCGGGGGGGCCATTGAGCAAAACACCCTTTGGCACTCGCCCCCCCAGTTTTTGAAATTTTTCTGGCGATTTGAGAAATTCCACGATTTCTTGCAAATCTGCTTTGACCCCTTCGAGCCCGGCGACGTCGTCAAACGTGATGCTTTGGTCCGATGGCTCAAACCTTTTGGCGGTCGACTTCGTGAAGCTCGTTAGGAAACCACCCCCCATCATGGAGTCGCGGCTTCGACGAAAGAACATGTACAAGCCCACGATAGTTGCAATAAGCATTGACAGGAAAATCAGCATCATGATCGTGCTGAGAGTTCCGCCGGGCGCGACATCGTACTTAAAAGGGACCTGAGGCACGGCCACTGCCGTCGGATCATCTGGGTCAACCTTCACTGGCTTGCTCGACCTTTCGCGCAGCGCGTCGAGCTTTGCGAGGAGTTCGACTTGCGCCGCCCCGGTCGGTATGAACAAATCGAAATCTTTCTTATACGTTTCTCTGGATACGCCAAGAGCTTCTTTGGCTTTTGACTCGGCAGACAGCGGCTTTTCCGGCAAAAAGATGAACCTGCCCTGGATATAGGACTCGTAAACCGTCACTTCTTCTAAATTCCCTTTTTCCAACTGTTCTAAAAAGAAGCTGTAATCGATTCTTGAGCTCATTCCGGGCAGGAAGAACAGCATCACGAAGACTGCTAGCAATATGAGACCGACCATCCAAAAACCTTGGCCTCGTCTGGTTGGCTGGCTAGCTTGGCCTTCGTTTTTTTCCTCCCGGGGAGTTTTGCTCATATTCCTATGCTGTCCGTATAGCCTGTTAAAATTTGAAATTGGATTTTCCCGTCCATCGCGTTTAACGCACTTGGATCACCCATTGTAGCGGGCCGCCCAATCTACCGGCAGGGCTATCCACTTTCCACAGGTTCTGTCTTGGCTTTCGCAGCGTTTTTTGGTATTTCCAACAAGCAACCGTACATTCTTCCGTCTTCGAGAACCAAAATGAGCCTAGACTCCAACCGTTCAAGCGAACTCTCGACCGAATCGCTCTTTGCGTTGATTGAGTCCAAATTGCATCTTTTGACAGAGATGCAAGACATGTCTCTGGTTCAGACCGATCTGGTGGCCCAGCACGAAATGACGGCATTGATGACCCTTCTTTCGCGAAAACAAGAATTGATGGAGGCCCTCGGTAGTGTTCAATCGAGGCTCGCTTACTTTCAGCAGCAAGATCCTGAGCAACGTTCGTGGTCGACTCCAGCCCGGCGAAAAGCGTGCCAAGATATGGTGACTCGCTGCGACCAACTATTGCAAGAGTTGATTGTTATGGAGGATCGTTCGCTCGGCAGCATGAACCTGCAACGAGAATCGGTCGCAGCCCAGCTTCAACAGAACGTTGACGCCAGCGCCATTCAGAATGCGTACAACTCCCACGAACTCGAAGAATCTTCGTTCGATAGCTACGTATCGTTCGAGGGTTGAGCATTGCCTCAGCAGAAGGAAGTGTCCTATGTTTTCCAACCCGACTCTCAAAAGCCTCGAACAAACTGTCGCCTTTACGGAACGGCGACACGCCATCCTGGCTGGAAACATCGCGAACACCGACACCCCCGGCTATCAATCCAAAGATCTATCGGTCGATACGTTTCAAAAAAGCCTGCGCGATGCCATTCAAGCGGATCGCCAAGAAAGGGAAATGTCGCCGGGACTAAGATTGAGCCTGCTCGGCTCAAGCAGCCAAGGCACCACGCCGTCATTCGAAGACTCCAAGAAAGTCGCCATGGAAAGCGTTCGGGATTCCATGAAACAAATTGTTTACCATGACGGCAGCGACGATAGTCTCGAAATGCAAGTCACCCAAATCGCGAAAAATCAGTCGATGCACACGATGGCAATCGCCATGATGAAATCCCAGTTTCGCCAACTGCAAATGGCCATCACAGGATCAGCCAATGTTTAATTGTCGAAACCTGCCTCCAGTGACCATTCGAGCTTGACGCCTAAGTGAACGAGATTTGGAATTAAGTTACGTCCTTCGTGGACTTGTTCGCGATTCGCATCGTCGGGCCTACTTCAAAATGCTATGCACTTTAAGGAACTCGACCGAGCGTTTGATCGTCGTTTCAAAATCCGCGTCACCATTTGACTTGCGGAAGAGTGAGCCGTTGAAGAAGCCGTGGTCTTTGCCTTCAAAGGGTACAAGCACGCATTCGTTACCGGCTTCCTTCATTAGTCGAGTAAAACGATCGGCGTTCTCGAAGGGCACGGTCTTGTCCGCTGTTCCGTGAAAAACAACCGTCGGCACAATGCCTTTCCGCACGTGATGACAGGGAGAGATGTCCGTCTGTTGCTCTGCCTTGAAGCTTTTCGCGCCGTATCCCTTGGGCGTCGTGTCGAGCACGGGATTGAAGAGGATCATCGCGTTCGGGACAGAACTGACGCTTGTCCTCTCACCCGCTTCTTCAGCTCCCTCGATGACTCCTGTGCAAGCGGCTACATGACCTCCTGCAGAACCACCGCTGGCCACGATCCGATCCGGATCAACACCAAGCTCAGCTGCGTGCTCGCGAACCCATCGGATCGCCGATTTGCCATCCTTCACGCATTCGAAAGGAGTCGTTTTGTTTCGAGTCTTCACGCGATAATCAGCCGAGAAGGCAAGCATCCCGTGTTCGGCCATGGCTTTGGCCTGTTGATAGAATTGCTTCTTGTCGCCGCCGCTCCATCCACCTCCAAAAAAGAACACAATGGCAGGCCGATGGTCGGTGGGCTTTAGGCCCAATGGCTCAAAGATGTCCAGCTTTAGTTCAATTCCATCGACCGATTTGTATGTCATCGATCGATTGGGTGAGATGTCGTCTTTTTCATCGGTGATAGCGTCAGCATTGACCGCATTGACTCGGTCAGCGGTCCCAACGAACGAGACAGCGAAAACACCGAGCAATAATAAAGCCCTAAAACGACAAGCGTTTTCGGCGTGAACCGTTTTGGTTGTGCGAGTTTGTTGGAAGCTGAAATTCATTTGATGGCCTTTGCTTTCTTTTTTCCCTTCGCTGGACTTGGGTGGGCGTCCATCGGCGAGTGAGATGGACGCCAACGGAAAGTATGTTTTGAAATTCATCGCAAATTATCCACCCCTTGACGCAGTTCACCATGAATAAAAGAAAACTTTTGGTTAGAATCAGTTACCGACCTCGAACGTTACGCCTAACAATCCCGCCTTAATTTACTCCTAGTCAATCAACTCATGACAATCCGCTCGCTTTTCGCTTCCCTCGCAATCGTACTTTCTTTCGTGCAAACCTCGCCCGCCGAAAAACCGCTTTCTTTCGAAGGAACGCAGGGGCCAGGCAAAGGAAAGCATATCGTTTTCCTCGCCGGCGACCATGAGTACCGATCGGAAGAATCATTGCCCGAACTTGCACGCATCTTGGCCAAGCATCATGGCTTCAAGTGCACCGTGCTCTTCAACATAGACCAAGCTAGCGGCGAGATCGTGGCCGGCAATTCGAACATGCCCGGCATGGAGGCACTCGACACGGCGGATCTGGCAGTCGTCTTTCTGCGTTTCCAGAATTTCCCCCCTGAGCAAATGAAGCACCTCGACGACTACCTCAATCGTGGCGGCCCAGTTGTCGGACTTCGCACTGCGACCCATGCGTTCAAGATGAATGCCAACGATCCGTTTTCGAAGTACTCTTTTGACTCCAAAGCAAAGGATTACGAACTCGGCTTCGGGCATCAAGTACTTGGGCAAACATGGGTCGGCCACTACGGAAAGAACCATTCCCAAAGCACTCGTATCACCATGGTCGACGACAAAAAATCGCATCCGATCCTCAGCGGTGTGAAAGACATTTGGGTGCAAGTGGGCGGCTACGTTGGCAAACCCGTTGATGGCGAAATTTTAACAATGGCTCAGCCGCTCAATGGGATGACCCCCGATTCGGTTGCGGACTCGACGAAACCGCCAATGCCTTCCGAATGGACTCGCACGTACAAGTCCGCATCTGGAAAAATCAGCCGCGTCTTCACTACGCTCTACGGCACGCCGGAAGATATTCTGAACGACGGCTATCGACGTATGGTAGTGAACGGATGCTATTGGGCATTGGGCATGGAAGCATCGATTAAGCCAGACGCGAACATCGCGTTCGTCGGACCATTCCAACCGAACACGTTTGCAGGCGAAGCTTTTGCTCGCGGAATTAAGCCTGCAATGTATGAAGGTTTTGAATCCCCGATACCAGCAAACCACGAGACAAGAAAGCCTAATGCAAAAGAAAAGAAGCCGCAAAGCGACGCGCTCAAAAAGGATTTGCCTGCGGAGCAACAAGATAAACCCGCAAAAAGCGACGAGAAAACGGTGGCGAAAGAAACTAAGAGGGGCGACCGCAAGAAGGAGGCAGCCGACTCCACTGCGACTGCTCTTGCTGACGTACCGGCCGACTATCGCGACCCAATGCCATTCGCGTTTCAAAAAGGGGATGTCGTTGCCATTCTTGGCAACGGTCTGCCAGATCGCATGCAACACGACGGCTGGCTGGAAACTCTGTTGCAAAGCACACTTCGTGACAAGCAAGTACGTTTCCGGAACATGAGCGCAAGCGGCGACCGTCCCGATTCGTTTCCACGGAGCATGGGTGCTACGTCGATGACGGAATACTTGCAGCATGTAAAAGCGGATGTGGTGTTCGCTTTCTTCGGCTACAACGAATCCTATGATGGGGTTGAAAAAGCAGGCGACTATCAGAAGAAGCTGGTCGCGTTCGTGAAAAAAACGCGTGGTTCGAAAGCGAACGGAAAGTCCTTTCCTCGTATCGTTTTGTTTAGCCCAATCGCCCACGAAGACACGCACAATCCGAATGTGCCTGACGGCAAAGCACACAACATTCAACTCGAAGCCTACACCAAGGCGACTCAAGCGGCCGCCAAGGAAGCTGGCGTCGCGTTCGTCGACCTGTTTCATCCGTCTTTGGAGCTTTACAAACAAGCCAAAACGCCCTTGACGATCAATGGTGTGCATTTAACCGAAGAAGGTAATCGTCAAATCGCAGAAGTGATCGCATCTGCATTTGCGGGCAATCGAGTGAGCGGATCAATGTCGATGGAACCGCTCCGCAAAGCTGTACTCGACAAGGACAATCATTGGAACAACCGTTACCGCGCTCGCGATGGCAACGACGTCTGGGGGGGCCGATCTACTTTGA
Source organism: Pirellula sp. (assembly GCA_043743995.1). Taxonomy (GTDB): domain Bacteria; phylum Planctomycetota; class Planctomycetia; order Pirellulales; family Pirellulaceae; genus JBKCUI01. Next base: position 16,705 of record JAYTVM010000174.1, on the reverse strand, counting down.
CCTTCACCAACGATCAGACCAATGCTGTTGTTTTGCAGAATGAGCTTTCTATGCTCGATGTCATGACCCTGAATCGCGATCCGATTGTTTGGTCAGCAGCCAACGGCAAAAATGCCAAGGCTGACGATAGCAATGTTCCAAAACCAGTTGAAGTTATTTCCAATGTTGGCGGTGGTAGTAAAAGCTCCAGTGCCATGAAGGAAGGGAAGTTAGAGTACATCAGTGGCGAAGAGGGCCTAAAGCACATGGCCGTCGCGAAGGGATTCGAGGTTAGCCTGTTCGCCGATGAAGCTAGATTTCCGCAGATAGTGAATCCCGTTCAGATTCAGTTTGATACCAAGGGACGCTTGTGGGCAGCGGTTTGGCCGACGTATCCCAAGTGGGAACCGCTCAAAGAAATGAATGATGCCTTGCTCATCCTGACCGACGACAACAACGACGGCAAAGCGGATCGCGTCACTGAGTTTGCTCGAGTCCAAAATCCGCTGGGCTTTGAGTTTTGGAACGGTGGAGTCATCGTCACCTGCACGCCAGAGCTGCTATTCCTCAAGGATACCGACGGAGACGATGTGGCTGATGTGCGAATCAATTTGTTGCAAGGACTTGATTCTTCGGACACCCACCACGCTGCAAACAATTTGATCTACGGTCCCGATGGCGCGATTTATTGGCAGAGCGGCGTGTTTATGGTGCACAACCACGAGCACCCATGGGGGCCATCGTTGCGGACCGAAGCGTCTGCCATGTATCGGTTCGATCCCAGGCGATTTACCATTTCGATGCACGCCATTAATTCTCCCAATCCGCACGGCATTGCGTTTGATTCCTGGGGCTACCACTATGCTACGGACGGCACCGGAGGTCGCGCGTTTCAAGTTCGTCCAGATGGAAACGGCTTCAAGATGCACGAACTGCTAAAGAAAGAAGTTCGGCCGGTTTCCGCGAGTGAGGTGATCAGCAGCACTCACTTCCCCGAATCGATGCAAGGGGACTTCCTCATCTGCAACGTGATCGGATTTCTTGGTATCAAGCACTACCATCTCGAACGCAATACGGAAACCGGTACCGTTTGGGGCGAACCTGCTGGCGATGATCTTGCCGTTACCACCATCAACGCGGATGGCACAACGACGATTGACAAATCGCGAGGCTTGCTCATGAGCGGCGACAAGAATTTCCGTCCGTCGGATGCTGTTTTCGCACCGGATGGGTCTTTGTATTTTTCTGATTGGCACAATGCTATTATCGGCCACATGCAACACAACGTGCGTGACCCCAACCGGGACCATGTTCACGGTCGCATCTACCGCGTAACCGCAGTAGGGCGCCCTTTACAGACACCGGTCGCAATAGACGGTCAACCCATTCTCTCATTGCTGGATAACTTGAAATCGCCAGTAGACAGCATTCGCCATCGTACACGTGTTGAACTCAGCGAGCGCGACTCCAAGGAAGTGATTGCGGCCACAAAAGCATGGATCAAACAATTCGACCGGAACAAACAAGCAGATGCTCATCATTTGCTCGAAGCGCTTTGGTTGCATCAGCAGCACAACGTAAAGAACGTTGAGTTGCTCAACGACCTTTTGAAGTCCCCTGAACCGCATGCGAGAATCGCGGCAAACACCGTGAAACATTTGTGGTTCAACGTCGAGAGCACCATGCGAGGTGGCGTTATCGATGCCGAAAAGGAAGCGGTTGCGGAGAAGTCCGGAATCCTTAGCGAGACACCTGAATTGACTACGATTCGCATAGGCACCATCCGCGAGCGCATGATGTACGACGTCAAAGAACTCACGGTTAAGCCAGGTAAAAAAGTAAAGCTCACGTTTGCGAATGTCGACTTTATGCCACACAACATCTTGCTCGTGAAGCCAGGTACGGCGGACGACGTCGGCTTGAAAGCAATTGCCCTCGGAGCCGGTGGCTTTTCGGTTGGTTACGTGCCAGAAAGCACGGATATCCTCTGGGCTAGTAAACTGGTCGATAATGGTCAGTCGGAGGTCATTGAGTTTACGGCTCCAACGACTGAGGGCGCTTACCCTTATATTTGCTCGTTCCCTGGCCACCACTTGGTGATGCGAGGCATATTGTATGTGACGAATGACCTCAAGGAATTCCTGGTCAAGAATCCTCCAGTCGAGGCCAAAATCACCGAATGGAAGCTGGCCGAGTTTGAGAAAGACCTGGATCGAGTTTCGCAAAATCGCAATTTCTTTCGAGGGCAGATGTTATTCAACACTCTAGCATGTGCACAATGCCATCAATCCTCAAACCCAGGCATGGGAGCAACCCATGATCATGCTCATGGAATGAATCATGCAGTCGCATCGAATCTCGCAGTGGGGCCAAAGGTCAGTGACACGCTTGTAAAATATAAGGGAGATGCGAAAGCTGTTCTGCAAGAGATACTTGAACCCTCTCGCAACATCGAGGAAAAGTATCGGAAGTACAAGTTTGAGCTTGAGGACGACGTTTTCGTGAGCGGCAACATCGTGGCAGAAGATGGCGATTCTATAACGATTCTATCGGGAGCCCTTGGTGCACCTGAGCAGAAACTTTCCAGAAAAGCGATCGTATCGCGCACTCCATCTCAGGTATCCATAATGCCGGTAGCTCTTCTGAACACGTTGGACAAGGAGCAAATACTCGATCTGTTGGCCTTTGTGCTGGCCGACGGAAAAGCGGATAGCCCAGCCTTCAAACAAGAGCCTTCACCTAAAAAGTAATCTGTTTTCACTAATTCCCTAAAGCTGGATTCACGTACAAGGAAAACGAGTCTGACCCAAGTGCTGTTCGTTCCATTTTCAGAACTAGTAGCGTTGTCTCATTCACCACGGCGCTCACACCCGACGAAACCAGCCCACCACCGCCGGCCGGATCCTGCCTGAAACTTGTCAAGACCCTACTCACTCGACCTCGCCTTTCCGATTCGAAAATTCGTTATTACCTTCGAAACAACAGCACTCATAGCGGCGAGATCACAGATAAGCAGCGAATCTTCTTCCTACTCGAGCCGCCGCTTGATCCTGGGGCCTATCCCGATATGGACCACATCCGAGCGGCACTCGATGCAGAACAACGCGTTGCCGATGCCGATATGGATCGTAGCAGTCGATCATGAGAATTCACTCAAACATTCGAACGGCCCGTTTCATGCACCAGTGCCGCGATAAATTGCTGGTCTCGGTACTGCTCGCTGCGATCGTTGGTTGCAGCAATAACGGGAGCCAGCAACCGAATAACAACATTGAGGCAAATGTGCAATCATCAAGCCCAGGAGACACAAAAGTTGACCCCCCGAATGAATTCGGATTTGCAAAAATCAGCTTTCGCGTTGGAGACATTTACCATGTGGGAATCGTTGATGCCAAGGGGAAAGAAGTCGTTCGCCCTAGTTCGGCGTTACTCGTGAACGATATTTCCGGCAATCTTGCTTTAGTGCAGATGGCGAGTAAGTTCTTGTTCGTACCTTTGGATCAGGGATTCGTGTCCGGCGACGATCTCGACAGTGTCGATGGATTTCAATATGCCGAACCCTACCGATGTGGACTCGCTATGGTCAGCGTCGACGATGCTCATTTTTATATTAATGCTAATTTTGAAAAAGCATTCGACGCGGATTTTGAATTCGCCGAGTCCTTTCATCATGATCGAGCAATAGTCAAAGAGGATGGTCGCTACCGGATCATCGATACGCGGGGGAAGACAATTGCCGAGCTGAACTATGATCAAGTTAACTTGCAAAGTCCATGGTGCTGGCAAGTGACCAAGATTGAGGAAGAAAAATATCTAAGCGGCTTTGTAGACTTGAACGGGGACTTGATTACGGAGTTGATCTACGACTACGTGGGCAATTACGACCCAGAGATCCAGCGAATTCCCGTTGTCAGAAATAAACGTCATGGTTTTCTCGACGAACATGCAAAGGTCGTAATCCCTGTGAAGTACGAGTATGCAGAAGTTTTCAATCGAGGTAAAGCCAGAGTCGTTCTCGATGGCCGACGTTTCTTTATCAATCCAGATGGCAAGGAAGTTCCCGAGTGGTGAAAATGAAAGGCAAAGATTTTTGGTTGGTCGAATTGGGAGTTGGTATGGGGCCGCTGGTTCTCGGAACCGAGTTTGAGCCGTTGCTTGAGGTACTGCGAGAAAACAGCATCGATGGTGATCGGTTGACGCTAGACCGGTCAGGCAAAGTCACCGTTCCAGAAATCAACACTCACTTACTTTTTTCTCAGGAACGCCCCCAGACGCTCGTCCGGATCGATGTTTCAGATCAACGCCTTCGATTTGGGTCACTCTCAGTGATCGGAAAGCGAGCGCATGAGATCGTTGGCTTGTTCAAGGTTCCGCGAAAGGAAACGCTTTGGTGCAGCCTTGAAATAGAGGGCGAAACACCGGATCTTGTCGCCAAGGGCAATACAACTGAGCAATGTCGCGAGTTGTTGGCAAAAGGAACGATTTGGATCACTGCGATTGGCCTCGGCCTCACGCTTCGCGATGGATTAGTCGCGACGGTCCATTTATGTGATCCCGCTCAAGCACCTCAAAAAGGCAGCGGTCGATGGACCAAGGAGCAGCAGCGATTATCCGAGGTACGTGAGCTGCCTGTTACGTCGGCTGCACCCACCATCCGAACTCGCAAATCGATACTGAGCATAGTGATTCACCTTGCTCTTGTTGCGTCGATCGGCGGATTGATATTTTGGGCGATTCAATTGCAGCAGCGTTGGGACCTAGCTTCTGAAGTTCCAGCGGTAGTTGTTGCATTGGAACCTCCCCCACCCAATCCCTTGCCAGACCAGATTACAGTGAGTTTCAATGACGCCGATGGTGTTGAGCAACGCCGAACACTTGGCCATATGCAGTTCTTCATGACGCCCAAGCTAGGCGAAGAAGTGAATGTTCGATTTTTACTCGAATCACCCGACAAGGTCCTTGGCCCAGTTGCTTTTCGTGATGTGGGATTTGAGACGGCTTTCCCATATGGAATTGGAATACTCGTAGTCTATTCCGTTCTGCAAATGGCCTTATTCGGGAGGTTGCCATTTCGGCATAGGCGCAGCGTAAGTTGACGACGTTGCCACTTTCAAAGCCGCTTCAATCAACCGACCCCATATAGTACGGCGGGCGCAACCATGCTCTTGGGTTTGGCCTCGCGTCGATATCGACAGCATCGTCCTTGCTGGTCGCCCGATACTTCAGCGATGCGGCATCTCAATGGCACTCGCCTTCGCAGTCGAGGTTAGCCAGCTCTACCACGATCCTCATTGCCAGGTCTTGATTTGAATGGCCGGGGTGATCTCGGTTTGGGTGTCCGAACTGGATGGTAAAAGAAGGGTGCTGTGGGCACCCTTCTTTGTTTTGTTGTCGCTTAACCGTTGGGCAGTAGCGGTTCCAAAACGACTACCGCAGTTCGAAACTCAAGATTCCATACCTCGATCGTAAAGTCTATCGGGTTCCAGTTCTCCCGGCACCTAAAACATCGACCCAAGTTTGTTTGATCGTTCACCCCTGTTAACATCTCTTGGCACCTCGGACACCGGAATACCAACCGACCCTCCCGTTTCTTGTGAACCCATCGTAGCTTCAACAGCATCTCCGGCCAGGGTACCTCGTTCCGAAGACGCCGCACGTATTCTGGACTGTAGTCTCTCATCTTTGATTGCTCCTCAGCATTTCGTTTTTTAGTCTAAAAGTTTTTAGTGTAAAACCAATTCGCTCTGAAGAGAGCGGAATAGTTCTTCGTCGATCCGCAACTGCCCCTTGGCCGTCGCGCTCATCAAGCACGCGATCGCCGCGTTGTTGATCAACCTCGGATTCCCGCCCGTGAACTCATGGAGTTGATCCTTGGTCACTTCATCGAAAGTCTTCGGATCTCCCCCATGAACCTTCATCTGATGGTCGATGTAGCGATGCGTTTGATCTTTGGGCAAGGCTCGCAACTGATGCCGAACACTGATCCGGTTCGCGATATCCGTGTACTCACTCCGCTTGAGCGTCCCACGCAAGTGATCTTGGCCCACGAGCAGAATCTTTAGCGTCGGGCCGCGATCCAATGCCGAGCTGACCAACAGCCGCAAGTCCACCAACGCCTCTCCACTAAGCAAGTGCGCTTCATCGAAGATCAGAAGTGTCGATCCCTCTGAGCGTCGAGTGCGTTCTAAAATCTGGCTATAGAGTTTGTCCTTGCCTCGCTTAGGGTTTTCGCCTAAGGAAGCCAGGATGACTTTCAGTAGGCCGTTGCTTGGCAGTTGTGCCAAGTGGCAGTAAATCGGTAAGCATTGCTGCGGTGATTGCTCGGCCATGAATCGCTTCAATAGTGCCGATTTGCCTAGCCCGCTGGCTCCGGTTACCAGGCCAAGAACGCCGCTTTGGACCAGATGCCGAAGTCGCGATAGCCCTTCCCCCATCCGGCCATCGTTCCAAAGCGAATCGCTCGAAGCGTGCTCCATAAACGGTTGGCTGCGAAGCTTGAAGTGCTCTACATAACTAGGCTCTACATAACTGGGATGACTCATGACGACTCTCCTTCTAAGAGAAGTTGCAGATGCCACAGCAGCGATTGAAAGCCTTCTCCGGACGCTTTCTTGGCGGCCTCTTGCACATGCAAGGAGCGAACCTGTGGATGTTTTTGAAAGAATGTTTCAAGCGCTACTTGCTCATGGACACTCAGCGACGATAGGCCACCGCGTTGACCCAGAGCTTTGCTAACCAAGCTGCCCAAGCTCCAGAGCGTCAGTTGCCCGCGACGCATGGCGGATCGATAGTCGATCCCCTGTTGGGCTTCTTTTTGGCGATGCTTATGTTCGTTCAAGTAGGCTTCGATGACCGACGAAGAATCAGGTGGTTCCGGCTTCTTGCGAATAGAAGTCCCCAAAGCGTCTCCGACACCGCGCTCGCGATTCCATCGACTTCCAGTACCAAGAAACACTTCCAGTTCGTTGTAGATCGTGACTTCGTCAGGCGTGTCGCCATCGATTCGGTAGGGATCGTACTGGACGTAGACTTTCATGCCTCGCCAACGTGGATCGACTCGGTACGTTCGACAGTCGATCGATACATCGCTGTGCGTGGAATCGACTTTGCGTACCACACGTTCATAGAAGTACGCTTGTACCGACTCGATCGCGACCGGCCGGACGATTCGATGTTCGCTGAAGTAGCGATCGAACGGCGCTTGGCCGGTTTGGCTGTGAAGAGTCCGATGGTAGGTCGTATCCAGATAAGCGAAGAAGGCTTGGTTCAGCTCGGTGAGCGTGTACGTCTTCTTTGCGAATTCGATTTCAGATACGAACTGAGAGCCGATTGTTTGAAAGACGCGTTCGACGAGCCCACCAGGCTCGGGTTCACGGACTGGCCGATGCCGTTTCGTAATCTGCAAGTTGCCGCAAGCAATCGTCAGAGCATGCGATCGGTAGACGGCTCCGTTGTCGGTGTAAAGTTCCCACGGAGCACCATGCTTGGCCCAAGCCCGCAGCAGCGAATCGATAAGACAATCGAGATTCTCACGTACGTAATATCGGGCTTCAACGATATAGCGGCTATGGGAATCGATCCAAAGCGATAGATACGTTTGTAGCACTCGACCACCGACGATTGCCTTGGGGCCGTGCGAGTAATCTCCCATCCAAAGGGCGTTTGGAACATCGCGAGTCCACCGGCACCGAACTTTTTCTTCCGAGATACCAAGTTGCGTTTTGGTTGCTCCTCGCAATCGCAGGTGGCGGTACATTGTCGACGCAGGCAGATCGCTGGCGAACTCGGCTTGCAAGAGCTTGTTGATGGTGATGTCGGAGCGTTTCGGATTCTCCTTTTTAGCAGCTTCGGCTCGATCGACTTTGGCTTGGTTGCGTTTGCGAGGCTTGCCTAGATCGCTTCGGCGTTTGGGTTTGAGTCCCTGGATGCCCTCGATGCGGTAGTGGGCATACCATCGTCGGAGAGTTCTTGCCGAGATGGTGATCTTGCCATGGGGAGCGTAGTGCTCCTGCTTGGCAAGTTTTTGAAAATACGTTTCTCGATCCTCGTAGGTGACTTCACCTGTGATGAGGGGGCTCAAGAGAGAGATGCGAAAGGCTTGCCAGGCCAAAGCGTCAGATTGCATAAAGTCCTCGCGGCTGATTGGGGGAAAGAAACATGTCGAATCGACAGCCGCGATTTTTAGGCTAAGGAGGGCGACAACTTGTTGCGAAGCGTGCGAAAAACGGAGCTGTTAAGAATTGCCGATCCCATCGAGATTGCAGATGAAGTAAACGGCGAGCGATGCAGAGAACTTGGAGCCGCTGTGGTGAATGGGCTCGCCTGGGATCGACGTGTCCTGCGAAGCGATGCAAGTCCGAATTCGGATCGGCTTGCAGGAAGGCGTCGGTTGCAACTTGGAGCGCGATGGTCATGGCCCCGAAGAAGCCAAGCCATCGCCAGACGGTGGAGTGGCTCAGAGTCGGTAGAATTCCAGAACTTTGCCCTGGATCACGTTGCGAAGGATGCTGTTGGTAGAAGACCGGTCTTCCGTTGGATTTAGCAGCGTTTCGAAGGGAATGGCCTTGTTCGACGACCTTGCGTGCCCGATCGGCGATTGTGTCGGTTGCGTAGCGTTTGTGGGGCAAGACGAAAGCTTGGGTAATCGGTCCAGTGGCGTAGACACTGCGAGCAAAGCATACGGGCGATGGTAATCTCTACGGTTTGGACGACATGAGTCGACAAACGGGAATCGAATTCGAGGTAGCGTAGGGATCTAAGCCAGAGTCGTTGTCGCTTGAAGTTACGAGATCGACAATCTGGGCACTGTAGTAAGTGTGTCCCTCCAGATCGCACAATCCGTTCATGCTGACCAATGGCGTCTTGGAGTGATGTTAGCGGCATCGTTGAATCGATAGAAATGGCAACTGATTTGAACGGCTTTAAGCACGGTCAAAAAACGGGGAACCCAGGGATTGCGTTGCAACAATTGACCCTGGGTTCTTTTTTTTGACGGTGCCCGAATCGAGTGCCTTGAAGGCGGGGTAGCGGGATAGCTGGGTCCAAGAAATATGCGCTACAAAGCGGGGTAGCGGGGAAAAATGATGTCAACCAATCTGGGTCTTCAACAGGGAATTCCGGCCATTCAAATCAAGACCTGGCATTCAAACGAAACTTTTGACAGAGGAAGCCACCCTCGTGAGTGCAAATTCAATTTCGACTTTTTCAAGACAATCCGCCCGATCCCCTCAGTACCAAGAATCTCCAATGCCCCCAATTCGTTCGCTCCTCGGTAGTGTGTCCCACGAAGAGCCGACAGCATTGAGTCCTGTGTTACACCTACCGAATGCCAGGACAGATACACTGGCAAAGCAGTTGGATTGCTTGCGATCAGCATCACAACCTGAAATCTTGATTCATAACTATCGTCAAACTTCTGATTTCTGATCTCTATCATATGGGCGACAGACCATTTGCCGTCTGTCGCCAAAACATTGCCGTCTCGCCGATCCACAGTTATCTGCAAAGCAAATTCGTTACTCGTGTTAGCAAGTACGAAGCGCTCGACGGGTTTGAAATTTGGTTCGTCGAGTCTTTTGTAGACTTGTCCGGCGAGGCAACAATCTCGATCACATGCTAAGATAAATTCGAGTTCTTCAATTCTTCTTTTCCCGTCAGGTTCGTAGATCACTGACCGACTGGATCCGCGAATGAAACCTTCATGTCCCTGCAAAGTGCTGACGGCCCCGAACACCACCATACCCAGGAATGCAAGCGACACTATCAAAGGGCGAATTGCTGCGACTCGTACCGAAGTTATATCTGCAGTAACAATTAAAGTAGTTAACATTTTTTCAATTTGCCGGTTTTGCGGGTAAAAGCCGGACCTAGCCTAGTTCCGGGAATCGCGGCTTAGAGCCACAAGCCTTTCGCTTGTGCTCTCTTCTTTGGAGAGCGAAGGACAGGCCTAAGCTTGTCCCCAAATTTTAGTTGTGACTAATCATTTGCGACTTCGTCTTTAATTTGGAGGCATGCAAACGGTGGCCCCGGTTTTCCCTTCTTTTGCGGAACCAGAACAGAGCATATTCGCGTAAGAACAATTATTTACATTCGAACCAGGCAGGTACAATTTTTCCGCATTATTCGTTGTTTCATCCGTTGTTGGGACCGTGCCACGGTTAGACGGTCCAGAACAATCATGGGGTTTGTGCTTATGGGTGCACGGTGGTGGATCAGGGGGAGCTATGGCTCCACCAAACGCATTTCCAGAAGTCATGATTCTCGGCGACCACAGTGCCAAGCAAGCAATTGCAAGTGGAGCTAAATTGCGAATCTTCATTATCCAATTCCCTCTCTATAGAACAATCTATACTTCTCAGTCTCCCGAACCTCGTTGAGGCTCTGAGGGGAGCCGATCCCGTCATCGCGTCGGAGAGTTTATCAGCATCCCTACTGTAACCGGTGGGAATGGACAGTAAAGCGGTAGCGATTTGAATCTGCAAATCGTTTCTGCGAAAGTACTTCCGCACGCCAGATAGTCTTTTTTTTTTTTTTTTTGTCCAAACCACGCCGAGTGGGTTGATGGAGCCGCTATACTCAAACCAAGGTCGAAAGATTCCAAAAACTATCTCAGGCGTCGTCGCTTTTTTGCCACCTCAATACTCGCCATGCAAACGCCCTCGCATGCCTATCTCAAACTGCTCGCCCCGCTTCTAGGGCCTTGTCGTATTCATTCACTTGAACTCCTAGATGTTGGTCATTGGCTAATCACTGCACTTGACGACTCGAACCTGCCTGTTCATTGCAATGTTTGTGCGCGACCGGGAACTCGGTTCGATCATGTCTGGAGAAAGGTTCGACACCTGAACTTTCGTTCCAAGCAAGTATTCATGTTACTGCAGTTGCCGAGGGTTCAATGCGAGGAGCACGGCGTAAGAAATGCCCATCAGCGTATTTTCGACAATCACTCCAAGTACAGCCCCGCATTTCAAGAGTTCGTTTTTCAGGAATTCTTTTCGGATCAGCCCGCTGGCTCGCTGGCTGGGCGGATGATGATCCCAACTACGACCATGCTGCGAATCGTTCAAAGCTTAACTTCTCGCAAGCTTGCGGCTCATTCCCAAAGAGTCGAGCGGATTCAGTTCAACGAAGATGGGCTCGATCGATAGCATTCCGAACACAGTAGTTAAGCTTTCGGAGCCGATTGCTAGTGCCCACCAGTGCGAAAGTAGGTATTGCCGGATTTTTTAACAACAACAAAGCCCGATTGCAGAAATGCAACCGGGCTTTTTTTATAGAGTAAAACAGTTGTCCTCAACGGTTCCCGCCCTGCGTCGCCAGTTGAATCACCGTTTCATTCCCCTGCTACATCGATTTGTCAGATGCTGCTCCTTTCCCTGCTTGGATTATGCTTAACGACTCCCGGTATCAAGCTCACGCCATCGGCGTACGATCCCGTTGACTACCGATAGCTTGCGCGATGGTTGGTCGGCTAGCTCGCCCGAGAACAGTTCCTTTACTTTAGCGACCGCTTTGCTGCTATCGAGACTCGCCATGGCAAGAATCGGTGGCGCATTTAGGTAAGCGGTCGAGTTATCCATGTCGCCAAAGAGCCACGACCAATCGTCAAAACATGGCGTAACCAAAGTCGTAGCCAAGTTGGCATCGTAGTGAGCGAGTTCGCTCGCGATGTCACAAGTCAGACTATAGGGGAGCCATGAGTTATTTGCACCGTTTTGCCAAATGGCTTCAAAAAGGAACTCTTCTGCGAGAGGTCGGTTCCACTTGGCAACTTGCGTGGCGAACCGACCCGCCAGTTTTCCTAAGCTCTCATGGGTGATGTTCTGATTCGGTTGTCGCAAAGCCTTGAGCGTGTCCTGGTACAACGCTATTCGCTGTTCGAGCGTAGCCTCGCATTTCTCAGCAATGTGCATCAGCAATTTGGTCCGGCCCGTCGAGGGCTGCATGGCATGCGCAACGGCAATGGCTCGGTCGTAGTCGCGAAATCCGGTGCTCTCGCAAAATTTCGACACTCCCAATTCAGCAGTAGGCATTGACCCAAGTCGCTCGATTTCAGTATCCCACCCTGCAATTCCTTGGCTGGCCATGAAGCAAATCGCTTCGGCCTGCAATCGCTCAATCTCATTTGCATAAGCGGTGAATTCGATCAGCTTCATCGAAGCGAATGGATCGACAATCGCGAATGCAGGTGCGAAAAAACGTGAAACACCTTGCTTATCATGCCGTCCCTCTCGTCGCACGCCGACCTTGACGATGTCTTGCAGTTCCTTGTGGTTATCCCATGTTGTGCGCAACAGCCTCTCAGCCATATCGACAGTGTCCAGCTTGAGCATCGTACATGCCAACTGGTTAGCACGGAATATACTCTCGTCCCCTTGCGTTTGTCTTAGTTCAATAGCGGCTTCTGCAAGATAGTCATTACGCTCCGATTCGGCCTCGCATCGCTCCGCAAGTTGGGTCAACAAAGCCGCGCGTCCACTTCCTTCAAATAGCTGAAGCAATCGCTTCGGGTCTGCCCCCTTTAACTGAAGTAGTTCACCCATATAGCCTTGCATGATCATATCGGTGGTGCCGGCAAGCTTAACTGCCTCGAACTTGTCGATCATTTTTTCTGGCCGAGCGAATCCAAAGAGTGGGTAGTAATTCAATTTCTTAAAGTAGGTGTCTTTCTCGGCTGGTTCCGGTACCATCGCCAATAATTCCTCGGCAGCAGCCAGCCGCTCTTTGGCAGAATCCGATGCCGGAATTCTCGTGGGAATGAATTTCGGGTCCTTTGTAAGTTTAACGGTGTGACTCGGTTCGGTTAGCGTTCCAATGGATTCGATAGAGGGAATATAGCCCTCGGCGCGAACGGCCAAGATTTTGGGGCTATCATCCCAAATCATGTCGACCTGCGACGAATCGGTGAGCGCCACTCGGGATTGACCGCAACGTGTACCGAGCGTTGCGATATGGGCCCCGTTGATCGCCATCGATGTTTCGCGATCAACAATACGAATGGCAACGGTCGATTGTTTGGGCTGATCGTTCATCGAAATGGTCCCGAGCTCCAACCTGGGCAAACCTTCCTTGGACTCGGTTGTCTTTGGCAGATGCCAGCCTGAGTGGTACGCAACATAGCCTGGCGCGTTGACTCGAACCGAGCGTTCGTCGCTCAAGAACGTCGTGGGAGCTGAAAGAAAGTAACCGTTTGCGTCCGTGACGATCTCGTTTGCATCGGACCAGATACAATCCTGACTCGGTAGTACACATCGGCTGGACTATGAGCGAGGCTAGATGATGCGATGGAAGAGAGCCCGCGATGATTTCGGCTTTGAGTGTTACGTCGCCGAGCAAGTCGATCGTCCCTGTGGAACCCTTGGCAATTTTGATGCGTGCGGTTCCCTTTCCTTCGGCCTCGAAGACCATCGACCAGACTCGCTCATCACGAAGTCGCAGTCGAACTTGCTTGACCATGTACTCGCCGACAGGAACTTCGGAGCTATGTTCTAATGAATCCAAAGTGACGTGAACGCCAGTGGTCGAAGCCAAAACGGCTTGGCAACTTTCGATCACTGCATCGGGTTCGACCAAGTGAATTTCGGCTTGGAGTTTTCCCGTGCCCTCAAGCGGGATAAGATCCAACTCGTCGTTCCGAAACGCCAGCGTGTACCGAGTCTCGTGAATGATCGGAGATTCTTGGCAAGAAAATCGCTCACCGAAAGCGTCCCACTTTCCATTGCCATCTAGGTCAATGTAGAGTCGATCTTCGCGGTCAGTCCAGTTTCCGTTGCAGTTTCTGTCTTCGACTGTGGCAGAAAACATCTTGCCATTGAGTTGAAAGGATCCGTGAAGTTGGCCAGCCTGGGCAATCGAAAACTTTTGATTTTGGAATTGGACGATCAACTCACACTCGGCCGTTGCGTCGGCGGAGTTGTTGATGCGAATGCTCCACGTCGCTGCCTCTCTAGCCGCGAGAGCAAACTCGCTCGCTTGAATCGATTGGTCGCGGTTGGTATCGACCCACAAGATCTGCTTGCTATCGGATTTTGATTGGAGGATCGCCAGTAGGATTGGCTTATCCATTTTCCCAAACCAAAATTGGCCTCGCGCGATAGGAACGTGGTTATGTTGGTCACGGAAGAGGGTTGAGTCAGGTGAGGTGTCGGTCCATTCGTTGGCGATCGGCTGCAATTTGGGCGTTATTGCTTCGGAGGATCGATATTGAAAGGCGTTTGGACGAAAACGAGGTGCAGCATACCCAAGATGGCAAACCAGTCCAAAGGCAATGAAAACCAGGATCGACCAATCGCGAGTGTTCAAATCCGTGGTGCTTTGAGATCGGGCAAGGGACAGGATCCGTTCGCGAAATCGTCTGCCAGGTGCATCGGCTACCATTGCAGCCGACGGATGCACCTGGACGACGGATTCTTGATCGAGCCATTTCACAACCGACCATAGGGATCTCGCATAGGTTGCGGCAGGCACATTGGCTTTTCCGATCGCCATCGCATCGCAACAAAGTTCTTGTGCGTATCGCAATTCATGGTAAGCCCACCAAGCGATCGGGTTCCACCAACACACCGAGCGGATTACCAACCCAACGAGCGCGATGCGGTGGTCGCCGCGTCGATAGTGCGATAGTTCGTGTGCCAGGACCGCTTCTATTTGTTCGTTGGAAAGCTGGACGGTAAGTCTTTTTGGAATCAGGATAACCGGACGAAAGCAGCCTGTGAGAGATGGGGAAATGGCCATGTCGATAACGCAAACGACTGGAACTCGCGTGCAACCAATTCGGTTGCCAACTCGCAAAGCTGCATCTTGAAGCGATGGATCGCTACCTAGGCATCTTTGCAGTCGCATCACTCCGAGTGTCTGAAAAGACAATCGCAACAGAAAAGCGATCGCGACAACAATCCAAAGGAAATAAGCGAAATAGCTCAAAAGGACTGGGGCAGGGAGAGAGTATAGATCCGAATTTTGTTCATGGAGGAACTGGTTTGGTGGACTTGTTTGATCGATTGTCTTTTCGAACGATGGCTCTGCTTTCGCTTGAAGCTGGATCTTGCCACGGGCGACCTGCGCGGACGAATTATTGAAAGAGTGTATGCTGGGCGATAAGGATTGAGTGGACTGAAACCAGTTGTTGGTTACATTGCGATCGTAAATTGGCAAGCCAATCAACGACGGCGTTATGAGTTTCAGCATGACCAAAGCCCAAAGCAAGTGCATCAAGGATGGACGTGAGCGAATCCAATCAAAGCGGCACAAAATCTTGACCAGAAAGGCAATCGCCATGACGAATAGTAGGTGCCAAGCCATGCTAACAAGTGGAAACGGAGTGAGCATTGTAAATCCCTTTAGGTGATATGGCTATTTCAGCTTGGCAAGGATCTCTTCGATGGTCTCGCGGTCCTTTTTGGTCAGTCGAACCTTCTCGACCATGGAAAGTAAGACGGGCGCTAAATTTCCCGAATACATCGAGTCGGCTAGTTTGCTAACTTGAGATTGCACGAACGCTTCTCTTGCGATGAGGGCGCGAAAACGGTGCACATGATCGCTGCGATCACACTCCACAAACCCCTTTTTGCTCAATCGTTCGAGAAGACTTTTCACTGTCGTATGCAATGACTGAGAATGCTGCGAGTAGACCGCCTCGACAATATCGCGGACCGATGGAGTCCCCTGTGCCCAGACGATCAGCATAATCTCCATTTCCGTATTCGAAATCTCGTATATCGACATTTGGATCCTCTTTTCGCGTTCGACATACTTATTAAGGCGGATTGCCTTAAGTTTAAGGCGGATTGCCTTATCGTGCAATGGGTCAATTCAGCTTTTTAAAGAATTGCGAGTTACTAAACCGGGGGACGAATGAGGGGAATAAGAGTACAGAGGAAGCGCCTCCCGCTTTTGGCCACCCTAAACCACGCTTAGTACTTCGCCATGGCCATCGAGCACTTTCTTGGGATCAACCGCAAGCCAATCGCGAAGTACTCCGGCATACACATCCCGAATATCGGTGTTGTGTTGCGGTGCATTGTCGACCAACCTTTGCAAATCGAGAGGCTTGCCGTATATGCCTCCTCGCACACCCTTGCCAGCAAGGAACATCGGGCCAGCGGTACCGTGATCCGTTCCTGCCGATGCGTTCTCGTTGACTTGTCGACCGAATTCGCTAAAGCACATCACCAATACTCGGTCGCCGTTTCCAGTCGCCCTGATAGCCAACTCCTTGAACAGCGGCCAGCTCGCCATAGTGATTGTGCCAGAACAATGTCATGCGCTCGACCAGCGGACGAGGTGTCATCAGCATTCGCAAAATCCACCAAGCTCGTAACCGATCGCTATTGTTTGCACCAACTGCAGCATCCCCAAGCGTAGCCGCCATCAGCTCAAACTGAGCATCGCTTTTCTCCGTGAGTTCGCTTACTGAGTGCTCATGTTTGCCTCGACCGAGCATCTGATCGATCGATTGCTGCCAACCGTCGCGCAAGCTTTGCTGGATCGTCTTCCAATTAGGCGTGAAGCCCGCACGGCGGTGCAGGTGAGCAACGCGAGCAATATCCCACGGTTCCTGTGGGGTGGGTGCCCATTGGCTAAAAGGTGAGTCCATTGTTGAAACCGATGGAGTTTGGAGAAATGGGATTGTCACATACACGTAGCAGCGTCTCTCTGAGACGCTGACTCCGAGTCTCGGAGAGACTCGGCTACGTGGGCTCTATTGCTTCGGATCGTAAACAATATC
>JAYTVM010000173.1:0-6415 GCA_043743995.1 Pirellula sp. | reverse complement strand
ATGTTGCCTCAGAAACCAGAGGTTTTTGAACTGCGAAAATCACGCGGAGCGTGATTGGTACTATAAAATCACAGCCTTTCTGAGGTACGAAGGGCGTGGTGAATCGCTAGCTAGCTAGAGTCATTTGCCACACTTCCCACGCCAATCGCTAATCGCTTTGGGCGTGGCACGGGTGGCCTGGGCTGGTACTTTTCATTCTGCCGGTCCCCTTATTGTCGCTTTCCGGAACGAAGGGAGCGGGAAAGGAGTGGTCGAACTTTTCTTAACGATCTCTTAAGGTTTGAAAGTCTAAGCTGGTACTTTGTGAGTTAAGCAGTTCTGTGTGCTGAATGTGTAAAAACCCAATAGTTTCCTTCGTCAAAAGCCAAGAAGTCCATTGACTGGAGTACGTAGTTCAGGATACTACACGAGATCAAAGGGCGAGATTCGGCCATTAACACCAACTTAGGTTGCTGGCGATCCTTGTTTGCGTTGGTTTTCTTTCTAGCTTATTTCTTATTGGAGTGATCGAATTATGAAGCGAAAAGTGAGGCGTGTGGGTTTCACGTTAGTGGAGTTGTTAGTCGTCATTGCAATTATCGGAATCTTGGTTGGCTTGCTGTTGCCAGCGGTACAAGCCGCTCGAGAGGCGGCGCGTCGAATGCAGTGTACAAATAACCTCAAGCAAATCGGCTTGGCGATTCTGAACTACGAAAGTGCGTACCAGAGATTGCCCAGCAAGTCGGGGGGAACTGCGAGCTTATTTGGCAGTGCGGAGCGGCTGAACGGGAATTACAACAGGCTTAGCCCGTTCGTTCCATTGTTGGCCTATGTGGAGCAATCTGCGTTATTAAACCGTATTGGTGCTGGCGAAACGGTTGCCTTGGGGGTCGTCTCCCCTGGAGGACCATCCGGCTGGTTCCCAAAAATTGATGGAACAGGCGCTTACTTTCCATGGGCTCAGTCCATCCCTGCTTATCAGTGTCCATCGGATACGATCATCCCGACTCGGTGGGGCGAGCATGGAACCAACTCCTACGCAGTCAGCATGGGAGATTCTGTTAATTCGATTAACGGAGCCTCTGTATTGCGAGGTGCACTAGGTGGCACTACGTTCTATAAGAAGTTGGCATCGATTACCGATGGTACCAGCAACACGATTGTTTTTAGCGAACGCACTGCGCACAATGCGAACAATGATAACGGCACTACTTTTACAGCTACCGGTACTGAGCTTGTTAACCGCTTCACGGCTTTTGTTCCAGCCATTACAACCAACCCTAGTGCATGTCTAGCGGTTGTGGTTAACGGACGATATGCGTTAGGTACTCCCAGGTTACGCGGTCGTTTTGGCGTACTTTGGACGGACGGTCAAGCGGAACGGATCGGCTTCAACACGGTATTGGGACCCAACAAGGCTGCATGTTACAGTGACGCTTCCAACGCAGCGGATTCGAATGTGGTCGTGCTGCCAGCTAGCAGCATGCACACCGGTGGTGTTAACATCGTTTCAATGGACGGTTCTGTCCGCTTCATTTCGAATTCCATCGATACAGGCAATACGGCTGCAACACCTCCAACATCTGGAGCTAGCCCCTATGGCGTTTGGGGAGCCCTCGGGACGCTGGATGGTGGTGAAGTTGCTCAAGTTGACTAGCCTCTTCTTGAAGAGTTACCAAGGCCACTGAGACGATTGTCACAGTGGCCTTCTTTATTTGTCATTATTACTATGCTGGGATTTTTTATGGTTTGGAATCGATTTATTGTTTTGGGATTGGGTTGTGTTTTGCTCACAGGTTGTTTCGGCGGCGACGGCAACGAGAGACCAACGGCCTCCGTTAAAGTCTCTGTCACTTACAAAGGGAAACCGGTCAGCGGTGCGACCGTTCAATTTCTCTCGGTTGAAAATCCTCAGCCTGCGGTTGGCATGACAGATGCCTCTGGGAATTGTTCGTTGACAACCTACAAAACCAATGACGGGGCCATCATTGGTAGTAATCTCGTTACGATTTCCAAAGTTGAAATTGATGCTTCCAAGGTCAAGCCAGTTCGCGAAGAGGATAAGGATCTCGTGGGAGTAACACCCCCTCCAACGCTGAAGAGCATGATTCCCGATAAGTATTCAGCCCCCGGCTCTTCGGGACTGAAGGAAGACGTGAAGAAAGGGCAGAACGTCTTTTCGTACGAGCTCAAAGATTAGCTGGTAGGATGTGACAGCGGCGAGACCTGACGCTCTGAGCATTAAGATTTTTCTGCGTCGACGAACTCCGGAATCACTTTTCACAATTAGGGCGACAGTCGAAAATTACGGCGGAGGCCGCCGTGCCACAATGCACATGCCAATTCGAGATTCCATTGTTCCCTTGTTCCATAGTCGTACACTGGCTTACATTGCTTCGTTAGCCTTGTGTGTTGGGCTATACAGTTGTTTGCCCATTTTGTTAACAAGCTATCTGACTAGCGAATTCGGCAAAATACCTTCGCAATTCCATGCCGCTCTGTCTCTCGTTTTGGGTGGTTGCTTGTGTTTCGCACGAATTCGGCGTACGCGCGCTGGTGGGAAGCGAGAACACTTTGGGGCTCGTTAGTAAACTCGACTCGCAACTTGGCGATTAAGCTGACCTGCCTCACCAAATTGTCCGAGGAGGACGTGAGGATTCTCCAAAAGCCTCTCGCTACGTTTCCTATCGCGCTGAAAGAGCATTTACGGCGACCAGCCTCGCCTGGGCTGTCGTCACGTTCGGATGGTCAGTCCTCGGATTGGGACCACCTGCCGGCCAAACTAGTCCAAGAAATATATCTTTGGATCGGTTCGGCCAAAGCCAATGGGAAAATCGATGGCCATGAACTTCGAGTGATCGATTTGGAACTTGCCAAGCTCCTCGAGATCTGCGGAGGATGTGAACGGATCGCCCGCACGCCGATCGTTCGTTCCTACCGTACCTTTGCCAGGCAGTGCATTTTGCTCTTTTTGCTCAGTCTGCCTTGGGGCATCTCGAACGACTTTGGATGGTGGACGATTCCGTTAGCCATCATTACCACTTACTTTATGTTGGGAATGGAAATAGTTGCCGAGCATGTCGAAGAACCGTTCGGGATGGATGAGGATGATTTGGACTTGGAAGGATTGTGCAAGACGATCGAGGTAAGCGTTGCCGAGATATTTGGGGACCGCAAATAAGGCAATGCTTCAAAATCGTACTCGTACTTAGGCGAGCGGCAGACAGAAGACTACCAGGCCTGGCCACCTTGTGGCACGCCCAAAGCGATTAGCGCGATTAGCGATGGGCGTGGGAAGTGTGGCAAATGACTCTAGCTAGCGATTCACCACGCCCTTCGTACCTCAGAGCGTGCCACCCAGTTTATAGTAGGAGTAGGAGAACCGCCTTCGGCACCTTCGGCTGAGTACGAGCACAAAAACGCCGACAATCGTCTCGTTTCATCTTGGAAAGAGCCGGCGATCTGCGAGGAGCGTCAGAAATTCAACGCATTCTTGCATTCTCACGAATTCAGCTACGATTGCCGGGCTAGAATGAGTTCCGAGTCATTCGCCAGATCTGCTCGATATTCGAAGGGGGGTATCATGCTCAATCCAAATCAACCCGCAGAAAAAGCAAATACTCATTCGCACACCCACGCATTTCAAGCCATGAACGCTCTGACTCGCGAGGGACTTGTCGTGAGAGGCCGCCGGAACATGGTCAAAGCCAGTTTGGCTGGAATGGCTGGTCTGTCGTTACCGGACCTCCTTAGGTCGCGCGCTCAAGCAGTCTCCATGGGCGACAGTTCCACAAGAGCCAAGAGCATTATCCTGCTTTGGATGACCGGGGGACCAAGCCAAATCGATACTTGGGATCCTAAGCCCGATCGGCCGATCAACAATCGTGGACCATTCGGTGTCATCAAGACTAAGCTACCCGGCGTCCACTTCTGCGAGCATTTGCCGAAGCAAGCGGCCATGCTTGACAAGTTTACTATCATTCGCTCGGTCGATGCTAAGTTCAGCAATCACGAGCCGAACATGGTTTTTCAAACCGGGAATCTTGACGCGGAGCCGAGAACCAACCGCGAAGCGTCTCGCTATCCCTCGATCGCATCGATTGTCGCCAAGCATCATGGCCCCAACGATGCATCCATGCCGCCCTATGTTGGGTTCTATCGTTCCCCCAGCCATATTGCATTTGGCGGCTATTTAGGTCAGCAGTACAATCCGTTCCAAGGGAACTTGGCGTCAAAGCTTCCTATTTACGATTTGGTCGGTACCGACTCTGGCAAGAAAACCAATGCGGAATTGTTTCAATTACCCAAAGGACTCGATTTCCAGAGGCTCAACGATCGCCGTTCTCTATTGAAGGACCTCGATCAGATTCGGCGAGACATCGATACGAGTGGGAATATGATCGCTACCGATGCGTTCCAGCAACAAGCGGCTGACCTGCTATTGGGGGCGAAGGCTAGCGATGCTTTCGACTTGAGCCTTGAGTCAACCGCCATGCGAGAGCGGTATGGAAGTCACTTGTGGTGCCAACAAGCCTTACTAGCGCGTCGGTTGGTTGAAGCTGGCGTGGCGTTCGTGACCATCGATTTAAGTTACCATACGGCAAGCGGTACCTGGGACAACCATGGGGACAACATTCCACCTTATGGCGGTATTTCGAAGGGGCTTAGACCGCTATTGCCACTCTTCGATCATCTCTTGACGACGTTGGTGGGCGATCTCGACGAGCGAGGTAAACTCGACGATGTTTTGGTGATTGCCATGGGGGAGTTTGGTCGGACGCCCATGATGGGCACGCAGGCTAGCACCGATGGGCGCGACCATTGGCCCAGCGTCATGTCCATGTCGCTCGCTGGAGGGGGCCTTCGCCACGGACAGGTCATCGGAGCTACCGAAAAGGACGGAGGCTCTATCAAAGAACGACCGGTTACGCCCGGCGATTTAGCTGCGTCCATCTATCGTTACTTCGATGTTCCGCTAACGACACAATACATCGACCATCAAGGCAGACCTAGAAACGCGGTCGACCAGGGAACCCCCATCGCTGAGCTTGGGTTGTAATCGTTGGGGATAGACTGAAAACAAAGCTTCGCCAAGAACCAAACATTTTTGGGAACTGGCCACGCAACATCATCGTCCATAGTAGGCGAGCGGCAGACCGAAGACTACCAGGCTAGGTTACCGTGTGGCACGCCCAAAGCGATTAGCGATGGGCGATTAGCGATGGGCGTCGGGAGTGTGGCAAATAACTCTAGCGATTCACCACGCCCTTCGTACCTCAAGGCGTGCCACCCAGTTTATAGGTAGACTTCAAACTGTCCCTCGCCTTATCGTAAGGCGTTAGCCATTCGTTCCAACAAAGTCCTGAGGAGGTTTGACCATGTGTTGCT
The DNA here is from genome assembly GCA_043743995.1 of Pirellula sp. Classification (GTDB taxonomy): domain Bacteria; phylum Planctomycetota; class Planctomycetia; order Pirellulales; family Pirellulaceae; genus JBKCUI01. The sequence goes on along the minus strand of JAYTVM010000173.1, from coordinate 1,048 downwards.
TTGCGAAGTCCGTATTGTCCGTTTCGAATACCCATCTTTTTGCTCGGCTTTCCGGAAATGGGACTCAATTCCTGGTCTACCAAATGCAATTCAAATCCGAGCAAGTCAATGCCATGATTTTGCCGTTACCGACCGCCCTGCCCGCTCGCGATGAGGCCGTGCGATTTGTTTCGTTCGAAAATTACGATCACTTTTTCCCAGATCTCAATGCAGGTTTTCCAACCGATTCTCCACCTCCAACGCGGGCACTCAGGGTAGATTCCAAGGCCGTCGAAAAACTTGAGGTGCACGACGTGGGGCAATTCGTGGCTTCGTTTGTACCAACCCTCGCGGATTTTGATCGGCTTGATCCACAATTTGTTATCCCCAAAGAATCTTGGGACAAGATTCCCGAATATTCCGACTACGGTTTCGCTGTCTTTCAGCTCAAAGAACTCTCCGGCAAGCCGCACCCGATGGCATTGGAATTCCCAACGCGATGGCGAGACCGCATCTTTTTTCCAACGGTTCATATTCACGATGGACAAGTTCACAAGTTCGAAGAATTCGACCACATGTTGTACGCTCAAGACGCAGTATTCGACAAAGCCGATGGCAAGTATCTCGGCCCGACAGGAACAAACTCGCGAACGGGCTTGGTACGATCGAAAGGACCTGCAAAGGAGTTTGTGAACATTGGTTTAGCGAAGGGTTTTGTAGAGAGCAATCTGCTTGTCCATCGCATGAAAGTTCGCGGCCGACATGCCAACACGGACATCATGAAGACGATCTCGCCCGATCTTGTAAGTCAGTCGGATTGGACTAAACCAACTCGCCGACTCATGGCATTTGGACCAGGGATACTAGCGCTGGCAGGTTTGGGCTGGTTTATCCGTCGACGCAAAAGAGTCATGTCGGGCCGCTCGCGGTAAGCCTCCAAGGACGCATCGACTCATTCCGAAACTGCCGGCTAAGGCGAGCGGCGTAGAAAAAGTTACCAATGTGACAAGCATCGATGAGTGCACGGTAGTGGGATTCGCCAGAATTCCTAGCACTTCAGGAATTCTGG
>JAYTVM010000172.1:0-2000 GCA_043743995.1 Pirellula sp. | reverse complement strand
CTGGACGTCTATCGCCTCTCGATTGAATACGTAGCGAGTGCATTTGAGACGTCGAGCGGATTGACGGGTTTGCATCGCCACGCCCGCGATCAATGGCTTCGGGCAGCACAATCCATTCCGCTCAACATTGCGGAATGAAATGGCAAACGCAGTTTGAAAGATAGGGCGATATTTCTGGACATTGCTCGCGGTTCGGCATTGGAATGCGCTGCGATTCAAGACGTGCTTGTAGTATCCGGTGGTCTAGATGGGGAAACGAGTTTCCAACTTAAATCCAAGCTGGTGCGGATCGTCGCGATGTTGACTCGAATGGCAATGAAATTCGATGGTGTGTCGGAATCGCTGACCGCGTATACTGTACTCGACGATTACGAGCACGAGCACCGCGATGCTGAGCACGAGCACGAAGAAATGCCAGAACAAAGCGATGCAGACGAAGGCCTCAATCGGCCGTTTTTGACTTGCGTTGAGTCAACTACTCGGCCTCGCTGATCGCAATCGTTCTGATTTTCAATGCTCGATGAGATCGCAGCTAGATTAGCGGAGATTAGTGTCGATTAGTGTTCCTTGCTTCGCTGTTCGAAGACCTGAAAACTTTGGAACACTAATCGAAGACAATCTTCACTAATAACTTTCCCGCATACGCCAGGTTCGTTAGGATCGCAGGGCGTTTGATTGGCGACAGCCTGACACTTCAACACGCCAGGGCCAAGTCGTGGATTGCATTATCATGCATCCACGCAAATCTAGCGTGCCATTGTGTTGCAGCGTGACAACCAAGCCCATACAATGCTAGTGGGCCGTATTCGTAATACTGACATCCTGATCGGCCAATAGAAGATCGATTCAGGGCTGACAAACAACAAAAATCAGAACAAACCATTGGACACGAAGGGCTCGGTCACCGGGCTCTGACTTGCGTTGAGATTACTACTCGCCCTCGGTCAATGGGGTCGTTCGTCGATCTGGAGTCTGGATTAAAACATGACTGTCAACTTCAACAATTGCCGTTGTCGAGACCATGCGAGTCTGTACAAAACGGGGGCATTTTTCGACCTGAACACGACGGGGCTCCAAGCGACGATGGCAACCGACATTACTCGTGGCGACAAATGCGTTGTCGCATCGTATGATAACGATGGTGGCGTTGTATTCGATTGGTTCACATTCTCCAAAGAAACGCTTGAAGCGGATCCGGATGATCCAAAAACTAAGGTTCGTGTTTTCTACGGAAAACCAATCAAGTCTGATCGTTTATCCAAAAGTAAAGCAGCCAAAACAAAATCATATTCCGTATTCTTCAATGTCCGAGGCGACTTTAAGCGACCGTCCGTGATAAAGTAAGGGGAAGTCGTAACGCCATACCTCGACATAAATGCCGACGAACAAAGCCATGCATACGGAGCACTCGAAAACGCGGGTTGGCAGTGGTTGCCGTTCCGCTCGGCGATGGCCAGCGTTCGTCCGCCATGCCTTTCCCCGCGAACACGTTGGCTCGCCATGTTTGAGTTAAGTCCCAAAATACTCAAAAATATTTTTGGCATCAAGCGATTGCAGTTCAATTGCCCCGGCTGCAACCTGCAGCTTACTGCCGATATTTCCGAGATTGGATCCAAATCGAATTGCCCGTCATGTAACGTCGCATTTATGACACCGGGCGGGACTGAGCTTGCAGAATTTCGCATACGTGAGGCGGAGGACGCACTTGCTCGAAGTGACCGTGCAAACAAAAGGAAACAAGAGATCGCTGAAAAGCACGCAGCAAATTCGGAAAAAAAAGGGTCTGAAGCGGCACTTAAAGAAAGAAGTGAACCGATTGTTGGTAGCTCGCCTACCGCACGACAAACTGACGCCGCAGCAAAAAAAGTTCTCGCTGACAGAACACCTCACTCTGAATCGAACGTAAGCGCCCACGTCAACCAGTAGGAATTTTGGTCGCAAATCGGCTAGGCGGTCGCGTTCCGCTTTTCCTTGGCTGCGAGCAGGCGCTTGGCCCGGTC